>CAWUXP010000266.1:0-7487 GCA_963926495.1 Candidatus Ilumatobacter herschelensis
ATTCACTCGCAGATGGAAGAGAACGAAAAGCGGCGATTCACCGTGAACACCGGCAGCTCGACGACCGACGTGGCCACGCAGCTCGAGAAGCTCGAAGGCATGTTCGAGCGGGGCACGCTGTCGCGCGAAGAATTCCAGTCCCAGAAAGACAAGCTGCTCGGTAGCTGACGTGTCGCGATCACCCCGGATCGTCAGCTTGGTCCCGTCGTGCACCGAAACACTGCTTGGTCTCGGAGCTGACGTTGTCGCGTGTACGAAGTTCTGTGAGCAGCCAGACATCGTGCACGTCGGTGGGACCAAGAACCCCGATATCGCAGCGATTGTCGCGCTCGCGCCAGACCTTGTCGTGCTTGACAAAGAAGAGAATCGACGTGAAGACGCCGAAGCGCTCGAGGCGGCAGGCATCGAACTTTTCATCAGTGACGTCACCGACGTGGTGTCGGCAATGACCGTTGTGGTGGAATTCTCTGCGCTCGTCGGCGGCGCAAATGTGGTTGATCGGCTGCCAGAATGTGCGCCGCTGGGCCTGTCGATCTTCGTCCCGATTTGGCGGCGTCCGTGGATGAGTATCTCAGCGGCCACGTACGGCGGGTCGCTCCTGGCCCATCTCGGCTGTCGCATGGTGACCGACGATGCGGCCACGGCGTATCCGGAGGTGCAACTCGGCGACGTCGTTGCACCCGACGTCGTTGCTGTGCCGTCGGAGCCGTACGCGTTCACCGACGCCCACCTCGACGAACTCCGTGCGGCGTTCCCGACGAGTGTGGTTGCGCGCGTGGATGGGCAAGATCTGTTCTGGTGGGGGAGCAGGACCCCCGGAGCGATCGGGCGTTTGGGCGATGCGCTACGCGACGTGGCGGGCGCCGGCTGAGGGCTTGACAACCCAGCCATCGGCAATGGCGCCCGGCTTGCAGATCGCAACGATGCATCCGCCGAATCCGCCCCCGGTCATCCGTGTTCCGAACACGCCCGGGAGTGCGTTGAGCGCACCGACTGCAGCGTCCATTTCGTCGGTCGACGTGTCGAAGTCGTCGCGCAGGCTGGCGTGCCCGTCAACCATGATCTGACCAGCGGCGACGTAATTACCCGCAGCCAGTTCAGTGGCGAATTCTAGAACCCGCAGGTTCTCGGCGATGACGTGGCGGGCCCGTCGTTGGGCGGTCGGGTCGGTGACGCGAGCGACGTCGTCAGGCGTAGCGAGCCGCAGTGGCCCGATATCGGCCTCGGCGCGTGCGCATTCAGCAACTCGATTGGCGTAGGCCGAGCCGACGAGCCGGCGGTGGGCGATGAATTTGACCACGATGTCGATGTCGTCGGGAATCAGATGGGGGGTGACTTTGAGGCTGTGGCAGTCAATCAGTGTGGCGTGCCCGGCGACTCCGCTAGCGATGGAGAGCTGATCCATGATCCCGGTCGGTACACCCGTTGCTGCATGCTCGGCGCGTTGTGCGCCTTGTGCGAGTTCAAGTGGTGTTCCGTCAAAGCCGAGGGCGAGGCCGACAACGCATTCGAGTGCAGCGCTCGACGACAGCCCGGCGCCCGCGGGAATGTCGGATACGAGATGTCCGCGCAACCCAGTCGTGGCACCGAGTTCGGCGGCCATGGCCGCCACGTAGGCACCCCAGTCAGGGGTCACCTCGGCGGCAGAACCAGTGAACGGAACGGGGATGTCGAGCCGGCCGGCCACGTCGCCTGACGTCAGCTGGATCGAGTTGCCTGTTGCGGTGTACGTGAGCGTCGTTCCCCGGTCGATTGCCATCGGGAACACGAGGCCATTCGTGTAGTCGGTGTGCTCTCCGATCAAGTTGACTCGGCCGGGGGCATGCACACGTCGCGTTTCTGACACGCAATAAAAGTACCCAGTGCCCGCTTGTTTCCCGGCCAGTGCGCTCTGCAACACTGCGACCATGCCACGCGCCGTCTTGTCCGCCCTTGCCGACGAACCTGCCATCGAATTGGAGTTCGAGACCTTCGGTGATCCGGGTAACCCGACCCTGCTGCTCGTCAACGGTTACACGAGTCAGATGATCGTCTGGGAGACCGAACTGATTGAGGGGCTCGTGGCTCAGGGCCTGTACGTCATCATCTATGACAATCGTGATGTCGGCCTCTCGACCAAGCTCGATGGTCAACACGTGCAGCCGATGAAGGTATTGCAGGCGATCATTGCGGGCGAGTCGGTGGACGTCCCGTACACACTCAGCGCAATGGCGGCTGACGGCATGGGCCTGCTGACATACCTCGGCATCGACCGAGCGCACATAGCGGGTGTGTCGATGGGCGGAATGATCGTGCAGATGATGGCGATCGAACATCCCGACCGGGTACTCAGCCTCTGCTCAATCATGAGCAGCCCGGGCCATCCCGATTACGGCCAGCCGTCGGTCGAGGCGCGCACGGCATTACTCGCGCCACCTTCGATCGAACGAGAGGCTTACATCAACGACTCCATCAGCGCGAAGGTCTGGCTGTCGAAGAAGCACTTCTCGGAGAAGGTGACTCGCGATCGCGCGGCGCGTCAGTTCGACCGCATCTTCTATCCGGAGGGTTTCGCCCGTCAGCTCGCGGCGATATACGCAACGGGCGACCGGAGTAAACGGCTCCAGCAGCTCGACGTGCCCACCTTGGTGATCCACGGGCGTGACGATGAGTTGATCTCGCCATCGGGAGGTGAACGGACAGCCGAACTAATCGATGGTTCTCGCTACCTGCTGCTCTCCGACATGGGCCACGATCTCCCAGCGCCGCTTGCGCCGATTCTCGTTGAAGCCATCGCAGGCCACATTCGTATTAGCAACATCAGTAACGAAGTCTGAAGGAGACCACCATGGGACCACTCGCAGGAAAGCGCATCATCGAAATAGCTGGCATCGGGCCGGGTCCGTTCGCGGCCATGCTCCTGTCAGACCTCGGGGCCGAGGTCATCCGGGTCGAACGCGCCGGTGCAGTCCGCGGACCGACGCCGGACAAGCCCGCAGGTGATGTCAGCCTGCGCGGCCGACGGAACATTGCGATCGATCTGAAGCACCCTGACGGTGTCGCCACATTGCTCGACCTGATCGAGTCAGCTGATGGCCTGATCGAAGGGTTCCGTCCGGGCGTCATGGAACGCCTTGGAGTTGGGCCGGACGTCTGCCTCGAACGCAACCCGAAGTTGGTTTTCGGTCGGATGACCGGTTGGGGTCAAGACGGGCCATATGCCCAAGCCGCCGGCCACGACATCAACTACATCTCGCTCGCCGGGGCACTTGCTCACTTCGGTCGGGCCGGTGAAGCCCCGGTCCCGCCACTCAATATGGTCGGCGACTTCGGCGGCGGGGGGATGTTCCTTGCGCTCGGAGTTGTGGCAGCGTTGCTCGAAGCCCAGACCAGCGGCGCGGGCCAAGTGGTCGACACGGCAATGGTCGACGGCACTGCGGTACTGATGACGATGTTCTGGTCGATGAAGGCTGCTGGCATCTTCGACGAGCAGAACCCAGGCACGAACCTGCTCGATACTGGCGCTCACTTCTATGACGTGTACGAATGCTCTGACGGCCGGTACATCTCGATTGGTTCGATCGAACCGCAGTTCTACGCCGAATTGATGCGGCTCACAGGCCTCGAAGGCGACGACCAGTTCGCCCGCCAGATGGACGCCACGCAATGGCCCGAACTCAAGGTCCGGATCGCCGAACTGTTCAAGACGAAGACCTGTGACGAATGGTGCGAGCTGATGGAGATGACCGACGTCTGTTTCGCACCGGTCCTTACCATGTCCGAAGCTGCGCAGCATCCCCACAACGTCGAGCGGGAAACCTTTATTGAACTCGGCGGCATCATGCAGCCGGCACCGGCACCGCGGTTTAGCCGAACTACGTCCGAGGTCACGCAGCTTCCGGCGCATGCTGGCCAACACACGCGGGATGTGCTTGCCGACTGGGGTGTCGACGCTGCTCGGATCGGCCAACTCATCGAGTCGGGGGCGGTACGGCATGCCGAATGATCACACTCTGGATGTCGCGCTGACGGCGTGACACTGCGACACTGACGCCGATGTCGACCCTCGTCTGTTTTCACGCCCACCCCGACGACGAGGCCATCGCCACCGGCGGGGCAATGGCGCGTGCCGCCGCCGAAGGGCACCGGGTTGTGCTCGTCGTTGCAACAAACGGCGATTATGGCGAAGTGCCCGACGATCTCGACCACGGTGAGACTCTCGTTGATCGCCGACGCAAAGAGACCGAGGCATCGATTGAGGCTCTCGGGGCTCACCGCGTTGTCTTCCTCGGATACAAGGATTCGGGCATGACCGGTTGGGACCAGAACAGCGACCCTGAGAGCTTTTTGCGCGCCAACCTCGATGCAGCCGCGGAACGCCTGGCGGCCGTGCTCCGCGAAGAAGACGCCGATGTCGTCACCACGTACGACTGGCACGGCAACTACGGCCATCCGGACCACATCAAGGTGCACGAAGTTGGCAACGCGGCGGCCGATCTCCTTGCTCGGGAAGGCAGCAGCATTCGGCTTTTCGAGGCCACGATGAATCGCGACCGAGTTGTCGCAATGATGCAGCAGGCGATGGAGTCAGGAATGACGCTGCCGCAGGGCGACGTCGACGGCGAACCGTTCGATCCGGCCGGCCCGGCTGACGATGGCAACCCATTCGGTATGCCCGAAGCCGAGCTGACCCTCGAAGTCGATGTCACCGGCTACGTCGACCGGAAACGAGCGGCGATCTCATGTCATCGGAGCCAGATCAGCGACCAGTCGTTTTTCCTCGAAATGCCACCGGAGGCGTTCGCTGCCATGTTCGGATTCGAGTCGTACATCGAGCGCGGCGTCGCACCGCCGATGCAGCGCGGCTGGCTCTTCGGCTGACCTCCACCAATCAGACCCTCGAGGCAGACAAGATGTGGCAATGAAACGAATCGGTCTCGTCCTGTTTGCATGCGTTGCATTCGCCGCGTGTGGTGGCGATGCAGACGGCAATGCGGCGCAGACCACCACGACTAAGTTGACCCTGTTGCCAACGACGACGACCACGGGCATATCGCTGACCACGGACGCGTCTAGCGCACCTGGGCTCGTGCAAGACACGACGGCCACCTTCTCGGCCGCGACGACGACGTCGCAGGAAACCACGACGACGGCGCTGATCGCGCCGACGGTTCCGCTCGAGACCTTGCCGGAACTCGACCCGATCGTCGAGGCCCTTCGGCTCAGCGACGACGGAATCGGCGCCGCTGGGTTCACCGGCGAGCCGGAAGGCGTCATTGCCTACCTGAGTTCGTTCATCGGGGCGCCGACCGGCGACACCGGCTGGGTTGACCCGTTCGAGATCAGCGCCTGCTCAGGGAGCGAGCTACGCATTGTTTCGTGGGGCGGTTTGCAGCTCACGTTCGGCGATGTGTCGAAGGTGCTGCAAGGGCGTCGTCATTTCTTTTCCTTTACCTACGGCCAGTACCGCTACGACGGCGTCGGCGTCACGCAGGTTGACGCAACGCCCGCTGGTCTGCTGACCGTCGAAGGTGTTGGACTGGGCACCCCGATCATCGAAGTTGAATTCACGTATCCCGGCCTCATGATCTATCCATCCGACGACTTCGTACCCCCCAACTTCGTCGTCAATGACAACTTGCGAGGGTTCGTTGCCGGTCTCGCGGACGATTCGCCGGTCGTGCAGCTCATCGGCGGCCCGAACTGCGCGAACCCGAGCTAATGCAGGCCCTCCAAGACCTCCACACGCAGCTCGGATGGTTCCTGATCGTCAGTAATGCACTGGTCGGTTGCTGGGCGCTCGCGGCGCAGTATGTGCCGAGCCTGCGCCGAGCAGCGATGTGGTGGGCGATCGGGATCGCTCAGATCTCGGCGTTTGCCGCGGCGATCGTCGGTGTGCTGCTCGTCAACCGGTACCAGCTCGAACTCGATGACTTCCACGCGTTGTACGGATTCACAACAATCGTTGCGGTCGGCATTCTCTACAGCTATCGCACGAGCCCATTCATCAAAGACAAGCAATACCTGCTGTACGGCTTTGGCTCGCTCTTCATTATGGGCCTCGGTATCCGGGCGGTGTACCTACGCTGACATGCCGATCGCGAACGGCAGCTTCGCGGGATCCCAGTTCAACTGTGTGATGCCCTGCTGGCAGGCGTAGCGGTCCGTCATTCCGGCCACGTAGGCAACCGATGCTTTGAGCGCTTCTTCGCTGCCAGCGTCGATGTGGCGCAAATCGACTTCGGTGCCAAGTACTGCCTGGGTGGTCTGGAGTGGAAGCGAATGCGGTCGGTCGGCGTAGTGTTCGACTAGCGCCCGCAGCAGTGCGATGACCGAGTTGGCCTGGCGGGTACTCGCTGGCCGCAGGTAGATGTGCTCGTAGTTGAACTTGCGAAAGGCAGTAAGTGCCTCGGCGACGTCGGGCATCATGCCGACGCGGCCCGATGTAACGGCAGCCATGATCATCGCTCGGACAAAGGCGCCGAGCTGTGACGACCGGTCACGTCCGCATCGCTCGGCCACAATTTCGGGGAGCATGTCTTCGGTGACGATGCCCGTCGCGACGGCGTCTTCGAAGTCGTGACAGACATACGCTATGCGGTCGGCCCACGAGACCACTTCGCCTTCTGGTGTTTGCGGCGCTGGAAGACTCCAGGAGTGGTTGCGGATGCCGTCGAGCGTCTCGGCGCAGAGGTTAAGCGGCTGCAGCGTGACATCAGCGCCCCACGGGGCGTGGTCGAACCCGCCGACCAGATATGGCGACAGCGCATCTTCGCTGGCATGGCCGCCAGGACCGTGGCCGCAGTCGTGCCCGATCGCCATCGCCTCGGCGAGGGCGATGTTGAGGCCGAGTGCCTGCGCAACCGATCGTGCAACCTGAGTCACTTCGAGCGCGTGGGTCATCCTGGTGCGCTGATGATCTTCTGGGAAGACGAAGACCTGCGTCTTACCGGCAAGTCGGCGAAACGAAGTGTCGTGAAGAATGCGGTCGCGGTCACGTTCGAAGCAGGTGCGATGCGGGTCGGGGGCTTCTTCGATCGCTCGGTTGCCAGCGCCGTGCGCGCGTGTTGCGTACTCTGCGAGTGTCGCAGCTTCACGGCTTTCACGTTCTTCGCGTGTGATAATCTTGGTCGTGCCGATTTCTCCTCTGGAGTCGGCGTGAGCGAGAACAATGTCGTCTCGATCGTGGCCCGCCATGGTCGACGTCCAACGGTCGGCCCGCTCATCAGCCGAATCGAGGTACGGCAAGTCATCCATCGCCCGCATCGTACGGCGTTAGCCTCATGCAGATGTCCCAGTTCGTCGACGAATGCCAATTGAACGTTAAGGCGGGCGATGGCGGAGCAGGCTGCATCAGCTTCCGCCGCGAAGGGCCCGTTGTGTTCGGAGGCCCGAACGGTGGCGACGGTGGCAACGGCGGCGATATCTGGTTCGTTGCGAGCCACAATGTGGCGTCTCTCCTGGCCTTTCGCGACTACCCGCACCGCAAGGCCGGAAACGGCGTGCAC
>CAWUXP010000267.1:0-8441 GCA_963926495.1 Candidatus Ilumatobacter herschelensis
CGTTCCGCATCCCGTCAGCACAGTTCTTGAGCGGCCTCTTACGTCTTGGAGTAGCGCTGGCCTCTCGGCGTGGACGCGTGCTCTGCGAGACTTCCAATATGGCTGACCATCTGGTACCAACCGTTGACATCTCCGCGCCGACCGATTCGATGTTGAGCGAGCTTGATCAGGCATGTATCGATCACGGCTTCTTCTTGCTGAGTGGACACGGGCTCGAGGGGTTGATCGAACGAACGTGGGCGGTCACCGAGCAGTTTTTCGCCGGCGATCGTGAGCGCAAGTTGGCTGTGATGCGCGATGCTGATAATCCGCTTGGGTATTTTGATCGGGAGTTGACGAAGCGCAAGCGCGACAGCAAAGAAGTGTTCGACTTCACCGACCCTGCTGACCCTCGGACTGATCAGCACAACCGTTGGCCTGCTGACGCCGACACATTCCGCGGCACCCTCGTTGAGTTCTACGACGCCTGCAGCGATCTCGCCGTGCGTGCCAACGAACTGGTGCACCGTGCCCTGGCATTCGCTACGGCGTCCGAACTCGATGCAACCGTCAGCCTCGGCAGCCGCACGACGAGTTCTGTTCGGCTGAATCACTATCCGGTTGGTGATCCGGTGCCGGAAGTCGAGCGAGCCGGTCTTCACGACCTCGGCGAGACGGCGCTCGGCTACCACACCGACCCGGGCGTCCTCACCCTGCTGCTCCAGGACATGACAGGTGGGCTGCAAGCGCAGGCCGTCGATGGGAGTTGGATTGACATCGAGCCGACGCCGGACACGATCGTCGTCAACCTCGCCGATGCCATGCAGGTCTGGACCAACGATCGGTACCGCGCAGCCGTGCACCGGGTGATCCCGATGACGACCAGCGACCGGTACAGCATCCCGTACTTCTTCAATCCGCCGCGCAACGCGGTGGTCGAGCCGATCCCTGGGCTGGGCGGAGATGCAAAGTACGTCGGGTTCCGCTGGAGCGATTACATGCGGGCACGAACTGACGACAACTTTGCCGATGCCGGTGCCGAAGACGCGCAGATCACCGATTATTTGCTCACACCTTGAGACAGCTGGGTTCGAAAGCTGGCTGTCATTAGGACACGCTGAACGACGGCTGCGCCGAACAGGTCCGGATATCCGGATCAGTCTCGATCGGCAAGGCGCCGAACCGTCTGATCCACTCGTCGACGTCACCGGACAGCAGTTGTGAGAGAACGAACTCCAGCTCGACCAATGTGACGTCGCGAGCGCTCACCCTGAATGCGGTCGTGCCGAGCATGCCGACGAGATCGAAGGCTCCGGGATCGTCGACACTTCGATGAATCCACGCCGGCTCGCCTCGGAAGGTCTCAGGGACGTACTGCCGGGCGCCGTATGCCGCTCCGGCAATCGATCCGTTCGGGAACTGCGCGAGGGTCACAACGCTGTTGACGCCGCCGATTGTGACAGGGAGTCCAAACGTGAACTCATTGACGCTCGGACCTTCTGAAATCAGTTGCCATTTTTCAGGTAGGGGGACATCGATTACCCCATTGGTGACTGACATCGACTGCAGGAGCCGGTTGAGTTCCAATCTGAAGGGCAGGAACCCTGGACCTTCTGTGACCGTGAACAAACCGCACGAGATTGTGGCCAAGTAGGCCCCTGTCTCGTCGGGTTCCGACATCGTGAAGCCGTCGAACTCGCGCGGCGCGACCGTGGGGATCGTCTCGCCGGTTTCCTCGGTCGTGGGTGGTTCTGGCGCAGGTGGCTTGAGACCGTCTGCTTCACGTAATCCGATGGTGGTCAGGTCGGAGGCGCGCAGCATGAGGTTCCAACCGCCGAGCTGCATAGGGGTGACCGTCAGCTCGTCGAGCCGGGTGCGTTCAGGTGGCAGGAGGAGCGGTGATTCGGCTGATCCGGGGATCGGAATCGTCGTCGTTGTCGGAGCAGTGGTCGGGCGTGGCGGTTCGACGATGACGGCCCGCTCTGGCTCGGTGGTGACCGTGG
This sequence comes from Candidatus Ilumatobacter herschelensis, assembly GCA_963926495.1. Taxonomy (GTDB): domain Bacteria; phylum Actinomycetota; class Acidimicrobiia; order Acidimicrobiales; family Ilumatobacteraceae; genus Ilumatobacter_A; species Ilumatobacter_A herschelensis. Next base: position 1,983 of record CAWUXP010000267.1, read on the forward strand.
TTGTTCGCGCTGGGCTGGTGTCGGGTGTCGCCTGGTTGAGCGAGGTACCGGTATCGCGCGACGCTGAGAAGGCGAGACCTCCGATTGCGACGGCACCGAGCATTCCGAGTGCGGCGAGGCGAAGAGCATTGGAGCGGCGGGTATTCGGTGATCGGACTTCCATCGGCTTGTGTCCGGTCTCTGCACGCATCGCGACGTCGAAGAGCAGTTCGCGCACGTGACGCTGTTCGCCAGCATGCATCGGGCTGACGTCAGGCCGCGCAGCCTCAACAATTTGAACGGGGTTCACGACAGGTCCTCTGCTCGGTCGTCGAGCGGTTCGGTTGGGCGCTCGATACTGACATCGGTTCCGTCACTCGTGTTGGTGTCGCCGACACGCAGACGGAGTTCTTTACGCACGGCGCTGAGCCGCGACCGGACGCTGCCCAGCGGAATCCCGGTGGCCGCAGCGACGAGCGTTGGAGAGCAGCCCTCCCAGGCAACGAGGAACAGCAGGTCACGGTCTTCGGGCTCGAGTTCAGCGACCGCAGCCATGACCTTTGCCGTAGTGACCACGGCAGCGTCCTCGGCGTCTGACGAGAGGAGTGGATCGGTGACGCGTGGCATCGACCCTGACCCGGCAGCGTGTTCTGCTGTCCAGTTCAGCAATCGCCCGCGTTCTGTTGCACTGTGGCGGCGCAGGAATGCGGTCGTGATCGCGAGCAGCCAACCGAGGTCGTTGCTGGTCTTTTCCGGACGCCGCGCCTGCTGCCCGAGGGCGTGTTCAAATACGTCTCGAACAACGGCAACCGCAGCATCTGTGCCGACACGGCGCGCCGCATAGGAATACACGGCGTCAACATGCTGGTCGTAGAGGCGTGCCGCCGCCGGCCCGTTCAAGCTCACGGTCACATCATGCCAACGGCGCACCCCGAACGGGCGTCACCGGAGCGTCAGAGCGTGACAGGGTTACGCGGCGAGCTGCCGGCGACCACGTCAGCGACATTGCTGGCGGCGGTGGCCGCCATGGCGCCCCGCGTTTCGACGGTTGCTGATCCGAGGTGCGGAATCAGGACGGCGTTGTTGCATTGGAGTAAGCCCGGGTGCACGGTGGGTTCGTTCTCGAACACGTCAAGGCCGACACCGGCAATGGTGCCGCTCTGGAGCGCAGCGACGAGTGCTGCTTCGTCGACGATCGGCCCGCGGGCGGTGTTGATCAGGAATGCAGTCGGCTGCATCTGCGCCAGCGTCTCGGCATTCATCAAATGATGCGTCGCATCGGAGTACGGGCAGTTGAGCGAAACGACGTCGCTCTGGGCCAGCAGTTCGTTGAGGCTGACGAGGGTCGCGTCAAGTTCGGATTCGATCGCAGCGTTGACGTTCTTGCGGTTGTTGTAGATGATCCGCATCCCGAACGCTCGTGCGCGCCGAGCCATGGCGACGCCGATGCCGCCCATGCCGACGATGCCGAGCGTGCGCCCCTGCAGACCGGTGCCCAGCATCATGAACATTCCCCACTGCCAAGGTTCCTCGGATCGAATCAGCCGTTCGCCTTCGCCGAGCCGGCGGGTGATCATGAGCAGGAGGCCCATTGCGAGGTCAGCGGTGGCGTCGGTGAGGACTCCAGGTGTGTTCGACACCACGACACCACGGGCGGCGCAGGCTGCGACGTCGATGTTGTTGTAGCCGACTGCGACGTTGGCCACCATCTTGAGATTCGGTGCAGCGTCGAGGAATGCAGCGTCGACACGGTCGGTCAGCAACGTGACGGCGATGTCGGCAGTGGCAAGTTGCTCATTGCGAATGTCGGTCGGAATCACCGCGTCGTCGTCCCAGGTCCAGACCTCGGCGCCGTCGATGGCGCGCAGAATCTTGAGGCCAGCCTCGGGGATCCGGCCGGTGACGACGATGCGCGGGGTGTTGATCGGGTTGCTCATGCATTGATCCATGCTGCGAGTTTGCCGAGGCCCTCGGTGATGTCTTCGACCGAGATGCCGGAGTACGCGAGGCGGATGTACTCCTGCGTCTCGCCGGGCTGGGGTCGGCCGAAGTGGCGGCGGGTGCAGAACGATACGCCGGTGTTCTGTAAGGCAGCGGTGGCGAACTCACCCACGTCGGCGAAGCCCATTTTCTCCATTGCAGCTGTCGCATTAGGAAAGAGATAGAAGGTCGACTCGGGCGTGGCGCACGTGATTCCTTCGATCGACGCGAGGCCAGCGGCTGCGGCATCGCGGCGGCGTTGCAACTCGGCGAGCATCGGGGCGGCACCCTCGGGGTTCGCAATGGCCTCGACGCCAGCGGCTTGCACGAAGTGAGTGGTGCAGCTCTCGTCGTTGGTATTGAGCTTGGCGATCATCTGGGCGACTTCGATTGGTGCAGCTGCACAGCCGAGCCGCCAGCCGGTCATCGCGAATTTCTTGGAGAAGGTGTACAAGATCACCGTGCGCTCGGCCATGCCGGGCAGCGAGGCAATCGAGGTGGAGGTACCCGAGTACCGCATCTCGAAATAGGCCTCGTCAGACAGCACCCAGAGGTTGTGTTCGATTGCGATGTCGGCAATTTCCTGCATCTCTTCCAGGCTGCTTTCACAGCCGAGTGGGTTCTGCAGATTGTTGTAGATGATCGCCTTGGCGCCGGACGCCGCAAGCTCGCGGATTTGGTCAAGGTCAATCCCAAAGCCCGTAGGGGTCTCGTGGTAGCGGTACGGCATGGCCTTGCCGCCGAAGTACTCGACCTGGCTTTCGTAGATCGGGTAGCCGGGGTTCGGATAGAGCACGCCATCGCCCGGGTTCATCAGTGTTTGGATGAACTTGGTGATCACCGGCTTGCCGCCTGGCTGCACGACGATGTTTTCAGGCGTGAGCGACATGCCTCGGTCGCTACCAATGTTTGCAGCGAGCGCTTCGCGGAGCGGAGCAATACCGGCGGCTGGGCAATAGCCGGTCTTGCCGTCAGCGATCGCTGCGTTCATTGCTTCAACGATGTTGCCCGGGGTGGCGAGGTTGATGTCGCCGAGGTGGAACGGGTAGATCCGGTTGCCCTTGGCGCCCCAGTCGGCAGCTGCCGCAGAAACAGCGAACGCTGTTTCTGTACCGAGTTGATCGAGTCGTCGTGCCAGCGCCATTTGTCTGTGTTCCACTTCTGTGCATGCGCGCCGACTGAAGCGGGCGTCAGTTGAATCGACTGACATTAACAGAATGTCAAAGGACGCGGTCCACAATATGGAACTGGTCCACCATGTGGGACATGTTGAGCCTGGGTGGACGGTCGAAAGGCTGCAGTCTTTCGACACAGCATCGGCGATACTGGAGAGATGAAGCGATCTCCGCTCCGTCACGTATCGATCCACGGCCACGCCGTCGGGTACCGGAGGATGGGGCCGACGAATCCGACGGACGATACGCAGACCATCCTGTTGATCCATGGGCTCGCCGGGAGTTCCAAGACCTGGGATGCCGTTCTGCCCATGCTCGCCGAGCAGTTCGACGTGATTGCCCCCGATTTGCTCGGGCACGGCGAATCAGCCAAGCCGGTCGGTGACTATTCCCTCGGCGCTTTCGCAAGCGGTCTTCGCGATTTCCTCGCCGTTCTCGACGTTCCGACCGTCACCATCGTTGGCCACTCATTCGGAGGCGGAGTGGCGATGCAACTCGCCTACCAACATCCGGAGCTGCTTGACCGGCTGGTCCTCGTCGGCAGTGGTGGGCTCGGGCGCGAGGTCAGTTGGCTGCTCAGAATGCTGACGCTGCCCGGTTTCGAGTACTTGATGCCGTTTGGCTTTCCGAAGCCGATAGTCGAACTCGGAACGAACGTGGGTCAATTTGCTGGCCGCCGAGGGTTCCGCAGCAAGCGCCTCGGCGAGATGTGGCGGGCGTATTCGTCGCTCGCCGGCGCACCGAATCGAAGCGCGTTCGTCCGCACGATGCGTGGCGTGATCGAACCTGGCGGGCAAACGGTCAATGCCTCCGATCGGCTGTATCTGGCAGCACGCGTTCCGACGCTCATCGTGTGGGGCGATCGTGACGGCATCATCCCGGTCGAACACGCTCACGCTGCGCATGCCGAGATCGAACGAAGTCGACTTGAAATCATGGAGGGACTCGGTCACTTCCCGCATGTCGAAGACCCAGAGCGATTCGCCGAGGTACTCATCGATTTCCTGCTGACTACCGAAGCAGGTCTCGTCGGACCCGAACCACTGCGCGACGTGATCCTCGGCAACGTCAGCTGAGTCACCGCTCTCGACGCACCGCGATTGACGCTTGGCCGTTGGCCTCTTCGTGGAGCAGTACGTCAACGTCGTCTCGATCGAACGCGTCGGTCAGGTCGCCGGCTGGGGCGTGAAACGCGCCGGGCTCACCCTCAAGACCGACCGCTGATAGCACCGACAGGATGAGTACGCCGCCGACACGGAGGCGGCTCACGAACTCGCCGTAGAGGGCCGGGGATCTATATCGCTGGCACACGATCACCGCAAGGTCGGTCAATGCTGGTGGCAGCCCTTCATCGGTGTCCCAGACCTCGGCCTGGAGTTGGTGGCCAAGCTGTTGGGCGGCGCTGGCCAGCCGATTGATCGCGACTGATGACACATCGATTGCGGTGACGGTCAGCCCTCGCGCAGCCAACCACAGCGCTTGCGCTCCGAGGCCGCACGCAATGTCGAGCGCCGGCCCGGCTGTCGCAATGATGTCGAGTAGTTCTGGATGTGCACTGACGACGTCGGGCGGCGTTGCCCCAATGAAATCAGGCGCTGCAGCCCAGCGTTCGTCCCAGCGCTTCCGGTCGGTGTCCATCCGATGAGCCTTCCACACGCGTGAAAGTCCACCTGCCCCGAACAGCGGCAACGATGGACTGTGACGTCAGCCGAGATCCTCTGTCTGGAGGGGCAACCGTGAGATCATTTCGAACGTGACTGACATCGATGCCGCCGCCACGAAGACCGACAACGCCTGGTTGTCCGAGGACGAGCTCGCACTCGTCCGGTCGCGGATGCCGATTGTCTACGTCGATGCCGTGCCGGTGCGCGTTGACGGGTTAGGTAACGTCGAAGAAGTTGGCATGCTGCTCCGGCAGGGCGCTGGCGGATCGATCAGCCGAATGGTCGTGAGCGGACGGGTGCTCTACGGCGAACGGGTCCGCGCAGCACTGATGCGTCACTGCGAGAAGGACCTCGGCCCCATGGCGCTTCCCCGAGTGCCAGCCAACCCGACACCGTTCACCGTTGCCGAGTACTTCCCCGATCCTGCAGTGTCAGGTTTTCACGACCCGCGTCACCATGCGGTCAGCCTCGCCTACGTCGTTCCGGTCGACGGCGAGTGCGAGCCCACGCAAGAGGCGCTCGACCTCCATTGGTTCACCCCCGAGGAGGCAGTGAGCGACGACGTCGTGCTGGAGATGACCAGCGGCCACGACCGGCTGATCCGTCTCGCCCTCGCCCATGTCGGCAAGCTGCCGTAGGGCAGCGCTCAAACTCGTACAAGAAGTACGAACGAGCTACTCCACTCGGCTGTCAAGTGGCGTATTGTGGCCACCGGGATGACAAACGGAGACGCGCTTCACCGGACTGCCAGTGCGCTGAGAACAGCGCTCGCGGGTAAGCCCATGGTTCGATTTGATGCTCCATGCCTTGTCGGCCCAACGCCCCAGGCTGGCCGAGTGCTCGAACGGATCGAGAGCCACGGTAAACACGTCGAAATGGTGTGGGACGACAATGTCGTCTTACATACGCATCTTCGGTTGACCGGCTCGTGGCATGTCTATCGCGGAGGGGAGCAGTGGCGTAAGCCGTACCAGCAAATGGCTGTGGCGATCGAAGTCGATGACTGGGTCGCGGTGTGTTTCAACGCTCCGACCGTCGAGACGTATCGCGTCCCTGACAAGCGGCGCCATCCTGGCATGGGGCGTCTCGGGCCCGATCTCTGCCAGCCTGACACCGACCTCGCTGGCGTTGTCAACTTGCTCTTGTCGTACCGCGACGGTGCGGCGCAGATTGGTGAGGTTCTGCTCGATCAGCGCGTGATGGGCGGCATCGGCAACGTTCACCGGTGCGAAGTGCTGTGGGCGCAAGAGATCAGCCCGTTTGCTCGGGTTGACGCATTGTCTGAGCACGATGCGGTTGGCATCGTCAATACCGCCGCCACGATGTTGCGAACCAATCTGCAGCGCGTGAACCGGTGCTCGGTGCCCGGAGCAGGTGGCGGCGTGGCGGTCTATGGGCGCAACGGGCAGCGATGCCGGCGGTGCGGCGAAACCATCGACAGCCAGCCACTCGGTCAACATGGCCGGATTCTGTACTGGTGCCGGGGCTGCCAGAACCATCTCAGCCCCCTGCAGGACGTCCGGTCGGACGAGACGCCGATGGACCCGCATCCTGCGGCCCAGATCTACCTCGCCTCCCTCCCCTGGAACCGTTGAGCGCTGCCGATCTGGCTGGGCTGGCCGATCTGGCTGGGTTGTTGCGGTCTGATCATGGTCTGATCT
>CAWUXP010000268.1:0-5481 GCA_963926495.1 Candidatus Ilumatobacter herschelensis
CATAGGGAGAGATAGTAACTCCCTACTATCCCACCATGCCAATCTGGTCCAGCCGAAAGCGATACAAGGAGTATCAAGTCGAATCAGCCGTGCGCCGCAGCAAGCGACGATCGGAACGGACGATCATCTCTCGGCAAGGAACTGAAATCAGCGCCAAGCGCTCTCGTTCGATCGGCCCACTGCTGAAAGCCTTCTTTTCCTTTGTGCGCAGGGGTGGGTGGACAGGAAACGCACGGCAGTCTTCCAGACTATCCACGTGGGGCGAGCAACATCAACCGCAGACAGCCTGAATTCGCGGTGCGGGCGTACTTTTTCTGGATCGACGATGTTGAAAGTGTCACCGACGAATTGCGGGTCAACGTAAAGAACATCTGTCGGAATGTCAAGTACCTCCGCGGTATTGCCACGAGATTGCTCCTTGAGCAGGTGTTTCTCCTGATGCCCTCGGAGCCCGAATCACCTGCAGTGACGCTCCGAAGTTCGCGGTTTGCGCACCCTGTGCCGAGCGGAAGGCGTGGGTTCCGTCACCCGCCCAGGACGCGACAGAGCCCAGATGCACACCGTGTGGCGACATCTGGGCTCTGGTAGTTCTCGAAAGAACTCAGATCAGCAGCGCAGAGCGCTGCAAATGATCATTTGACTTCGACGTCAGCGCCAACTTCTTCGAGCTTGGCCTTGGCGGCATCGGCGTCAGCCTTGCTGACCTTCTCGAGGAGGGTCTTCGGGGCGCCATCGACCATGTCCTTGGCGTCCTTGAGACCGACACCGAGCAGGTCCTTGACGACCTTGACGACCTGGATCTTCTGTCCGCCGGCACCGTTGAGAATGACGTCAAATTCGTCCTTCTCTTCGGCTGCTTCGGCCCCACCCGCGGGTGCGGCAGCAGCGACTGCCACGGGGGCAGCAGCAGTGACGTCAAACTTCTCTTCGAAGGCGTCGAGGAGCTCTTTGAGCTCGATGACAGTCTTGGCGCCGATGGCGTCGAGGATTTCTTCGTTAGTCATGTTGTTCTCTCTTTTCGATCAGTTTCAGTGCGGGGCCGTTCGACCCCAGAAATATGAGGTGTTCAGGCTTCGGCTTCCTGCTTCTCGATGAGAGCAGAGAGTCCGAACGCGAACTTGTTCGGCAGTGCGTTGAGCAGCCGTGCGGTTTTGACCAGCGGTGCTTGGAATGCGCCAGCGAGATTCGCCAGCAACTCTTCGCGCGACGGCAGGCTTGCCAGTGCTCTGACATCATCGGCGGACATCGGCGCGTCGCCGAGCATGCCCCCCTTGATGACCAGCAGCGGGTTTGCCTTGGCAGCGTCGACCAGCGCCTTTGCTGCGCCAACCGAATCCTCGGTGGCGAAGGTCAGCGCGGTCGGACCGATCAGGTGATCATTGAGGCCGTCGAGACCGGCGTTGGTAGCGGCGAGCTTTGCCAGGGTGTTTTTGTACACCTTGTGCTCAGCGCCAACAGCGCGCAGCGGGGTACGAAGGTCTGCCATCTGGCTGACCGACATGCCGCGGTACTCGGTGACGAACACTGCGCGGGCTCCTTTGAGCTTTGCACTGATTTCCTCTACCTTTGCGACCTTGTCAGGCCGCGGTGCGTTTGCTTCTGTCATGTGTGTTTTCCTCCTCTCGCTCAACTCGGGGTGCTCGCGATCTTCAGCGAACACCACCAAGGAGCGACCAGCGAGACGAAATCTCGAGCCGTTTCTCAGGGATATACACCTCGGTTGGCGGAGCAAACTCCATTACCTGACTGCCATAGCTGACGATCAGACCAACGGTCTCTGGCGAGCGACCTATTTACAGTCCCTGATGATACGGCGCGCGCGGCCCTTCCACACGCGCCTGCGTGGTCAGCACCCGGGAATGGGTGCTCTGCAAGAAGCGCCACGGAGGCAACCACATCGTCACGGTCGTCATTTCGCAGCCTTCGATGATCCCGCAGCCCAGCCCGATGATGCCTCCATTACCCAACATCCAGGAACCCAACAGCTGGGCCCCGCCGCAGGGCTAACTCGCTGACGTATTGGAAAGACGCAGCGACGGTTATTGCTGAACGAAACTTGTCCGCAGCGGTTGCCTCGATTCGAAAACGACGAACGCCCGCACCAAAGTGCGGGCGTTCGTTCAGTTCTTCGACGTGGTGCACAGCCCCACATTGAGGCCGAGAGGCTGAATCAGCCTTCGCCGGCTAGCACCGGCTTGAGGCGCTGGATGTCCACGTTGACGCCGGGGCCCATCGTCGACGAAACGGTGATCTTCTGGATGTAACGACCCTTGGCCGAAGCAGGCTTCGCGCGCTGGACCTCTTCGATCACTGCGAAGAAATTCTCGGCCAATGCTTCTGGGGTGAAGCTGACCTTACCGACGGTGAGCTGCACGTTGCCATAACGGTCGGTGCGGTATTCGACCTTGCCGCCCTTGAACTCGGTGACGGCCTTGGCCACGTCGGGGGTGACAGTGCCGGTTTTTGGGTTCGGCATCAGGCCACGGGGGCCGAGCGTGCGGCCGAGGCGGCCAACGAGCGGCATCATGTCTGGTGCTGCTATGACAAGATCGAAGTCCATCATGCCGCCTTCGATCTGTTCGAACAGGTCGTCGGCGCCCACGATGTCGGCACCAGCTTCGCGAGCCGCGTCAGCTGCTTCGCCCGAGGCAAACACGGCGACGCGGACGTCCTTGCCGGTTCCCTGTGGAAGTGCGACGGTGCCGCGCACCATTTGCTCGGCCTTACGGGGGTCGATCCCGAGACGGAACGACACATCGACAGATTCGTCAAACTTGGCCGTTGCGGTCTCCTTTGCCAGACGCACTGCGTCTGACGGGGTGTACATCGTTTCACGATCGAACTTCTTCGATGCGTCGAGAAATTTCTTGCCTGACATGTATGTCTCCCTCAGTAGTAAGTCCGCCGGTCGAGGTCATGCCGGTCGAGACTGTGTGTGGTTGTTCAGTGCAGAGTTGCGAAAGGGGCCTGACCCCATACGCAATGCCCCGCATGCCCGTGAGGGCATTCCGGTGTCAGCCGGAGAAAGGATCATTCTCGACGGAGTCGAGTGAGGCGACGAGAGTCGCCCCGGCAGCGTCAGCTGACGGTAATCCCCATGGAGCGTGCGGTGCCACGAACTTGGAGCTTGGCGGCTTCCATGTCGTTCGCATTGAGGTCAGGCATTTTGATCGTGGCGATCTCTTCGACCTGAGCCTCAGTGATGTTGCCGGCGATTTCCGAGCCCGGATTGGTCGAAGCTTTGGTGAGGCCAGCCTTCTCGCGAATCAACGTCGAGGTGGGCGGCGTCTTCAGAACGAACGTGAACGTACGATCGTCGTAGATCGTGATCTCAGTCGGCACCACGGTGCCGGCCTGGGCCTCGGTCTGGGCGTTATACGCCTTGACGAAGTCCATGATCGCGATGCCGTGCGGCCCGAGCGCGGTACCGACCGGCGGGGCAGGGCTCGCCTTGCCAGCTTCGATTTGGATCTTGACGACGGTGAGGATTTTTTTCTTGGCCATGTGATTTCTTCTCTCGAGGGTTTCTATTCAGTGTCAGTCAGCGAACGACGCTGATCAGAGCTTGGCGACTAGCTAGAGCTTCGCAACTTGGCTGAAGTCCATCTCCACCAGGGTCTCACGACCAAAGATGTTGACGAGGACCTTGAGCTTGAGGTGGTCGGCGTTGATTTCGGCGATTTCGCCAGTGAAGTCGGCGAATGGGCCTTCCTTCACACGGACGCTCTCACCTTCTTCGTAGTCGAGCTTGGCCTTGCGACGCGGTCCGTCAGCTTGGGCATTGGTCTTCGGGGACAGGAAGGTCTTGACCTCGCGACGCGAGAGCGGCGTGGGCTTCTGGCCCTTGACCGCCTGGCCAACGAAGCCGGTGATGCCCGGCGTATTGCGGACGCAGTACCACGACTCGTCGTCCATCTGGCAACGCACCAGCAGGTACCCCGGGAAGACCTTCTTCAAGACGGTTTGCTTTTTGCCGTTCTTGAACTCGTCGACTTCTTCCATGGGGATGACAATCTCGTAGATCTTGTCTTCCATGTTCATGGACTGAATGCGAGCGTTGAGGTTCGCCGTGACCTTCTTCTCGTAGCCCGACTGGGTGTGGACCACGTACCACTGACCCGGACGGAGCAGCGGATCATCGTACGGTTCCTCGTCGACCTCTTCTTCGACTGCGGCAACCTCATCGGTTGCGGTGTCTGAATCGTCGGTAAGCGGTTCACCAGCAACATCGTCAGGCTCAGCTGTGACGTCAGCATCGCCGGTTGGGAGCACAGCGTCGGCGCTGACAGCGCCGCCGATCGAGGCTTCGGTCTCAGCGTCGGCGAGGACGTCAGCGTCGCCCGAGGGAAGCAAGTCGGCCGGAGAGTTGATGGCCTCGGCGTCGGCAGCGAGTAGCTCGGCGGCACCTTCGAGATCGGCTGCAGATGTACTGGCGGCACCGAGCGCCGAGTTAAGTTCGGCGTCGAGCGCTGCAAGCGCGTCGGTCCCGATGGGTTCGTTGTCGTCAGTTGTGCTTTGGGGCATGTTGTGGTCTGTCATCTCGTCACTCATGATGCTCGGTAGAACCACTCGGACACTTGCCCGAACAGGTAGTCGAATCCGCCGACAAGTGCCGTGTAGAACACAACGGTGATGACGACGACGATGGAATAGCGGGTGACCTCGGGACGCTTCGGCCAGGCAACCTTGCGCATTTCCTCGCGCACTTCACGCAAGTATTGACGGGCGCCAACGCGATCTTGATTTTTCTTCGGCTGCTGGCGCTGGGCGCGCGTGGCCTTGCCCTCGTCATCGAGGGCACCCATTTTGCGAAGCTGTCGCTTCTGCTCACGGTTCAGATCATCAAGTGACACGTTGTCGCTACGTTCTCTCGTGTTCGAGTTGTTTGGTCATCACCGGAGTCCCGGTGAAAGTTGCAGGGCAGGAGGGACTTGAACCCACAACCGTCGGTTTTGGAGACCGGTGCTCTGCCAATTGAGCTACTGCCCTCGGTTGGACGCGCCAGGGTACCAGCGCAACCGGTGAGGCCGGGTCGGCAACGAATGCCACCAACTCGCCCTCAACATGATTTCAGCGAGTCTCCTTATGGAGAGTGTGCTTGCGCTCACGCGAGCAGTACTTGTTCATCTCGAGGCGCTCACGGTCATTGACCTTGCTCTTCATCGTGATGTAGTTGCGCTCTTTGCACTCAGTGCATTCAAGGGTCACTTTGACCCGCTTGTCATTCTTGGCCATGTCTGGCTCGCTTTCGTGTTCGTCGCGTGGGCGACGGGTGATGCCAACACAGCGGTCGGCTCGGATAAACCGAGCCGACCGTCGTCGTCAGAAATTGCTTACTTAAGGATCTTGGTGACGCGGCCGGCACCAACAGTGCGGCCACCTTCACGAATAGCGAAACGGAGACCTTCGTCCATAGCAATCGGCTTACCCAACTGCACCGTGATCTCAACGTTGTCACCAGGCATCACCATCTCGGTGCCA
>CAWUXP010000269.1:0-3460 GCA_963926495.1 Candidatus Ilumatobacter herschelensis
TGCGGCAGATATCGAGAACCTCGGCTTCAGCAGTGAACAATCCGAGGTTGCCGCCCCACGCCAGGCGCGCCGAGGTCGTTGTCGGCAGCGGAGCCCGGAAGGTCGCCGGGTCGTCAGCAAGCGACAGCGGGTCGTCGGCCCGGGGCCCGGCGAGCGCACTGAGGAGTAGCGCCGTATCGGCCACGGTTCGCCCCATTGGACCGCGCACGCTCAACCGCACCAGGTGGGTGGAAGCCGACGTCGCGGCCGACAGAGCCACTCGCCCGATTGTCGGTCGGAGACCGACCACGTTGCAGAAGGCTGCGGGGTTGCGGAGCGAGCCACCGAGGTCGCTGCCGTCGGCGATGGGCAACATCCGGCTGGCGAGGGCTGCCGCTGCGCCACCACTGCTACCGCCTGCCGACTTCGACAGATCCCACGGGTTGCGAGTCACACCGAACACTTCGTTGAACGTGTGCGAGCCAGTCCCGAACTCGGGCGTGTTGGTTTTACCGACGATGATCGCCCCGGCGGCACGGAGTTGCGCTGCGATGAACCCGTCAGCCGCTGCTGGCCGGGTGCTCGTCACCAGCGAACCCGACCGTGTCGGAAGCCCAGCAACGTCTTCCAAGTCCTTCACTGCCACCGGCAGGCCGTGCAGCGGCCCCGTCGGTTTCTGGGCGTCGGCCGCGTCGGCATCGGCAAGCACGTCGGCACGGTCGCGCATCGACACGATGGCGTTGACCTGAGGGTTGATCTGATCGATCCGGTCGAGGTGCGCGGTCATCACGTCACGCGCCGACAGTTCTCGTGATGCGAGTAGGTCGGCCAGTTCGACGGCGGTGTAATCGACAATCTCCATCAGCCCATCCTGACAGTCGAGCGGTCGGCTACTTCGACGCCAGGCGGTGCTCCGCAACGGCTTCGATGCACTGCTGGCGGCGCGGCGCGGTCATGCTTGCCAGATGGACATCGGAATTTTCTCAGGCGTCGCGAGTAGCGGCGGATTTAACTCGATTGTGGCGGACGCAGCAGCGTCGGCCGAGGCAGGATTCCACACCTACTGGCTCCCGCAGATCGTGCAACAGGCTGAGGCGATGAACATCATCGGCGCCGCTGCACAGACGGTCTCGAATATCCGCTTCGGCACATCGGTGGTCCCGACCTACCCCCGCCACCCAATGGTCATGGCCGAGCAGGCGCAAACCGCGAGCATGCTCACTGGCGGCCGTTTTACCCTCGGCATCGGCCTCTCCCACAAGCCGGTGGTCGAAGGCATGTGGGGCCACTCGTTCGACAAGCCGGTCCGCCACGCTCGCGAATACCTCGAAGCGCTGATGCCACTCGTGCGCGGCGACGCCGTCAGCTTCGCCGGCGAGACCCTCACCGCCCGCGGGAAATTAGCAATCGACGCCCCCGAATCTCCGGTGCTCCTTGCAGCGCTCGGGCCGCAGATGTTGCAGCTCGCTGGTGAGCGCTGCGGCGGCACGATCACGTGGATGACCGGCGCGCAGACCCTCAGTGAGCTCACCGTGCCCACGATCAGCGAAGCAGCCGCAAACGCTGGTCGTGACAAGCCGCAAGTCGTTGCCGGCATGCCCATTTGGGTGACCGACGACGTCGACGCAGCCCGCGCCAATGCCGCCAAGACGTTCCTGATCTACGGCCAGCTTCCGTCGTACCGCGCGATGCTCGACCGCGAAGGCCTCGGCGGCCCCGAAGACCTCGCCATCATTGGCGACGAGGCAACCTGTGGGGCTCGGATCGACGAACTCGCCGCCGCCGGTGTTACCCAGCTCGCGGCATCAGAGTTCGCGTCGGACCCCGAGGGTCGGGCCCGCACCCGGGCGTTCCTCGCCAGCCGTCTCTGAGTCAGTAGCTGGCAGGCGTCAGCTCGAGGGCCGCGCTGGCAATCGGTAGCCGCACGACGACGCAGTCGCCATGCACGTCGGTCGTCACGTCGGGGTGTCCAGTAATCCACCACATCCGCGGCTGCACGCCGACGATCCGGAACTCGGTCCAACCCGTTTGGTCGGTCACCGGCTCGACGTCGACATAGAGCGAACCGCCACGCCATCCGTGGCACACCACCGCGACTTTGCCGACTTCGACATCGCGCACGGCAGCCGGCTCGGAGTGTTCGGCGCGCTCCCTCATGACAGCTGCCTCATTGGTCGTCCAGTAATTTCAGCGCACGGAGCCGCGCAGTTTCAGCGGCATCCCGAAGTCGCTGTGCACTATCGGAATCATCCATCAACTCAGCGGTCTCGGCCAACGTGTCAAGCCGGTCGGCTGCGCCTTGCAGCCCAGCAAGATCCGTGCTTCGTTCATCATCTTTCGCCATGTCGTGGGCACCTCACCATGGCGAATGTAGCCCGTGCCGGTGGCCTGCTGTTGTGGCCCAATGTTGTGGCCCACGGCTGTGGCAGGATGACGGATCGATCTCGAACGGGGCACCACCATGGCGACAGAACTTACGACTGACTATCTGATCGTCGGGAGCGGGGCCGTCGGCATGGCCTTCGCCGACGTGATCATCAGCGAGACCGACAAGAACGTCGTCATCGTCGATCGCTTTGCTAAGCCCGGTGGCCACTGGAACAGTGCGTATCCGTTTGTCACCCTGCACCAGCCGTCGCAGTTCTACGGGGTGAGTTCGCGTGAACTGAGCAAAGGTCGGATCGACGAAGTCGGCCTCAACCGGGGCCTCAGCGACCTGGCCAGCGGCGCCGAGGTCAGTGCCTACTTCGACGACGTAATGCGCCACACGCTGCTGCCGACCGGCCGGGTGCGTTACTTCCCCATGTGCAACTACCGCGGCGACGGCAACTTCGAACACAAGCTGTCCGGCGAGCAGTTCCACGTCACGCCCCAGATGACGGTCGACTGCACGTACCTCAACACGACGGTTCCCTCGACGCACACACCCAACTTCGAGGTCGGCGCGGGCGTGCAGTTCATGCCGCTCAACGACCTCCCGAAACTCGAGCACGCTCCTGCGGGCTACGTGGTGGTGGGTGGCGGCAAGACAGGAATCGATGCCATCCTGTGGTTGATCGATGTCGGCGTCGACCCCGATCAAATCACATGGATCGTGTCACGCGATGCGTGGCTCTTGAACCGTAAAAACGCGCAACCCGGCCTCGAGTTCTTCGAGAACACGATCGGTGCCCAGGCCAACCAGTTCGAAGCAATCGCCACCTCGACATCGGTCGTCGACATGTTCGACCGGCTCGAAGCATGCGGCTATTTCCTGCGGCTCGACACCACCGTCCGCCCGACAATGTTCCACGCCGCGACCATCAGTGAACTCGAGCTCGCTGAGTTGCAACGCGTCAAGAACATCGTGCGCATGGGCCGCGTCCAGACCATCAGTACCGACGAGATTGTGCTCGACGGCGGCACGGTACCGACGACTGCTGAGCATCTATTCATTGACTGCTCGGCATCGGCCATTTCCAACCTTGAGCCGAAGCCGATC
>CAWUXP010000270.1:0-7269 GCA_963926495.1 Candidatus Ilumatobacter herschelensis
CTTGAAGCGGTAGTGCGCCTCGGGAACACCAGTCGCGTCGTGCCTGGTCAACGTGGTCCCTTGCGGACTACCGATCAACTCGTACATCCCGTTGCCGCCATCTTGAGGCCCGGCCGCATTGAGATCGATCGGGTTGGTGAAACTGTCGCCGAAGCCGACGTCGACGAGGTACGGCCGGTCGATCTGTACTTCAAGTGCGAGGTGGTCGATCACGCGCGTCGGCCCGCCGAGCAGCACTGCGGCGCCGAGCCTGAGTACACGAAACCCGAGGGCTTCAAGCAGGGCCGCGAACGCGCCGTTCAGTTCGAAACACCAGCCGCCCCGGCCCTGCTCGACGATCTTGGCGACGTTGGCCAGCGGATCAACCGTGACGCCATGGCCGTCGACGATGTCGAGATTCTCGAACGGAACAGCCGTCATGTGGAGTTGTTGCAGTTCGGCCAAGGTGGCCCGATTGTGGCGCACGGTGCCGCCGAAGCCAATCCATTCGAGGTAGCTGGTGACGTCTATGGCGGGGACGTTGGCCGGATCGGAAAGCACACCTGCAGCGTAGAGTCCGGGGGGTGCTGACCGACTTGGTGATCAACCCGTTCGGAGCGCACCTTGGTGACATGCTCGCTGTGGCCAAGGCTGCTGACGCGGCCGACATCGGGGCGGTCTGGGTCACCGACCACTTCAGTGGCAACGTCGTCGACGCACCGTGGTCGCGCGATCCGTTCGTCTGCCTCGGTGCTATTGCTGCAGTGACCGAATATGTCGATCTCGGCCTGCTCGTCGCGAACGTGACGAACCGACACGCCGTGCAACTCGCGTCTGGCATCAACTCCCTCCAGTCGTTGGCGCCGGGGCGGGTCCGGTTCGGCGTCGGCTCAGGAGCGGCGCCCGATTCGCGCTTCTCTGTGGAACACGACATGGTTGGCAAGAAGCTCGGCGATCATGCGACACGGCTCGCGTTGCTGAGTGACACGATTGGTCAGCTCCGACGGATCTGGAGAGCCGACGGATTTGACGCCATCACCGATGGGGCGCCGATGCCGGCGGTGATCGTCGGTGCATCGTCGTGGGCCACCATCGAAGTCGCCATCCAACTGGCCGACGGCGTGAACATCCGTCGGACCGGACGATTAGCCGACCACCTCGAACGGCTTGGGGCCGCTGATCTGCCAGAAGGTTTTGAAGTCAGCGTGCTCGACTTCTTTGTACCGGGCGACGAACTTGGTGTCAGACCGTCGGACCTGATTGAGGCGGGTGTTGACAGACACATCGTCACGATGTGGCCAGGGCGTGACCTCGGGGCGGTCCGGGGACTCCCCGCTCGAAACGTTTGACCTACCCTACGGATCATGTTTGACAAGCTGTTCGATCTGCCCGCTCATCCGCTGTTGATTCACGCTCCGATCGTGCTGTTACCGATTGCTGCGATTGCAACGGTTGTCCTGGCGGTAAAACCAGAGTGGCGGGCGCGCGCTAGTTGGTGGATGGTCGGGGCGCTCCTTGCCACCGTCGTCCTGCTGTTCGGGGCGAAGGAGTCGGGCGAGGCGCTGATTGAGGCCTATGACCGTGCGAACGGTGAAGGGGCAGTCGATATCTCGAAGCATCAGGATCTGGCAGAGACGACGTTCCTGATGACTTTGGCTTGGTTCGCGGTGTTCGGATTACTCACGGTGCTGGAACGAGTGGAGCGCGTTCGAGTCGGGGTTCTGGAAGCCGTCGCGTCGAACATGATCGCTCGGCAAACCGTTGCAGCGTTGGCGGCAGTTTTGGGCATTCTGGCCACCGTTTGGTTGATCCGCACCGGGCATGAAGGTGCCAGGTCGGTGTGGGGCCCGCGGGTCGACATTCTCTTCCCTGAGGGCTGAGCGTGGCGAAGGCCCACAGGCTTGGACATCCAGGCAGACTGCTCTCCCTGGATTTCCATCTCGTACTCAGGACTTTCCACAAAACTCCCATGCTTATTAATGAGATTTGCTAGGAGAATCGGTTCACAATACGTTTCGCAGCCGATGTGTCCGGGGTCGAGAAACTGTCGGCAGGGTGTGCTGCTCGTCACGTTAGAGGGTCTAACCTCGAGTTAATGAAGCTTCGTAGGGGACAGCAGCAGATGACGGCCGATCTCGGGTTGCCCCGTCTGACGACCCCGTATGTCCGGGAAAACGGCGAGCTGCGCGAGGCGTCCTGGGACGAAGCGCTCGACCGTGCGGCCAGTGGCTTCGGCGCGGCTCGCGATGCCATTAAGGGCGGCAACGCCAACGCGTTCGGGATGTTCTCGTGCTCGAAGGCGACCAACGAGGTCAACTACTTCGGACAGAAGTTTGCCCGTGTGGTGATGGGGTCGAACAACATCGACTCCTGTAACCGAACTTGACACGCTCCCTCGGTCGTCGGTCTGGCGACAGTGTTTGGTGCAGGTGGGGGAACGGCCTCGTACAAGGAGATCGAAGAAGTCGATGTGGTCTTGCTGTGGGGGTCGAACGCGCGTGAGGCGCATCCGATTTTCTTCCATCACCTACTGAAGGGTTTGAAGAACGGCGCAAAAATGTTCGCCGTCGACCCCCGACGGACATCATCATCGAAGTTCGCTGATGCCTGGCTCGGCCTCGACGTTGGCACCGACATCGCTCTGGCCAACGCCGTGGCCCGCGAGATCATCCATGCCGGCCTGGTCAACGAGGCGTTCATCGCGCATTCGACCGACGGCTATGAGACGTACAAGGCGTCGGTCGAGTCGTACACGCTCGAGTACGCCGAAGAGATCACCGGTGTTCCTGCACGTGTGATCAAAGAGATGGCCCACGCCTACGCCACTGCCGAGAAGGCGCAGATCCTTTGGACGCTCGGCATCACCGAACATCACAACGCAGTCGACAACGTGCTCTCTTTGTGCAACTTGGCGTTACTCACCGGCCACGTCGGAAAATGGGGGAGTGGCCTCGTTCCGCTGCGCGGGCAGAACAACGTGCAGGGCGGCGGCGACATGGGCGCGCTGCCCAACAAGTTCCCTGGCTTCCAAGACATCACCAACGCCGAGCATCGGGCGAAGTTCGAAGCGGTCTATGGCGCCAAACTCAACCCCGAAGATGGCATCCACCTCACGCTGATGTTCGAAGCAATGGGCCGCGGTGAGCTGACCGCAGCGTTCGTGCTCGGCGAGAACCCTGCTGACTCTGAAGCCGACATCGATCAGGCCCGCAAGTTGCTCTCCGGGCTCGACTGCCTGGTGGTGCAAGACATCTTCATGACCCGCACCGCCGAGTTGGCTGATGTGGTCTTCCCGGCATCGGTCGCTTGGGCCGAATCAGACGGCACCGTCACCTCAAGCGAACGTCGTGTGCAACGCACCAGGCCAGCAGTCACCCCGCCCGGCCAGGCTCGCCACGACATCGACATCATGCACGAACTCGGCAAGCGGATGGGCGTCGAACTTGGCACCACCGAGCCTGAAGCGCTGTGGGACGAACTACGTTCGCTGTCGCCGATGCACGGTGGCATGTCGTACGAACGGCTCGAAGCCGAAGGTGGCCTGCAGTGGCCGTGCCCCGACCTCGACCATCCGGGTAGCCCGTTCCTGCACGGCTGGCTCTGGGAAGACGACCTGGGCGGCCGTGGCCCGGCACCGTTCTCGGTGGTCGAGCACGAAGGCCCCAACGAAAAGCTCACCGACGAGTTCCCGTTGCGGCTCACGACCGGTCGTTCACTCGACTCGTACAACACCGGTGTCCAGTCGAACGGCTTCCAGTCGCCAATCCGCTACGGCGAAGAACTCGACATCAACCCGGCCGACGGTGTCGCACTCGACATCGTCGATGGCGAACGGGTCAGCGTCTCGTCGCCACGCGGCACCGTCGAGATGAATGTGCGGTTCCAGCCCGACATCCCCGTTGGGCTCACGTTCACCACCTACCACTTCTCGGCGCTGGTCGACATCAATAAGTTGACCAACGACGCCTGGGATAAGCGTTCCGGCACGTCCGAGTTCAAAGCTGCAGCCATCCGTGTCGACAAAATCAGCGCCTGACGGCCTCGGCAACCGAGACAACGACGACAAAGACAAGTAGTACCGCATGGCTGATCTTCATCTGACTATCGACAACTCGACCGACGCCGAACGCGCTGCGGTCGACGATGTCCTTTCGCCCGACGCGCGGGTTGTCATCCACGAGTCCGAGCGGCTCGTCCGCGGTGGCATGACGCGCAAGAACGATCGTCGCCACCTGCTGCTTCCAGCGCTCCACGCGCTGCAGGCCAACATCGGCTGGATCAGTGCTGGTGGGCTCAACTACATCAGCGATGTCTTGCAGGTTCCGCCGGCCGAGGCGTACGGCGTCGCCACGTTCTACGAGCTGTTTCGCACCGAAGACCCGGGCCACAACGATTCGACCGTGCATGTCTGCATGGATACGTCCTGCCACATCGCCGGCGCTGAAGCATTCGCCCAGGCACTTGAAGCCGACGGCAAACAGGTCCATCGCGGGCCATGCCTCGGCCAGTGCGAGCGAGCTCCCGCTCAGTTTGTCCAGGGTCGTGGCGCCGCCGACTCGGTGCCGGCCGACGCTGACAACATTGCATCACCCGGTGCATTCCAGTCGATTCAGCGTGCGGCCGGCGACACCGGTGGCCTGCGGCTGCTTGCCAACATTGGCGTCGTCGACCCGACCTCGCTGGCCTCGTACCGCGAGCACGGCGGATACGCAGCGCTCGAGAAGGCTCTCTCGATGGGCGGTCAAGCGGTTATCGACGAAGTCCGCTCGGCGGGGTTAACCGGGCGCGGTGGCGCGGGCTTCCCGACGGCAATCAAGTGGCAAGGTGTCGCTGACGAACTGGGCCGCCCGAAGCACGTCATTGCCAACGCCGACGAGTCCGAGCCCGGCACGTTCAAAGACCGCACCCTGATGGAAAACGATCCGTTTGCACTCATCGAAGGTCTCACCATCGCTGGTGTGTCGGTCGGTGCCGAGAACGGCTGGATCTACATCCGCGGGGAATACCCGCTGTCGACCGTTCGCCTCACTAACGCCATCGAGCAGGCCCGCACGGCTGGCTTGCTCGGCGACGATGTCATGGGCTCCGGCCAGCGTTTCGACATCGAGCTGCGCCGGGGCGCCGGTGCCTACATCTGCGGCGAAGAGACTGCGCTCATGGAGTCGATCGAAGGCTTCCGTGGCGAGCCGCGCAACAAGCCGCCATTTCCCTCGACCCACGGATTGTTCGGCGAACCAACAGCGGTCAACAACCCCGAGACCCTGCTCAACGCGATCTATATCGTGCTCAACAGTTCCGCGGCATATCGATTCGTCGGTACAGAGAAGTCGCCCGGCACGAGGCTGTTCTGCCTGTCCGGCCACGTGGCGAACCCTGGTGTGTATGAAGTACCGCAGGGAACGACGCTTGGTGAGATGATTGAGATCGCAGGCGGAGCAACGGGAACGACACGGGCAATTCTGATGGGCGGCGCGGCGGGCAGCTTTGTCGGGGCCGATCAGCTCGACATGCCGCTGACCGGCGAAGACACCCGGGAGCGGGGCACGACGCTGGGCTCCGGGGTGATCACTCTCTTCGACGACACCGTCGACTTCACGCCGCTGCTCACCCGGATCACCGAGTTCTTCAAAGGTGAATCGTGCGGCCAGTGCGTGCCATGCCGTATTGGGACGACTCGACAGCACGAAGTGATTGTCGAAATGGGCAAAGTTGGCTCGCTGACCGCTGAACGCAACACGCTGATCGACGACATGGCAATGGCCATGGCCGATGCATCGATTTGTGGTCTCGGCCACACGGCAGCGGGCGCCGTTCAATCCGCTATTCGCCTCGGACTGATCGGCAGTGCATCATGAGCCCCCAACAGACCACGGCGGAGCAGGAGACCTGCACGCAGGTCACCGTCACGATCAACGGTGGCGATGTCGCTGTTGACGAGGGCGAAACGATCCTTACCGCCTGTACCCAGGCTGGCATCGAAACGCCAACCATTTGTTACGCCGAGAATCTCACGCCGGTCAACGCGTGCCGCGTCTGTGTCGTTGAAGTCGAAGGCAACCGCACGCTGGTCCCGTCGTGCTCACGCCCTGTCGAAAAGGGGATGGTCATTTCGACCGACTCCGACCGGGTGCAGCACAGCCGCAAAATGGTGCTCGAATTCCTCGGCACGGCCAACGACCTGAGCGAAGCGCCGCAGATCAACGAGTGGTCGACCGAGTACGGCGTCGACCTCACCCGCTACGCCGACGGTGCCGAGCGATTCGACCAGCCGGTCAAGATCCAAGACAACCTGTACATCCGGGACTACGACAAATGCGTGCTCTGCTACAAGTGCGTCGACGCGTGCGGCGAAGAGGCCCAATTCACGTTCGCCATTGCGATGTCTGGCCGCGGATTCGACAATCGGATCTCCACCGAGTTCGACGTCGCCCTGCCCGAATCGGCTTGCGTTTACTGCGGTAACTGCATTGCGGTGTGTCCGACCAACGCGTTGCAGTTCAAGACCGAGTTCGACCTCCGCCAAGAGAACAACTGGCGTGAAGAAGAGCAGACCGTCACCCAAACCGTCTGCTCGTACTGTGGCGTTGGATGCAACCTCGAACTCCATGTCCAAGACAACCAGATCGTCAAGGTCACGAGCCCCGCCGACCACGAGGTCACCCACGGCATGCTCTGCATCAAGGGTCGCTTCGGTTGGAAGTACGTCTGACGTCGTCAGACCTGGCGGCTACGCCGCCTTCATCGACTGCCTCGCTGACTTCCAAGTCTTCGGTCTGACGCCCGAACTCGCTCACGCTCGGGGGGCGGGGTGGGCTCCGCGATGGTTGGGTCGGTTCCCTACTCATCGCGTCTGGTGAGAACTGCGAGGTCGGATAGGCGGGTTCCTGGGCGGGCTTCTACTGTTGGCTTGGTGGATTCGGAATCAAAGATTTGTGTTTCCTGTGGGCGGACCATCGAATGGCGCAAGAAGTGGGAGCGCAGCTGGGACGAGGTTCGGTATTGCTCTGACGCGTGTCGAAAGCGCAAGATCAAGCCGGTCGATCGGGAGCTCGAGGTGGCGATACGCGAGCTTCTCGAACAGCGTGAGAACGGCAAGACAATTTGCCCTTCCGAGGCCGCCAAGGTCGTCGGCGGAACCGAGTCAGAAGCGGCGTGGCGCAATCTGATGGAGCCGGCACGGATGGCAGCACGGAGGTTGGTCGCGTCGGGCGACGTCGAGATCATCCAGCAGGGCCGGGTTGTCGATCCTTCGACCGCCAGGGGCCCGATCCGAATCCGTCTTGCACAACA
>CAWUXP010000271.1:0-10281 GCA_963926495.1 Candidatus Ilumatobacter herschelensis
GTTGCTGTACCGGTAGCCACCAGAACCCGCGCCCTGCCTGATGCCGAGCCGAGCGGCATCCTCGCAGCTGTCGGCGCCCTTGCCGAAGAACTGTGTGTCGTACTTCCCGAAGCCGGACGTGTGGTTGAGTAACCGGCGAACTGTCAGCCGACGAGCGCCCGCCGACGGCGTCACCTGCAGCTGATCGGCGACCAGTTGGCCCACCTCGTCGTCGAGGCCGACAACGCCCGCCTCGACGAGCTGCAGCAGCGTGATTGCGGTGATCGGCTTCGAGATGCTGGCGATTCGGAAACGATCACCGGGAGCGGCCTCGTCTTCGCTGATGAACGGTGCCCGCAGGCCGAATGCATCCTCGTGCACGACCTCGCCACCGATGGCGACGGCCACCGATGCAGCTGTGTTGCCGTTGCGCAACAGCGCGTCTTCTAGCGAACGGTCGAACGCCGCCCATCCGGTCGGCACTGCGGCCCCCGAGTCGTCGAGGGTTGGTGGCGCCGGCGCGACCACTACCGCCTCCAACGCAAACGGGCGGAGTGGCTCCACCTCGAAGGTCGGCTCGTCGGTACTCAAACCCAACTCATCGATATCGGTCGTGGCGGTGTCGTCGATCGGGGCGTCGATCGGGACAGTCTCATCGCCGGCGTTCACGTCGTTGCGGGGAACGTCTGTGTCGACCGGTTCAGTGACCGACGGTGCGGCGACAGTTTGCTCCAGTGTTGACGTCGACTCAGCAGGGTCCGTCAACTCAGGCAAGCCAGCCGGCTGGAGCGTGGCGGGCACGAATCCTGGCGATGGTCTACTGGTCGGGTTGGTGTCGGCACAGGCCACGAGCACGGCCATAAGCAGCACCACGCCGATCCGACCACTGTTCGTTCGCGGCACCGCCTCAGCCTTCGCCGAGCGGCTGTGGAACGACGACATACGAGCCATCGGTAAATCCACCGAGCAGGAGCGCGTTGTCAACGATTTTCGCGAGTGCTGGAGTCGAGGCCGGGTAGTCACCACTGACAGTCACGGCCCAGGTGAGCCCATCGGGGCGGCGCGCGAACATCGCGTGGGTGCTCTCGAGCGTGCCGGTGTGGCCGAAGCTGAGCGCCACGTCGTCCTCGGCATCGAAGATCATCAGGCCCATGCCGTAACCGTTCGTCAGATCTCGCGGGAACGTCGTCGTTGTCGCGGAGCCAGGTGGGTCTTGCTCATCGGCGAGTTCTAGCGGATCGACGGTGATCGTCTGCATCTCGACCAACGTCGCTGCATCGAGCAGCTTCGTGCCGGGCGTGGCCGGGTCGATCGAATCAAGAATGGCGACAAGGTCAGTCGGTGTAGCAATCCATGCGCCAGCAGCACCGAGCACTTCCATGTAGTTGCGGCCGTCTTCTGACTGGTGTTCGACATCGCCGACGCCGACGTCAAATGTATCGGCCATCCGCATCCCGTCGATCCCGAGTGGGTCGAGCACTTCACGCCGGACCACGCTCTCGTAGCGCTCACCCGTCAGGACTTCGATGGCAATCCCGAGCACACAGAAGTTCATATTGCTGTACAGAAACCGGCCACCCGGCGTGCCCTGCAGGCTCTGTGTCAGCCCCACCTCGGCAGCCGCGCGGCACGATCCAACCTCGCTACGGAAGAACAGGTCTTCGTACTGGGCTAACCCGGACCGGTGGGTGAGGAGTTGCCTGATCGTGAGCGCCGTGACTCCGGCAGCTGGCGTACCGACCCCCAGGTCGCTGGCCAGCAGCGAACCAATCCGCGCATCGAGGTCGAGTGTCCCATCCTCGACCAACCGCAATGTGGTGATCGCCGCAATCGTTTTACTTATGCTCGCCACTCGGAAACGGTCCTCTGTTTCTGCAGCGTCTCCGGGTACCCGTTCACCAAACGCTGCAGCATGTTCGAGCGCTCCGTTGCTCAACACTGCGATCGACGCAGCGCTCGAACCGCCGCGAATCAGGGTGATCTCGAGGTATCGGTCGACTGCTTCCCAGCCGGTCAATGGGGCGACCGACGTGATCGTGGTTGGTACGCCCAATGTTGTCGATGGTGCAGTTGGAACGGACTCGGGCGTTGCACTGACCGCCGGGTCGGGTGAAGTGGTCGACGACACTTCGATGGCGATGACCGTGCTCGATGGCAGAGCAGTGGTTGACCGCGGTGCGCTGCCGGACTCCATGGCTGGTGACGCACACGCCCCGGCGACGAGGACAAGGCTGAACCAGAGTGATCCGTTTCGTGTCGTCACGCTCCCATACTGCCCGCTCGACCACTCAGATCGGTGTCAGGTCAGCCGCTCGGTCGGGGTAACTAGTGCTCGAGCGTCAGCACTGGCGCGAATACGTCGGCCATTTCCTCTACACGAGCAAGCACGTCGGGAGCTTCGAAACGCAGTTCGACATCACCCGACGCATAGTCGTTCACCTCATCCCACGTCACCGGCGTCGAGATCGCAGGCGCGTAGCGAAGAGGGACGATGTCGTCTTGTGGTGCGCGTTCTGGCTTCAGTCGACAAAGATCTTGCCGGGCAGCGCGGCCTTGGCCATGACCGTCGTGATCCACGCGCGGTAGTCAACGACCTCGACCTTAGTGAACCCTGACGGATAGAGCTGCTTGTCAAGGTTGGTCAGCCACACGTGACGGCCTTCGATGTCGACCTCGGGTGCGGCTCCAAGTCAGCGCTGAGTTATGCCCCCCACCCAACGATTCAGCAAGTGCCACTTCCCTGGCATTGACCACTGATAACCGCTTTCGGGTCGTGGTGTCAGGGAGTGATTTCTGCTGCCGGGGTAGGTCCCGGCTCGTCAAAGTCGCTTGAGCTCAAGGTCATCACCGCAGTGAGTGTCATATCGCCAGAGGCTTCAATCTGACATGACAGTCGGGCGGCGCCAAGGTCACGGTTTTCGGCGAGTTCCGCTTCAGCTTCGGTCTTCGAAGAAGGTTCGCCGACGTCGAATTGCACCCGGCAAGTTGTGCACTTCGCATATCCACCGCACTTGTGCAAGATGTCGATCCCGTTCTCTTCAAGTGCAAGGACCAACCTTGTTCCGTCAGCTACCTCGAAGGTCGAAGTGGAGTCGTTCGCCGTTGCCGTGATTCGTGCCATGCCGGAAGTCCTATCACGGCCAGTCTGATGTTGAGAACGCAAGCGGCAACTACGGTCAGCAACATGGAGTGGTACGAAATTTGCGAATGGAATGCCCGGGATGCGACCCAGACACTGGAACATATTGACGGGCTGAGCGCACTCTGGACCGCCGATTTTGTTGACCGATCCCCCAAGACAACAGCGGCCTGCGATCGCATCAAAACGATCGGGAACACCTGGCGCGAGCACCACGACCAGCCGGCACTCGCCGCTGAACTGTGGGTCCACCTGACAGCGATCCACGCAAGCCGGGCCGATCGCGTCGCCCCGCACTCCGGCACCGTTGCCCAAATCAACAGCTCGAGCGGCGGTGTGCCGAAGTCGGCCGTCGACACAGCCGCCGTTGGCTGGCGCGGCATCGAGGGCGACGTTCAGAAGACCCGGCTCCATCACGGCCGGCCATGGCAGGCGCTGTGCCTGTGGAGTGCCGACGTGATCGAACGATTCGCGAGCGCGGGTCATCCGGTGACTGCCGGTGATGTCGGCGAAAACCTGACATTGCGCGGTATCGACTGGGCGGCGCTTCGGGCCGGCACGGTGCTCGATATCGGTGCTGTGCGCTGTCAGCTCACCTCACCTGCCGTTCCGTGTTCCAAGATTGCAGCGAACTTCACCGGTCGTCAGATCTCACTTGTTGACCATGCCATCAACCCGGGGAGCAGCCGGTGGTACGCAGCGGTCGTTCGGCCCGGTGCCATCACGAGCGGCGACGCGGTGACGGTCTCGCCGCTCAGCTGATCGTCAGGTTTGATCGAGAACGGCGCGAGCAACGATGTCGGTGCCGAAGGCAGTGAGGATCGCCAGGTACAGCAGGCCGGTCGCAGCCATCACGGCGGAGTAGTAACGCTCTTTCAATGCGGCCCGAGTGACGAGCACGAGGATGATCGTCGACAGCGCGCACATGCCCCACATCCAGCCGAGTAGACCGCCCCAGCCGTCGTCGACAGTGCCGAGCCAGACGCTGATCATGCCCGTTGGCAGCAGCAGGGCGCCCACCTCGAGCGGCCATAGCCAAATGAGCGCGGTGACCATCTCGTTCAGGAGCTTGCGCGGCAGGCCGGGTTGCACGAGATACCAGTGCCCGAGGAGCATGCCATCGCTGATTGCACCGATAAATGCTGCGCCAATCAGCGTGCGGAGCAGTGCGACCGTCAGCGTCGCGAACGAGGCGTCATCGGTTGCGTCAATGGCCGCAGCAATCAAGCCAATGAAACCGATAGCTGCCGGAACCAGATCGAGGTTCGGGTTGAACTCCGATCCTGTTCGAACTGCTGATTCGTCGACCTGACGGTCGATGCCGGTCATTGCTGCTACCCGCTCGGTTCGGCGATCGAACTCGGCATCCTCGCCGCTGACGCCGGCACCCTTGCGGACGATCGACACGACCAGTGCAAACAGGCAGGCCACAGCAACGAGCGCCGAGGAAATATCGCGCACCGGGTTGAAGCCCACGGCCAACCCTGCAGCGACTGCACCGGCGGCAAAACAGAGGTAGGTGCCACGCAAGAGCCAGCCGTAGCCGACGCCAATCATGCGGCGGCGGGTGGTGAACCAGCAGAACAACATTCCGCCGGTCGCCCACTGCAAGAGCACCGTTGCGGCGTCGAGGCGGATCACGGTTTGGAATGGTAACGGCGTACGCTGGCGCCGCCATGGCCTCCCTTTGCCGCTCCCGTCACGTCACCTCACGCTCGGTCGCTGCACTTGTTGCCTGTGCTGCGTTGCTCAGTTCCTGCTTTACCGGCGAACGGCCCACGCTTGGTGGCTGTGCCTTCGCCGAAACCACCGGGCGTGTTGAGATCGACAGCGTCCTCGAACGGTTCGACTGTGTATCGCCTGAGCTGTTCACGGCCGACTACACGGTGCTCACGCGGCTCGGCGATTTCACGTCTACCGCGCAGGTCGTCCAGGCCCCGGGCAAGCGATCGATCACTATCAACATGGTCCGCTACATATACGAGGGCGAATCGATGATCACGTGCGATCTCTCGCAGGGCACGTGCGAAGGCGAGATCAACGAGGCGCGCACCAGCGATGTGCTGCTGACCAGCGAGTTTTACGCCAAAGCAATGGCCGCCAGGCTCCGCGTCGACGCTGACCGTCGCATTGGCGACCCGATTGGCTCCGAGATCACCCAGGGCGGGCAGCAGGCGTTGTGTGTCGACATTCCGGTCACCGGCGGCACCAAGCGTTACTGCGCCCTTGAGTCGGGCGCGCTTGCCGTATTCGACGGCAGCGACCTATTGATCGAACTGACGGGTTTCTCACCAACGCCCGACGACACAGCCTTCGCCACGAGCTGACGTCTGGGCACCCTGTGTCAGGCACACTGCGTCAGGCACATTGCTATGCGTCGACCGAGATGAGGTGGTGGTCGGAGTTGTTGTAGCTCACCGGACCATCGTTGGTGGCTGCGGCAATGTCTTCGAGCCGCATACCCCACTTGCCCGGGATGTAGATCCCCGGCTCGACGCTGAACGCGTGGCCGTGAGCGAGCGGCAGAGCATTGCCTTCGACGATATATGGATCCTCGTGGGCTTCGAGGCCTATGCCGTGCCCAGTGCGGTGAATGAAGTACTCCCCATAACCGGCGTCATCGATGACCTTCCGGCATGCCCGGTCGACGTCTTGGCATGGCGTACCGACCGTTGCTGCGGCGACACCTGCGGCCTGGGCTTCGAACAGCACCTCGTATGCCTCGGCGACGTCGGGCGCGATTTCGCCCGTGAAGACGCAGCGGGTGGTGTCGGAGCAGTAACCGTTCATCGTGCCGCCAAAGTCGGTCAACACGATCTCATTTTTTTTGATCACTCGGTCGCCCGGGTGGTGATGCGGGCTCGACGCGTTCTCGCCGGCAGCAACAATCGCGAAGTTGACCTTCTGCGCACCCTCTTCGATGATGCGGCGTCCGAGGTACGCCGACACTTCGGCTTCGGTCCGGCCGACGAGTGGGATCTCGCCGCGTTGAAGTTCGCCGGCAATCTTGTCGACGGCAGCCCCTGCAGCGGCGAGTGCGTCGAGCTCCGCCTGGTCTTTGCTCATGCGGAGGTGGCCAACGACGTCGACCGCACGGGTGTATTCGGCCCCGGGGAGATGCGGCAGTAGCTCAACAAGGAAGCGTGCCCACATCTGATCACCGATCGCGATGCGCTTCGAACCGGCGGCCAACTTGGCGACGATGGAGGTGGGGTCTTGCGTCTCGCTCCAAGGCAGTAATTCGAAGACACCTGGCTGCGGTTCGACACGGGCTGCTTCAAGCCCAGGAATCACCATCGTGGCTACTCCGTCGCGCGGCACGACGAGCATCGTCAACCGCTCCAACGGCATCGCGCTGTAACCCGACAGATAGGGCAGATCGTGGCCGACCGACACCATGACCGTGTCGACGTTCTGCTCGACCATCGACGCGCGCACCTTGGCGAGCCGATCGAGGTAGACGGACGTGTCGGATGCTGCGCTGCTCGCCGTGCTGCTCATGGAGCCAGTCTGCCAGCAGCTGACTCCGGCCGTCACCTCCAGCGATCAGCCTTGGTCCGGGAAGACCACTTCGTATCCGGGCTCACAATTTCCGGAAGCCATGCTGAGGTCTTGGCAGATCGTGTCGCGAGTGATCTTCCACATACCGTCGATCAGACGGGCAATGCCGAAGCGGTCTCGAAGCGTCGTGACCGAGGTTTCGATGCGGTAACGGAACCACGCCTCATTTGGCGCCGTGAATACCAGCGCTTCGACGATCGCCTCGGCTGAGGCTGCCGGCTCCTCGAAGCTGCCGGCCGCGACTTCTTCGCGTGCCTCCGCAACCCCGGTTGGGTCGTCGATCCAGTCGAGCGTTTCGAACGATTCATCGCTCTCGCCGTAGATGTTTGACATCAACTCGGTGATCGTTGCTTCATCCGCTGCAGGATCGGCTGGCTGCTCACCAGCCTCGGGCAGGGTCGGTGGCGGCGGCGAGCACGACGCAACGAAGTCGGGGTCGTTCCAGGTGCCGACAGCGTTGGACGCCACGGCGGTGGCTCCGTCAACTGACTGAAACGTGATCTCAAAGTCAGGCGACTCCTCCAGCCAGATGTATCCATCTTCGTTGTGCTCAATGGTCTCGGGTTCACCCGAGACGACCAGTGCAACAACTCCGTTCTCAGGGGCAGCGCTGTCGACGGATCCGTCTCCGAACGTGGCGGTGACCAGTGTCGTGCCGTCGGGCACCTGTCCGAAGAGCACCCGGTGCGGGTCGCCATCCGGTCGGCCAAGGGTCAGCCATGAGACCGATCGGCCCTGATACGGCTCGGTGTACCACGGCGCCGAACCCACGTCGATGACGTTCGCACCACCGAGTGCAATACGCACCTGGCCCGACTCGTAACACCACGCTGGCGGCTGCCACTCGTTGCCAGACTCATCGCTGTAGTAGCCCCCGTCGTCCCAGGTTTGGCCGAGATGCACTCGCACGATCAGCCCATCGGCGCTCGTGCGCTCGTAGAGCAACTCGAGCGCTTGGTCTCCGAACACTGAGAATCCGGGGCCGCCAGACGACTCGGCAACATATTGATCATCGCTGGTGACGGGCTGGCCCGCAGGCGCGTCTCCAGCGACGGCAATCGTGGACGCTGGCACATAGGCCTCAGTAACCGGGACTTCGATGTCGAGTTCTTCCACTGGCTCAACGTCAGCCTCGGATGCAGTTCCGGGGCTCAACGCCCGGTCGGATCCGTCGACGCTGTGGCCAATCCCGAACCCGACGCCGCCTGCTGCTGCAATGAGCATCGTGGCACCCACCCCGGCAGCAATCCGCCGCCTCGGCTGACCGGCCGGCTTTTCCGTGCTGCTGATGCTGTCGAACTCGATAGTCATGCCATTCCCCCTGTCGCTTTCCCTGTACTTGCCCTTGTCGTTTGCCCTCAGCGTGTCAGACGCTTGAACACCTCGCTCGGTTCCCTGATCGACACATCTTCCTGCCAAATTTCTTGCCACCGCTGTCCGGTTCGTCGCACACCGGTCGTCGCGAGCAGTAATCGGCTGAACAGGCGCGAAACTCGAGGTGGCTGACTGCCCAAGTGCCGGGTGCGGCTCTGTACGTTTTCAACCATGGACACGACAAGCACGGCGAAGCAGATTGATCTTTACTGGCGGCCTGGCTGTGGCTTCTGTTCAAGCCTCAAGCGTGGCCTGGACAAGCTCGGTGTCGAACGAGTCGAGCACAACATTTGGGACAGCAACGCTGACGCTGCAATCGTGCGCAAGCATGCAAATGGCAACGAAGTCGTGCCCACCGTCGTCATAGGCGACAAGGGCCTCGTCAACCCGTCTGCTGGTGAGCTCTTAGCCTTCCTGGCCGACAACGCGCCCCACCTACTCCCTGAAGGTTTCGAATCACCACAGCCTGGCACGGTCGGCCGGTACGTCGATCGCGTGCTCGGAAACTGAGCAGCTCTCGCCGCCGTAGCCTGCGCAGTTGTCGGTCACTGACCTCAACCCTGCCGGGATGTCAACTCACCTTGTATTGTTCGCTTTATGACTGATACATCGCTTCCCGCCTGGGACGCCGACGGCATGGACATCGCCGAATCAATTCTCGACCTGATCGGCAAGACGCCGATGGTGCGCATGAAGCGTGTCAGCGAAGAACATGGCATCCGCTGCACGCTGGCGATGAAACATGAGGTCACGAACCCCGGCGGTTCCTCGAAAGATCGACCGGCACTCGAGATGATTCTCGCTGCCGAGGCAAGCGGCGAACTTCAGCCCGGCGGCACAATCGTCGAGCCAACGTCGGGCAACACGGGTGTCGGTCTTGCCATCGTGGCTGCTCAGCGGGGTTACAAGTGTGTGTTCGTCATGACCAACAAGGCTGGCAAAGAAAAGGTCGACCTGCTGCGCGCCTACGGCGCCGAAGTCGTTGTCTGTGATGTCGCCGTCGCACCGGAAGATCCAAACAGCTACTACTCCGTGGCCGAGCGGCTCACCCAGGAGCGCGGCGCGTTTCGTCCGAACCAGTACGCCAACCCGCACAACCCGGCAGCCCACACAAAGACCACAGGCCCCGAAATTTGGGAACAGACCAAAGGCCGCATCACGCACTTCATTGCGGGCGCGGGCACATGCGGTTCGCTCACCGGTACTGGCCGCTACCTCAAGTCGATGAATCCCAACATCAAGATCATCGCTGCCGACCCCGAGAAGTCGGTGTTCTCCGGAGGTTCGGGTCGCCCGTATCTCGTCGAGGGCGTCGGCGAAGATTTCTTCCCGGCCGCCTACGACGGCGATCTGTGGGACGAGGTCATCCCGATCAGCGACGAAGAGAGCTTCCTCATGGCCCGCTACGTCAGCCAGACCGAAGGCATCCTTATCGGCGGCTCCGGCGGTACCGCCGTGGCCGCGGCGCTGAAAGTCGCCAAGGAAGCCGACGACGACGCTGTCGTTGTCGTCTTCAACCCTGACTCGGGGCGCGGCTACCTCTCGACGGTGTTCAACGAGAACTGGATGATGAACTTCGGATTCCTCAAAGAGTGCGATCAGTGCGTCGGCGCCGTGCTTGACACGCGCAACGCTTCGATCGAAAACCTGCTCTACGTCAACCCGTCGGCGCCGGTCAGCGAGGCCATCGAGATCATGCGCAGCAACGGTGTCAGCCAATTGCCTGTCTGCAAGAACACACCGCCGTTCGCGAACGCCGAAGTGGCCGGTTCCGTCGACGAGCTCGAACTGATGGATGTCATTCACCGCAACCCGGGCGCCATGAACATCTCGGTCGAAAAGGTGATGGGCACAAAGCTCCCTACGATTGGAGTCGGCCAAAAGGTCGGGCTCGCTGTCGAAATGCTCGAAACCGCCCCAGCACTCCTCGTGCTGTCAGGTGGTCAGCCGCTCAGTGTGCTGACTCGCACCGACCTGCTCTCTTACTTCACCGCCATTGCAGAGGATGCAAACAACCGTGACTGATCAAACCCACCCGGATAACACCCCAACTGCCCATCCGGACGACAACAAGCAGGTCAATATGTCGGCCGGCTTCTCCACCCGTGCAATCCATGCCGGCCAGGAGCCTGACCCGACCACTGGCGCAGTCGTGGTGCCGATCTCGTTGTCGACCACGTTCGCCCAGGACGGCGTCGGCAACCACAAAGGCTTCGAGTACTCGCGAT
>CAWUXP010000272.1:0-2807 GCA_963926495.1 Candidatus Ilumatobacter herschelensis
AGCGATCTTGTTGACGTCGAGCGCCGACGTATTTGAGGCCAGCAACGCACCTGGCTTGCAGATCTCGTCGAGTTCCCGGAAAATCGACTGCTTCAGTTCCATGTCTTCGAACACGGCTTCGATGACCATGTCGCAGTCGGCAAAGTCTTGCTTGCTCGTGGAGCCGGTGATCAGCGCCATGCGCTCTTCGACCTGCTCGGGCGTGGTGGACCGTGAACGCTCGTAGTTCTTGCGGACGACGCCGAGGCCTTTGTCGAGCGACTCCTGGTCACGCTCGACGATGGTCACGGGAATGCCGACGTTGACGAAGTTCATCGCAATGCCGCCGCCCATGGTGCCGGCACCGAGGACGCCGACCTTCTGGACGTCGATCAGCGGCGTGTCTTTGGCGATGTCCGGGATCTTGTTCGCCGCGCGCTCAGCAAAGAAGTAATAGCGCTGGGCTGCCGACTGCGGGCCGGTCATCAGCTCCATGAAGAGCTTGCCTTCGGTTTTGAGACCCTCATCAAACGGCTGGTTACAGGCCGCTTCGATGCACCGGATGTTGTACTCGGGGGCGAGGAAACCGCGGGTCTTGCGGGCAATCCCCTTGCGGAAGTTGGCGAAGATCTCTTCGTCGCCAGCATGCGCCTCGACCAGTTCGTTGCGGTCGCGAACCCGAACGAGCGGGAGGTTCTCAGCAACGGCATTATTGGCGAACGCAATCGCGGCGGCGCGCAACTCTTCGAGGCCACCATCGACGACATCGTCGACGAGGCCACCGTCTTTAGCTTCGGTGCTGCTGATGTGACGGCCAGTGGTCATCATTTCGAGTGCCTTAGCGACTCCCACGAGACGCGGCAGGCGCTGAGTACCACCGGCGCCCGGCAGCAGGCCGAGGTTGACTTCGGGCAGCCCGAACTTCGCGGAGGCCAGCGACACGCGGTAGTGGGCGCACAGCGCAACTTCGAGTCCTCCACCAAGAGCGGTGCCGTGAATGGCTGCAATCACGGGGATCGGTGCATCTTCCATTGCAGCCTGCACTTCTTGCAGACCTGCCGCCTTCGGCACGTTGCCGCCGAACTCGCTGATGTCAGCACCGGCAATGAACGTACGGCCATCACAGATGACCACGACCGCCTTAGCGCCCGATTCGACCGCCTGCGTCATGCCGTCGAACAAGCCCTGGCGGACATGCCAGCTCAGTGCATTGACGGGCGGATTGTCGATGATGACGAGCGCGACATCACCTTCGCGTTCCAAACGGACGGTGTCGGTCAACTGGATCGATTCAGACATGTGCACAGTCAAGCAAATCCGAGCCCACAAGTTCGATTCCGGGACCCATCTGATCACCCGCTCGCTCACACCAGCGACACCCCAACAGTTGCGGGCCAAGCGTGTCGCGGGCAGCCGTCGTTTTGTGATTGCATGAGCAGCGATGACTCAGACACCGGCACGCGACACCATCGGGTTCATCGGCTTGGGGAATATGGGTGCACCGATGTGCGCCCGCCTCCTCGAAGCCGGCTTCACGGTCGTTGCATTCGACCTCGATCAGACCAAGGTCGCCCACGCCGTTGCTGGCGGGGCACTGGGCGCAACTTCGGCTGCCGACTGCGCTGCTCGGGTCGACGTCCTGCTGACATCGCTCCCGCGCCCTGACCACGTCGAGGCCGTCATGGAAGCAGGCGGCGCACTCGCGGCGCTCCGCTCCGGTTCACTCTGGGCCGACCTGACCACGAACCGCAAGGAACTCGTCGCCCGCCTCGCCGATGCCGCACCCGCGGGCGTCGACGTGGTCGACTCACCGGTAACCGGCGCAGTCGACGGAGCCCGCAACGGCAGGCTCACCCTTTTCATCGGCGGCGCTGACGAACCCGTTGCCCGCGCCACGGCGATCCTCGAACACCTCGGCGTCGTCATCGCGTGTGGGCCCCTCGGGACGGGCAACGTCGTCAAGTTGGTCACGAACCAGCTCTGGTTCATCTCCGCAGCTGCGCTCGGCGAAGGGTTCGCGGTGGGCATGGCACACGGCGTCGATCTTGGCGTGTTGTATCGGGCGATTATCGAATCGGTCGGCGACAGTTTCGTGGCCCGGCACGACGCCCCATCAATCTTCGCGGGCCACTACGACCCGTCGTTCACCGTCGACCTGTGCCTCAAGGACCTCGCGCTCCTCGAAGAACTACAGGGTGGCGTGACCGCACCAATGGTGATGACCGACGCTGCCCGCAGCGTGTTTCGCGACGCTGGCGATCGTTACGGCACCGACGTCGGAGAACTCCACGTCGCCAAACGACTCGAAGACGACGCTGGTCTCTCGTTCCGAATGGATGGCGACTGGACCCCACCCTGGGAAGTCGACGATGACTGATCTTGGCGCGCTGATCGACCTCGAGCGATATGCGCTCGACCAGCCGGGCAGTGCCGCGTACCGCGTTGCGGTGACGGCAGCGCGTGACGACCTGCAGGAGGACGGATGCGCCATCGTTCGCGACCTGCTTCGCCCTGCTGCTGTCGAGACATTGAACGCCGAGATCAACCACCGCAAGGCCACGACCCACTTCTCGACGCAGTTCATCAACCCGTACTTTCACACCGTTCGCGACGCGACCTTCCCGGATCGGCATCCAATCAACACGTTCATCGAACGGTCCAGCGGCTTTATCCCCGGCGACTCGTGACTCCTGGACGACGCGATGACGCATCTGTTCCACTCTCGCGAGCTGACGAGCTTCCTGGGGGAATGCCTCGGCGTGCCCAAACTGCACTGCTACGCCGACCCACTCGCCGGGTTGACCGCCAACGTCTTGGACCCCGGTCAG
>CAWUXP010000273.1:0-3134 GCA_963926495.1 Candidatus Ilumatobacter herschelensis
GTCGGTCCAGAAGTACATCGGTGACCGCGACATGTTGAAGGACAAAGAGTCGCAGCCGAACACCCGAGACATCTTCGCCGCCGGCCTGATGGTCGCCTCCATCATGCTGCCCGGCCCGCAGTTCGCCGGGAACTCGAAGTCAAAGCTGATGAATCCCGAGGCCACGTCACGAACGCGGGCGATCGTCATGCCTGCGATGGCCCGTTGGCTCGAAGAAAATCCAGAACCGGCGAAGAAGATCGCCGACCTCGCCATCTCTTCGATGCGGTCCCGAACCAGGTCAAACGCCGAGCAGGCAGCCGTGCGCGCGTTGCTGGGCAAAGGCAACAAGTCCCGCAACGGCCTGCCGGCAAAGCTGCGCGACTGCACGTTCAAGACCGACCGGCCCACCGAACTGCTCCTCGTCGAGGGTGAGTCGGCAGGCGGCACCGCAATCGACGCCCGCGATCCCTCGTTCCAGGCGATCCTGCCCTTGCGCGGCAAACCGTTGAACTCGTATCGCGAGTCGATCAGCCGAGTCGTCAAGACGATGGCCGACCTCATCTTGTCGATGGGCTGCGGGATTGGCGACGACTTCGACCTCGACAAGCTGCGCTACGACCGCATCGTTGTGCTTGCCGATGCCGACGACGACGGCCTCCATATCCGCGCACTCATCTTGGCGTTTCTCTACACATGGTGCCCGGGCCTCGTCGAGTCCGGCCGACTGTTCTACGCGCTGCCGCCGCTCTGGACGACCGTTCATCGGGGCGAGCGGATCTACCTCGAAGACGACGCCGCAATGCGCGTGTGGCGCGCCGACAACCCGACCCACAAAGCCCACATGGGCCGTTTGAAGGGTCTCGGCGAGATGGATGCCGATGAACTCCGTTCCGTCATGGGCACCGACCGCAAGATCGGAGTCGTCAACATCGAAGACCCCGCCAACCTGGCGCGCCTCGCCGAGCGTCTCTTCGGCCCGAAGTCAGACCTGCGCAAAGCGTGGTACCTCGAACGATCCGGCGAATCCCTGACTGTTGGGGGGAACAACTGATGGCCCGTAAGAAGAAGGCCGCCGTCGCCGTCGCGTTCACCGAGACGATCATCGAACTCTCTGCCGGGGACCAACTCGATCGCGACTACTTCGCCTATGCACGAGCAGTCGTCGAAGATCGTGCAATCCCCGCCGCGGCAGACGGGCTCAAACCAGTCCATCGCCGGATCCTGTGGGACATGTGGACCCAACGACTCACGCCCGACCGGCCCTTTGTCAAGACCGCCCGCGTTGTCGGCGACACGATGGCATTGTTCCACCCGCACGGCGACGCCTCGATCGCCGATGCCCTCGCCCGCCTCGCTCAGCCGTTCTCGAACCTCGTGCCCCTCCTAGATTTCCACGGCAACGTTGGTTCGCCCGACTTCTCGCCGGCCGCACCGCGCTATACCGAAACCCGGCTCGGCCAATTCGGCGTCATGTTGCTCAACGAGGTCGACCAAGGCGTCGTCCCCATGGTCGAGAACTACGAAGGCTCAACCATTGAGCCAACCGTGCTGCCAGCCGCCTATCCCAACTTGCTTGTCAACGGCGCCAACGGCATTGCCGTTGGGCTGTCGTCTTACTTGCCGCCACACGACCCCCGCGAAGTGTGCCAAGCAACGTTGATGCTCCTCGACCGCAAGTCAGCCAGCATCGACGAACTGATGACCGTGCTGCCCGGCCCGTCGTTCCCGTCCGAATGCACCGTCACCAACGGCGACGAGCTCAACGACATCTACCGCTCCGGCCAAGGCCGCGTCGTGGTCCGCGGCGCCTGGATCGTCGAGCCTGTTGGCCGTAACCGTCAACAGATCATCATCACCTCACTGCCGTACGCCGACACGACCCTCGGTTCTGTCGAGAAGTTCATCGCACAGGTCGGAGATGCACTCGACAACGGCGATCTCGCCGGGATTACTGCGTTTAACGACGAATCGTCGAACGGTCAGACCCGCATCTCGGTGGAGCTCGCCGCCGGCGTCAACGCCGACATGATCACCCCCGGCCTGCTGCGATTCACGAACCTGCAAGTCACCAACAAAGTCCAGATGCACTTCCTGGACGAGAACGACACCGTCCGGCTCTACAACTTGCGGAGCGCCCTGCAGGCGTGGATCGCCCATCGCATTCGTGTCGTCGTGTCCCGCTCCGAATACCGGTTGTCGAAGATCGCAGAGCGTCTCCACCGACTGCGCGGATTCCTCGCCGTCCTCGTCGACATTGATGAGACCATCAGGATCGTCCGCACGTCGAAGACCCGAGCGATCGCCCGCGAGCGCTTGATCGAACGGTTCTCAATCGATGAGACCCAGGCCAATGCCGTTCTCGACCTGAACCTCGGCCAGCTGACCGAAGACGCCGTCATCGAGTTTCAGACCGAAGCAACGGCCCTCGAAGCCGAACAGGCGAAACTCGAACGGCTGCTGTCATCAGAGACTCGCCAGCGCACACAGGTAGCACGCGAGTTGACCGAGACGATGGACTCCTTCAAAGACCTCCCTGAGCGGGTCACGATGATCACCACTGAAAGCGCTCCGAAGGTATCGAAAGCCCAGATGGTCCTCGACGTCCCAACGACGCTCTACCTCGACGCTTCCGGATGGATGCAAGCAATCGGGCAGGGCTCAAAAGCCAAACCAAAACTGGTCCCGCTGCACACGTTCGACACGACGACCGCAACGACGCTCGTCGCGCTGACCGATAGCGGCCATCTGTTCCGGACCCTCATCGCCAGCGTTGGTGAGAAGCCGACCGCTGCCGCCAGTGTGTTACCAGGCCTGGCGGGTGAACCAATCCGCTGGTGGCTCGAGCCTGACCTGCCAGCCGATCTACTGCTCGTCATGTCGGACGGCCAGGTGAAACGCATTGCCACGGAAGACTGCGAAGGCGGCGATCGGAAGGGCGGCATCTCGATCGTCAAACTGGCCGCCGGAGCCCGCGTCGTGGCCGTCGAAGCGTTCGACGACAACGCTCACATCCTCGTCGCCACGTCGGACGGGCAAGGCATTCGTTTTTCTCCTGACGGTTTGCGCCCGATGGGCCGGACAGCGGCGGGAGTGCGCGGCATCAAGACCGACGCCGAGGTCGTCTTCGGTGGCCTCCCGGCCATCGGTGATGT
>CAWUXP010000274.1:0-6505 GCA_963926495.1 Candidatus Ilumatobacter herschelensis
CGCGTCAACAAGGACGTGCAGGAGCGCCTCTTCGGAGAGGCCCTTCTCCTGGGCCAACATGCCAATTGCTTCACTCATGTCCATATTGGTCATGACGTCTGCGTCTCCTTCTGGGTAGCGGTCTTGTTCTTCTTCGCAGCCTGCTTCTTGGCAGGCTGCTTCTTACCGTCTTGATTCTTTCCGGCGTTCTTCGTGTGTTGTTTGGGGGCGCCCGGCTTCGGACCCGGCCCCCACTCAAACATCGTGCGCGCTTTGTCGACCTCGTCGATCGTGAACGTGCACTCGGTGCCATCGTCGAGCAACATCGTGACGTTCGTCTCGTCTGCTGCGATCAGCTGGCCATCGATGCGCCGGGGATCGGCGTTGGGGTCGCGGAATCGCACCGTGACGTCCTTGCCGACCTCGCGCTGGAAGTGGCGCGGTGTGCGCAGGTGCCGTTCGAGGCCGGGGCTAGTTACTTCTAGTGTGAACCGCGTGTTGATCGGGTCTTCGTGGTCGATTTCACGAGAGATCAACCGAGTGGCCAGCGACAAATTGTCGAGCGTGATGCCGCCGTCGGAACCGGGTTGCGTGTCAAGTGTGACGCGCACGGTCACGCCTCGGCGTTCGATGTCGTACACCTCGAGGTCGAGGTCGGAAGCGATCGGTTCGACGATTTCACGGACGCGTGCGAGCTCGCTGTTCTCGGTCATGTCGATCTGCCTCCTTTCTGTACCCCGTTCAAAGAACAAGGCGTGAGGCAGAGCCTCACGCCTTGGTCACGAACCAAATTGCGAAATCCGATGATAGCAGAAGACCGCACCGTTCGGGCCGGGCCCTGCGGTAGTTGCTACTCGGCAATACCCATTGCCGAACCGATGGTGTCTTCATCGCCCACCGAAAACACGCCGCACAGCACTTCACGATCGTTGATGGAATCCCCTGTCTGTTCGGTTGGGTAGTTCGAAGCGATGTCCCACACCGACTGCGCGGAGGCCGAACCAATGAACGCATCGAACTCGGCTACGCAACCTTTTCGGGCCAGTTCGATCGTCGCCTACTCGTCAGGGAATGCGTTGCCGACCTTCAGCCGGAGCGAGCCGACTTCGCCAGCCTCGACCACGTCGCTGCTCTCGCCACGTTTGGACTCGTCACTGAGAGCACAGCATCGCTAGCGCTAGCGCTAGGGCTAGCGAGCAACCCCGCCCAACGGCTGCAGCGGCACTGCGCCTCACGATTGGACCGAAGTAGCGAGTTCGACTGTTTCGGCCAAAAGCGTTCGTCGCCAAACCATACGAAACCTCAGTCAATCGAAGGCGAACTGTCTCAACCGCAGCCGGTAGCTTCGTCTCGTGCTCCGCATGTCCAATCTTTTCCTGCGAACGCTGCATGACGATCCGTCTGACGCAGAGGTTCCCAGCCATCGCCTCCTGGTACGTGCGGGTTACATCCGCCGCGCTGCACCCGGGGGATTCAGCTGGCTCCCTCTCGGCTGGGAGGTGTTCCGCAACGTCGAACGCATCGTCCGAGAAGAGATGAACGCCGCCGGATTCCAGGAAGTCCACTTCCCAGCGCTCCTGCCCAAAGAGCCGTACGAGGCCACGAACCGTTACGAGGAATACGGCGACAATCTGTTCCGCCTCACGGACCGGCATGGAGCCGAATTTTTGCTGGCGCCGACGCATGAAGAGATGTTCACGCTCACGGTGAAAGACCTCTACAGCTCGTACCGCGACCTGCCGCTCGTGATCTACCAGATTCAGACGAAGTTCCGCGACGAAGCGCGCCCGCGAGCTGGTCTGTTGCGTACCCGCGAATTCTCGATGAAGGATTCGTACAGCTTCGACCTCGACCAGGCCGGGCTCGACGCCGCCTACCAGGCGCACCGTGACGCGTACATCAAGCTGTTCGAGCGAATGCAACTCCCCTTCGTCATCGTCGCCGCCACCTCGGGCGCCATGGGCGGTTCGGCATCAGAAGAGTTCCTCGCTCCGCTGCCGGTTGGTGAAGACACGTTCGTCCGCTGTACGAACTGCGACTTCGCCGCAAACGTCGAGGCCGTCCACACGCCTGTGCCCGACGCGATCCCCTTCGACGGGTTGCCCGCGTCGATGGTGCACCTCACGCCGAAGACACCAACGATTGCCAAGCTTGTTGACTACGTGAAC
Source organism: Candidatus Ilumatobacter herschelensis (assembly GCA_963926495.1). Lineage (GTDB taxonomy): Bacteria > Actinomycetota > Acidimicrobiia > Acidimicrobiales > Ilumatobacteraceae > Ilumatobacter_A > Ilumatobacter_A herschelensis. The sequence goes on from CAWUXP010000274.1 coordinate 2,148, forward strand.
GGAGTCGGCGAGAGAGGCGATGCCACGCTGCGCCACCCCGACCGCGACTGGACCGCTGCCGACACGTTGAAGAACGTCGTCGTCAAGTTGAAGCACCCAGACGGCACAACCGAGCCGTTGGCCGTGGGCCTCGAGGGTCACCGCGAAGTCGACATGAAGCGCCTCGAGGCGCAGGTTGCTCCGGCCGAAGTTACACCCTTCGACGAAGACGATTTCAAGAAGTACCCGGCCTTAAAAAAGGGCTACATCGGGCCTGGCGCACTCGGCGCAGACAACGAGTCTGGCATCCGCTACCTCCTCGACCCCCGCATCGTCGACGGCACCCAGTGGATCACCGGCGCCGACGAGTACAACCAGCACGTTCTGCACCTCACCGCAGGTCGCGATTTCACCGGCGACGGAGTGATCGAAGCCGCCGAGATCCTCGACGGTGACGTGTGTCCATCGTGCGGCTCAGCCATCGAGATTGCACGTGGCATCGAGATCGGCCACATCTTCCAACTCGGCACCAAGTACGCCGAGGCACTCGAACTGACTGTGCGCGACGAAAACGACAAGCCGGTCACCCCCACGATGGGTTCGTATGGGGTTGGCGTGTCGCGCTGCCTCGCCGCTGTTGCTGAGGCATCCCTTGATGACAACGGATTGTGCTGGCCACGCGAGATTGCTCCCGCCGACTTTCACATCGTGAGCGCCGGTAAGGAAGGTACAGCACACGGGCCCTACGCAGAAGAATTGGCGGCCTCGCTTGAGGCAGCGGGTCTACGCGTTCTCCTCGACGATCGGCCGAAGACTTCACCCGGCGTCAAGTTCAAGGACGCCGAATTGATCGGCGTCCCGACAATCGTTGTTGTTGGCCGCGGTCTGAACAACGAGGACGACCCAACCATCGAGGTCAAGGATCGTAAAACCGGCGAGCGCGAGGACATCTCGACCTCGGCAATCGTCGACCACCTCATCGCACTCGCTAAATAGTTTCAGTTGGGGTCTGAGCCCAACTGAAACGCTCAGCCGTGGCGCACTAAACCTTGGTCGATCACGACCCGTTCATCACCGCCGTCTGCTGGCTGTGCGCTCGTGGTGAACATCGCTTCGCCGCTCTCGGTCGACCACATGCGCACTCGCAGCGCGTCGCCGGGGATGACCGGCGAGGCAAAACGACCTTCGATGTGCTGGAACCGCGCCGGGTTGTTGTCGCACAATGCACTCAGGAGTGCTCTGGCGGTGAAGCCATACGAGCAAAGGCCGTGCAGAATCGGCGTGTCGAAGCCACCCATCGCGGCAAAAGCTGGATCCGTATGCAGCGGGTTGCGATCGCCCGACAAGCGGTACACAAATGCCTGGTCACGATCGGTTACGTAGGTGACCTCATGGTCGCAAGGTCGCTCCGGCGGCACGTTCTTCGGGCCGGACGGGCCGCGGTCGCCGCCCCAGGCCCCTTCGCCACGCATAAACGACGAACCCACGTTCGTGTACAGCAGCTCGCCGTCCATCACGGCGACCGTCTCGGACACCACGACCGCGGCACTGACCTTGTCGTAGATTCCGGTGATCGTGCTCGTCAACGTGACTGTACCCTCAACGGGAATCGGGCGATGCAGGGTGACGGCCTGCTGACCGTGAACCAGCATGGCCGGGTTGAACGAGCCGATCTTGCCCATGGCCGAACCTCGACCCCACCCGACGACAACGGGAAACGTCGGGTACACGAGTTGCTCGATGTCTTTGCTGTTCTCGGTCGTGAAGGGCAGATCGTCGTGGCCCGCACCGATGCCGACTGCGTAGAGTAAGGCGTCCTTCGAGTTCCAACTCGCTTCGATCGGTTCGCTTGTGGATCCGACAGCATCGGGGTTGATTGGCATGATGTTGCTCCCTGGTTGATTGATGTTGTCTTGGTGGTTCAGCCTGTGACGGTCTTGCCATTCATGCCCGTTCTACCGCGCGCATTTGCCAGCAGTGACTCAACGATCGGGCCGAGCGACTCGGGGTCGTCTGTCGGGTCGACGGCCGGGCCGCGCACCCAACCTTCGGCAACGGCAAGAAACTGCCCGGACGCCTCGAAGACACGGCCCGTCACGTCGGCCGCTTCGTCAGAGATAAGCCACGTGACAATCGGGGCGATCCACTTCGGCGACTGAGCCTCGCGCTCCTCGTCGGTCTCCGGCGCGGGGCCGAGGTCTTCGGTCATGCGGGTCAGTGCCACCGGTGCCACTGCGTTGACCGTCACCCCGTATCGACCGAGCTCCATCGAGGCGATCTGAGTGAACGCCGCGATGCCCGCCTTCGCTGCGCCGTAGTTCGACTGGCCGACGTTGCCGTAGATTCCTGACACCGACGACGTGTTGACGATACGACCGGCAACTGTATGGCCCGCCTTCGACTGCTCTCGCCAGTAGGCCGCTGCATGACGAGCCGGGGCGAACGTGCCCTTCAGATGCACGTTGATAACTGCGTCCCACTCCTGCTCGGTCATGTTGGCGAGCATCCGATCGCGAAGGATTCCGGCGTTGTTGACGATCGCGTCGAGGCCGCCGAAGGTCTCGATCGCCATGTCGACCATCCGCTTGGCACCGTCCCAATCGGCCACGTTGTCGCCGTTCGCAATTGCCTCGCCACCCCCGGCAATGATCTCGTCGACGACTTGCTGGGCGGGCGATACATCGGTTCCCGTACCGTCACGCTCGCCACCGAGATCGTTCACGACAACCTTCGCTCCGTGACGAGCCAAGCTCAACGCATGCTCGCGGCCGATGCCCCGGCCTGCTCCAGTGACGATTGCGATCTTGCCTTCACAGAGTCTTGCCATGCCAACGACTGTATGAATCTGCTAACTGATTGGTCGTGTCGAAGGCGACAGCCAGCACAGAGATGCGAAAGGGGCCTGACCCCATACGCAACTATCTGAAGTTGACGCCGGGTCGTTTGAACAACTTGCGGTGCCACCGACTCGGGGTGAGTGCGACGGCGCGCGGCTCGTCTTCGAACATCCAGCGGGCGAAGTTGCGCTTGCCCCACGGGCCACTGGCAGCGACGACTCTGATCGCACCGCGCGCACCCCACGGTTTGGCGAGCACCTTGCCGAGTGCCCGCGACATTTTGTGATCGGCAAACAGGTGGTACTCGACTTCGCGCTCGTAAATACCTGCTGCCACGCTCGGGTGGAGTGCGCCGGCGGCGTCGACTGCTTCGGCCGCAAGTCGGCCTGTCAGCAATGCCTGACCAATGCCTTCGCCCGTCATAACATCGGTGGCCATCGCTGCATCGCCGGTAAACAGGACACGGCCACGAGCAAGCACTGCTTCGTCGACACGCGCCGGGATCGGCCACGCAGTGTGTCGCTCCTCCAGCTCGAAGTCAGGCCCCAGCGCCTCGACGATGTGCGGGCGCTCAAGCAGGTCAAGCCACAGCTGCTTCATATCTTTGGTCTTGACTGCACCGCCGCGCAGGACCCCAAAGCCGACGTTAAACCGCCCGTTAGGCAGCGGGAACGACCAGGCGTACCCCGGGAGAAGGTCGGCTTCGAACCAGACGTGCAGCTGCTTCGCCGCTGTCCCGGTCGCGCCGCGGCCGTACTGCCGAAAGCCGTGCCACTCCCCAAGGTATCCCTGCTCGTTAATCCCGAGCGCCTTGCGCACCGGGCTCCACATGCCATCAGCGGCAATTACATAGCGAGAGGTGATGTCGAGATGTTCCGCAACGACCTCGATGCGGTCATCGTGCTCGACCATCGACTCGAATCCGTGCCCGTCGCGCACGTCGACTCCGGCGGCTCGCGCCAGCTCGACGAGTGCGTTGTCGAGTTGGAGTCGCGGTGCAACGGCGGCGTAGGTGCCCGGTCCATCGAGTGGAACATCGACCGAACGACCTGACGGCGAACGCAGCGATGCGCCGTCGACCTCAAACCAGTCCGCGACGGCACCCGGGTCGAAGGCGAGCAGTTCGAGCTCGCGCAAAGCCAGAGTGGTCAGGCCATCGCCGCAGCACTTGTCGCGCGGAAAGACCGCTCGGTCGATCAAGATGACGTCACGGCCAGACCGAGCGAGGGCGATTGCCGCTGCTGATCCGGCGGGGCCGCCACCCACCACCAGCACGTCGGTCGACACGTTCTCGTTCACATCGTGCAGGCTAGAAGCGCTCGCTGACAAGTGCGTGATCACGCTCTTCGATGTGTAAACAGTTACACCTGCGGTTCAGTCAGGCAATTCTGTGTGGATGCTGACGCCAGCAACCGTCAGGCCGATGCCGTCCTTGTCGATGTCGCCCACTTTGCCGGCGCTCTCCGACACCTCTTCGATGTCGTCTTTGATCTCTTTGCCCTCATACAGCTCGCTGAGGGTGACCATGGCCCCGGCCAACGC
>CAWUXP010000275.1:0-7504 GCA_963926495.1 Candidatus Ilumatobacter herschelensis
CGCGAACGTGTCACTGTTTCTCGGCGACCTCGGTGTGCAGATGGGCGCTATCACCCCGGTGTTCCTCGCATTCCGCGATCGTGAGTACATCCTCAACCTGATCGAGGGTGCCACCGGCGGTCGCTTCCACCCGAACTTCGATCGCATCGGCGGCCTCAAAGACGACCTGCCCAAGGGCTGGATCCAAGAGACTAAGGGCGCTGTCAAAAAGCTCGAAGAGTTCTGCGACACGATCGACGATCTGCTGTTTGGCAATGAGATCTTCCAGAGCCGGATGCGCGGCATCGGTGTGATCCCGGCCGACATCGCCAAGGACTACGGCCTCTCCGGTGCCAACGCACGTGCGTCCGGCATCGACTGGGATCTCCGTCGCGACCAAGACCTGCCGCTCAGCTACGACCTCGCTGACTGGAAGGTCTGGACGCATCCCGACGGCGACTCGTGGGCACGCTGCTGGATTCGCCTCCAAGAGACGCGTGAGTCCTGCAAAATTGTGGCTCAACTCCTCGATCAGATCCCGGCTGGACCGATCATGACCAAGGTGCCGCGGATCATCAAGGTGCCCGAAGGTGAAGCCTGGGTGGCCACAGAAAATCCGCTTGGTGAAATGGGCTACTACGTCGTCTCAAAGGGTGACCTCGGCCCGTTCCGCGTCAAGATCCGCTCTGCGAGCTTCAACAACATCTCGATCGTGCCGTGGGCGCTGAAGGGCGTGTACGTCCCTGACATCATTACGATCCTCGCCTCGCTCTACTTCATTCTCGGAGACATCGATCGCTGATGCTCGCCCAACTTGCTGCTGAATTCCCGGACTGGTACCCGGAGTGGAATATCCCATATTGGCTGTTGTCGATTTTGCGCGTCGTCGGTGGCCTCGTCGCGGTGCTGCTGCCCGCTGGCGGCATTGTGTATGTCTTCCTCTTCAAGATGATGTCGTTCATGCAAAGCCGTCTTGGCCCGATGGAAGCTGGGCCGTACGGATCGATGCAACTGCTGGCCGAAGTGGGCAAGTGGATGCAGAAGGAAGACCTCGCTCCTGACAACGCCGACGTGCGTATCTACAAGATGGCGCCGCTCATCGTGCTCCTCTCGACCTTCCTCTTGGTCGTCGTGGTGCCGTTTGGCCCGCAGGCGTACTTCACGAACTTCGAGACCGGCATCTTCTATGCGCTGGCTGTTGCCTCGGTCAGCGTGCTCGGCATCCTCATCGCCGGTTGGTCGTCGGCCAACAAGTACTCGCTCCTCGGTGGCCTCCGAGCCGGCGGGCAGCTCATTGCCTACGAACTCCCGATGGTGCTCGCCACCCTCGGCGTGGTCATTCAGGCCGGCTCGATGAACCTCAACCGGATCGTCGAAGTGCAGAACACCGGTGAGATTTTCGGCATCGGCTGGATCGGTAACCCGTTTGTCATTACGCAGTTCATCGGCTTCCTGATCTTCATGATTGCGGTGCAGGCCGAACTGACCCAGAGCCCGTTCGACATGCCGATCGCCGAATCCGAACTCGTGTCCGGTTACATGACCGAGTACTCGGGCTTCCGCTTCCTGATCTTCTTCATCGCCGAGTTCGCCACTGCCGGCGTGTTTGGTTTCATTGCCTCGGTGCTGTTCCTCGGCGGCTGGGGCGTCCCGTTCACGTGGTTCGGCTGGGAAGGCATCTCCGATGTCGCCTGGTGGATGAACTTCGTCGGCCCACTGATTATGTTCACCAAGATGTTCGCCCTCGTTGGCGTCATCATGTGGGTGCGTTTCAGCTATCCCCGTTTCCGCGAGGACCAACTCCAGACATTCGCCTGGAAGGTTCTTATCCCGCTCGCATTGGCCAACACTGCTGCGACCGCAATCCTGAAGGTTGTCTTCTGATGCCCAAGGTTCCTGGACTGCTCAAAGGGCTCGGCGTCACTGCCGGGATCCTCGGTAAGACACTGAAGAACGGTGCCGACACCGTTCAGTATCCGCATGAGAAGGAGGCTCCGCCGATTCGTGCGCGTGGCGTTATTGCGCTGCACGAAGACAACTGCACAGCGTGCATGTTGTGCTCGCGCAGTTGCCCCGACTGGTGTATCTACATCGAAGGCCACAAGCAGCTTGCGCCGCCGCGTCGCGCCGGAGGCAATCCGCGTCAGGTCAACCACATCGACCGGTTCGACATCGATTACGCACTCTGCATGTATTGCGGCATCTGCGTTGACGTGTGCCCCTTCGACGCCCTCTTCTGGAGCCCCGAGTACGAGTACTCCGAGCCGAAGATTGCCGACCTCCTCCACAACAAAGAAAAGCTCGGCGAGTGGATGGAAACCGTGCCCGAGGCTCCGGAACTCGAAGTCGGGGCAAGTAAGTAGATGAACGCTTTGATCCTCGCCGCTGACAACGTCAACGTCGCGCAGAACATTGCTTTTGGCGTCATTGCCACGGTGATGATTTTCGCGGCGTTCAGTGTCGTTACCACAAAGAACGTCGTGCACGCCGCGCTGTACCTCGTGGTTGTGCTCGCTGGGGTTGCTGCGCAGTACATCTTGGCTGCCGCTGAGTTTGTTGCCGTTTCACAGGTGATGGTCTACATCGGCGCCGTGATGGTCTTGTTCCTGTTCGGCATCATGCTGACCCGCGCACAGATCGGCAAGGAAGAGGGCCTCAACAATAAGGGCTGGCAGTTGGGTATCCCGGTTGCGCTCCTGTTGTTCGGCCTCATGGCCTACGTCATCGTCGATACCTTCGAAGATCAAGTAATCACCGAAGTGACGCCGTTCCCGACCGAGGGAATCGCCGATCAGGTGCTGTCACCGTTCTTGGTGCCGTTCCTGGCTATCTCGTTCGTTCTGCTCGCGGCTGCCATCGGCGCCATTGTCCTGGCCCGGAAAGACTGAGGGCCGCATGCTTGCTGTCAACTTCCTGCTGCTCGCCGCCGTGCTGTTTTGCATCGGCGTGTTCGGCGTCATCGCTCGCCGCAATGCCGTGATGGTGCTGATGTCGATCGAGTTGATCCTCAACGCTGTCAACTTGAACCTCATCGCATTCGCACTGATGAATAACAACCAAGAGGGCCACGTGTTCGCTCTCTATGTCATTGCGATTGCCGCCGCCGAAGTCGGTGTCGGTCTTGCCATGGTGTTGATGATCTACCGCAACCGAAAGTCGATCGCCCTCGACGAACTCTCGGAAATGAAGGGCTGACGTGGTCGCCGCAGAAGAAACATACAAGGCACTGGAACTCAGCTCCGGCTGGTTCTTGGAGAACGCCTGGCTCATTGCCCTGATCCCGGCGGTCGCGTTCGCGCTGATCATCGCGTTCGGCAAGAAGATGCCGTTCAAGGGTGCCGAGTTCGGCCTCGTGTCGATCGGTGCATCTCTCGTCATCGCCACCGGCGCCGGCATCCAGTGGATGCAGCGAACCGACTCGGCCGATCACGGCGGTGAAGCAGCGCAAGGCGCGTTCAACGGTATCCGCGGCGCACTGCGTGCAGCCGAGGGCGCCGAAGCCGAACCGTTCATCGAACCCGTTGTCAGCCAATGGGTCTGGTGGCAGAACTCGGGCCTTGAATTTGGCATCGGATCGCACATCGATGGCCTGTCGATTCTGCTGCTCTGGCTTGTTGCGTTCATCTCGTTGCTGGTGCAGGTCTTCAGCCTCGACTACGTTCGCGGCGACCGTCGTTACACGCACTTCTTTGCAGCATTGACACTGTTCTCGAGCGGCATGCTCGTCATGGTCATGGCGTCGAACACCGTGCAGCTCATCTTGGGCTGGGAGATCATGGGCCTCTGCTCGTTCATGCTGATCGGGCACTGGTGGGAAGACGCTTACAACAGCCACTCGGCGCTGAAGGCGTTCTTCACGGTGCGTGTCGGCGACGTCGGGCTCCTGATCGGTGTCGCCATCCTCTTCTTCGGTTCCAACCAGTGGGCTGTCGACAACCTCGGCAGCAACGGCTTCGACATTCGAGCCATCCAGGCGTGGGCGCTCTCAGGCGATGGGTCCAGCTGGACGCTGTTAATGGCCTCAGTCACGCTGTTTATTGCTGCGATCGGCAAGTCCGGTCAGTTCCCGTTCCACACGTGGCTGCCAGACGCCATGGCTGGGCCCACCCCGGTCTCGTCGCTGCTCCACTCGTCGACCATGGTCGTCGCCGGCGTCTTCCTCGTCGCTCGTATCTACCCGGTCTTCTGGGAAGGCTTCAACATCGCCAATGGCGGTCTGAGCTTCATCGCTATTATCGGCGGCATCACGATCGTCATTGCGGCACTGCTGGCGTTCGTCCAGGACGACATTAAGAAGGTCCTTGCCTACTCGACGGTGAGCCAGCTCGGCTACATGATGCTCGGCCTCGGCACGGGGGCCTGGCTGCCGGCTGTCTTCCACGTGTTCACGCACGCGTTCTTCAAGTGCTGCCTGTTCCTTGCGGCCGGCTCGATTAGCCACTCCGGATCACACCACTCCTTCGACATGAAGAAGGACATGGGTGGCTTGCGTAAGTTCATGCCGATCACGTTTGGTGCCTGGTGCGTCTCGACGCTCGCCCTCACCGGTGTCATCCCGTTCGCCGGCTTCTGGTCGAAGGACGAGATCATCGACAACGTTGGCGATGCCGGCTACACGTTCCTGTTCTGGGTCGGCCTGTTCGGTGCAGCGCTCACTGCGATGTACATGACCCGTGCGACCTACCTCACCTTTTTTGGTGAGCCACGGGGCGCCGCTGCGGGTATCCACCTCGACGACGATCACGGCTACGCAACCGAGCACCGCGAAACACTCGTCACCGCTGCCACGATCGACCGCAAACTCGTGTCCGTAGGTGCCGCTCCGCAGTCGCTCGGCGCCGCTGCTGCACATGGCGACCACGACGATCACGACGGCGATCACGGCGATCACCACGATGACCATCACGACGATCATGGCCCGCATGAGTCCGGCAAGCTGATCCTCGTTCCGATCGTTATCCTCGCCGTCCTCGCGCTCACCTCTGGCTTCGCCAACCCCACTCCGCTCGCCGGTGACGCCCTGGGGCTTAACCTCGGCGAAGGCGTCGAGCTGGTCAAGAAGTACGTCGAGCCTCGGCCCGAAGCAGTGTCGCTCGACATCGCGGCTGGTCATGCAGGCGAATCATTGCAGTTGCTTGAGCCAGGCGGCTTCGTGCCGCAGTCGGAGTCCGGTGGCGAGGGCGAAGGTGCCAAGAAGACGGGCTGCGGTCGTTCGACTCCGGAAGTCGGCACTGTTTGCTACTTCCCGGCTGTGTCGCATGCCGTTCCGACGCTCAGCAAAATCCTGCTGTCACTCGGTGTCGTCGCCATGGGCTACGCCGCCGCGATCGGGTTCTGCATCGCCTTCTATAAGAACAAGCATCCGAAGTTGGTTGGCCTGACGGAGCGTTCACGGATCGCTCGTAGCGGCTACCTGTTTCTCAAAAACAAGTACTACCTCGATGCGCTGTACCAGAACGTCTTCGTCTACTTCGTGTCTCGACCGCTTGCCAAGGCCACGTACTGGTTTAACCAGAATGTGATTGACGCGGCAGTCGACGGCGTCGGCGCAGGCGGCAAGCGGGCCGGTGAATTCGTCTACAAGAACATCGACCAGAAACTCGTCGACGGTGCGGTCAACGCATCGGGGACTATTGCTTCGGAGACCGGCCACGGCCTCCAGCCCATCCAGTCGGGCCGGGTCAACCACTACGCATCGCTCCTCTTTGGCGCCGCCGCTGTTGGTGCCATCGTCCTCGTCATCCTCAACGTGAGCTGAGAGAAACAGAATCATGGAAACACTGACCGATCAAAACTTCCTGCTGACGCTCGGCACCTTTCTGCCGCTCGTCGGTGTGCTGGTGATGATGCTTTGGCCCAAGGACGACGAGTCCGGCGTCAAGAGCGTCGGTATCGCCACTGCAGGTGCAACGTTGCTTGTGGGTATCTACACGCTCACGCAATTCGATTATTCGCAGAGCGAGAAGCTGCAGTTCGCCGTCGATGCCGAGTGGATCGAAGTGATCCGCTCCGGCTACACGATCGGGCTCGACGGGATCAGCCTGCCGCTGTATTTCCTGTCGATGTGCGTCACGTTCCTGGTGATGATTTACACCTGGGACAACATGCCTGACGCAGGCAACCCCAAGGCGTTCTACATCTTGATGCTCGTCCTGCAGACTGGTATGGCGGGTACGTTCATCAGCCAGGATCTCATCCTGTTCTTCGTGTTCTTCGAAGTCGTTTTGCTCCCGATGTACTTCATGATCGGTGTCTGGGGCGGCGAAGATCGCCAGTACGCCTCGCTGAAGTTCTTCCTCTACACAATGTTCGGTTCAGCATTCATGCTGGTTGCCTTCCTCGCCCTCTTCTTCCAGACCGGTGGCGAGAGCTTCGGATTCGCATACCTCATCGAAATGGGCGCTGGCGTCGACCGCGACGTGCAGATCTGGATCTTCGCGGGCATGTTCCTCGGGTTCGCTGTCAAGGTGCCGATGTTCCCGTTCCACACCTGGCTGCCCGATGCTCACACGCAGGCGCCGACGCAGGGCTCGGTGATCTTGGCAGCCATCCTGCTGAAGTTGGGAACCTATGGCTTCGTCCGCATCGCCATCCCGATGTTGCCCGAAGGCGCGAAGGCATGGGCTCCGGCCATCGCGATCCTCGCGGTCATCGGCATCATCTACGGCGCGCTCGGCTGTCTGGCTCAGACCGACATGAAGCGCTTGATCGCCTTCTCCTCGGTGGCTCACATGGGCTACGTGATGCTCGGTATCTCGACGCTCACCGAGTTCGGCATCAACGCAGCACTGTTCGGCATGGTTGCTCACGGCTTGATCACCGGCATGCTCTTCTTCGTTGCCGGTTCAGTCAAACACCGTTTCCACACGCTCGAGATCAGCCGGCTTGGGGGCATGCTGATCCAGATGCCGAAGATGGGCTGGATTCTCGGCTTCGCTTCCATGGCGTCCCTCGGCTTGCCGGGTCTCGCTGGCTTCTGGGGCGAATTCCCTGCCATCCTTTCGGCGTACCAACCGGGCTTCGGTCTGAACGAAGTGCTTTTCCGGGTCTGCATGGTCATCGCAGCGATTGGCACCGTGCTCGCCGCTGCCTACTTGCTCTGGCTGTACCAGCGCACCGCCTTCGGCATGCCGAAGGAAGAGTTCTCCGGTGGTGCAGCACACAGCCTGAGCGCCGGAGCCGGTGAGCACGCTGACGACGATCACGACTCCGACATCCACGACGTGCAGCCCACCGAGTGGATGGCCTGGACGCCGTTCCTCATCGCCATCGTCGTCTTCGGTGTGTATCCGCAACTGATGTTCAAGGTGATGGACCCTGCAGTTACACAGATGGTTCAAACCCTCGGGAAATCACTGGGCTGATGCTCGCTTCCCTCTTCGCTCAAGCGACCGACTGGGTCGCGCCAACGATCGATTGGCATGCCATCGCGCCTGAGCTCGTGCTCGTCGTCGGCATCAACATCATCCTGCTGCTTGATCTCAGCCTTGCCGACGCGAAGAAATGGATGCTGGCCACACTCACG
>CAWUXP010000276.1:0-12004 GCA_963926495.1 Candidatus Ilumatobacter herschelensis
CGGGCGCAGTACACCCATCTCCTCGACGCTGCCGACGCCTCTGTGCTCGACGACATCATCATTTGGTGGCATCCACGCGATGACGGAGAACCCGACGTATTCGACGTGATGCCCAACGCGTCCAACACCGACGATGTTGTCGCCGCCATCGGGGGAGTCGAAACGACTCACGCTCGGGCAGTCATTGCCGTGCAAGGTCCTGAGGCCAAGGCCCAGCTTGCTGCTGTTTTCCCTGCCGCTGCTGCAGTCGGCCGATTCCGTGTCGCCGTATGCGAATGGAATGGCACGAATTGCACCGTTGGTGGCACGGGCTACACCGGCGAGCCTGGCGTTGAAATCGCTGTGCCTGTCGAAGCTGCCCCTGCACTCTGGGAAACCCTCATCGCCGCTGGCATTACGCCGGCGGGGCTCGGCGCACGCGACACACTCCGGCTCGAATCAGGGTTGCCGTTACACGGCCAAGAGCTTGGCGCCGGGATCACATCGCTGCAGGCCGACCTTGCCTGGGTCGTTGCCTGGAACAAGCCAGCCTTCACCGGCCGTGCTGCGGCGCTTGCTGAACGTGAAGCTGGCGTCGCTCGCCGGCTTTTTGGTATCTCTGTTGAGGGCCGTCGGCCGGCTCGAACAGGCTGCACCATCTCGATCGACGGCAAAGTCGTCGGCGAGGTCACCAGCGGCAACTTCTCACCGGTCCTTGGCCATGCAATCGCGCTCGGGTTCCTCCCACCGGAGACGCCTGAGGGGCAACCGGTGTCGATCGACGTACGCGGCAAAGAACTCGTTGGTCGCATCGTGCGACCACCGTTCGTCTGACCAGGGGGTCAGGACTTCTTCGCCGCGGTCTTCTTCTGCGCCGGCTTCTTGCGGGCGGCAGGCTTCTTGGCTGTGGTCTTCTCAGCGGCGGCTTTTGTAGGCGGTGCTGGAGGTGCAGGTGCAGGTGCGGGCGCAGTACGGGACAACCTCGTGCCACCGCCGATACCGGGGAACTTCAGCCCGCCGAACAGGCCGCCCGCTGATTCAGCAAGCTGCGTGAGTGGCCCGAGGCGACTCTGTAAATCTCCAAGAATGTCGCTGAACTGACCAAGTTGATTCGGTAGTTGAGCGAAGGCCGGTGTCGACAACGTCTTTGCGAGCCGCTCGATTCCCGGAGCGGCTGCCATCGCTGGGCCACTGACGACCTTCATCATCTCGTCGGCGGTTTTGATAGTCCGTGTCATCTGCGGGATGGCTGCTCGGATCGGCTCTTCAAGCTCGCTGACGATTGAGTTGATGCGCCGGCTGGTGTCGTTGAGATTCTCCATCGTCCGGTTGAAATTCTCGACGCCCTTGAGGAACTCGTCGACCCCCTTACGGAACTGCTCGAACGACTGAATCGTCCCTGCAAGCGGCGCCGCGAAAAGGTTGAATATTTGCGACAAGGGATCACTCTCAGCCATCCCGACAACCTAGCTGCGCCCGCTCAGGTGGCGTAGGCCTCGAGCGGCTCGCAGGAGCAGACGAGGTTGCGGTCACCGTACGCACCGTCGATTCTCGACACGGGCGGAAAGAACTTCGAGACACGCAGTGCAGCGAGCGGGAATGCACCGAGATCGCGGGGATACGGTCGGTTCCAGTCGCCGAGCAATTCTTCTGACGTGTGCGGTGCGTGCCGCAACGGACTGTCTTCGATTGACCATTCGCCGGAAGCGACTCGGTCGATCTCACCCTTGATCGAGATCATGGCTGTGCAGAAGCGGTCGATCTCACGCAATGTTTCGCTTTCGGTCGGCTCAATCATCAAGGTGCCTGCAACGGGAAAGCTCATTGTTGGTGCATGAAATCCATAGTCCATCAGGCGCTTCGCGACATCGTCAACCGTGACCCCTGTGTCTTTCGTGATGTCTCTGACATCGATGATGCACTCGTGTGCCACCCGGCCCTGTTCGCCTCGGTACAGCACAGGGAAGTGCTCATCGAGCCGCTCGGCAATGTAGTTGGCTGCAACGATCGCCGCGGATGTGGCATCGGCAAGGCCTTGGCCGCCCATCATTTCGAGATACATCCACGGGATCGGCAGGATTCCCGCCGAGCCAAAGTTGGCTGCCGACACGGCGCCGACCGGCGATGATCCGTCGAGCGGGTTGCCCGGGAGGAATGGTTCGAGGTGTGCCCTGACACCGATCGGGCCAACGCCGGGGCCGCCTCCGCCGTGCGGAATGCAGAACGTCTTGTGCAGGTTGAGATGACTGACGTCCGCACCAAACTTGCCCGGTCGAGCATGGCCGACCAGCGCGTTCAGGTTGGCACCATCGACGTACACCTGACCGCCAGCATCGTGGACGAGCCCACACAGTTCACCGACCGATGCTTCGAACACTCCGTGTGTCGATGGGTACGTGATCATGATGGCCGCGAGCCGCTCGCCGACCTCGGCGATCTTCAGTCGAACGTCGCCGAGGTCAACGTTGCCCCGAACGTCACACGTGACGACCTTGACGTCAAGGCCAGCCATGACTGCGCTCGCCGCATTAGTGCCGTGCGCACTCGACGGGATCAGGCAGACAGTGCGCTGCTCATCGCCGTTGGCGCGGTGGAAGGCGCGGATCGCAAGCAGGCCAGCGAACTCGCCCTGGCTGCCTGCGTTCGGTTGCAGGCTGACGGCGTCGTAGCCGGTGATCGTTGCAAGCCGACCAGCCAGGTCGTCGATCATCTCGTGATACCCGGCGACCTGAGCGGCAGGCGCGAACGGATGAATCTCGGCGAACTCGGGCCACGTGATCGGCAACATCTCGGATGTGGCATTCAGCTTCATGGTGCACGAGCCCAGCGGGATCATCGTGCGGTCGAGAGCGAGGTCACGATCGCTCAGGCGACGCAGGTAACGAAGCATCTCATGTTCAGAGTGATACCGCTCGAACACCGACTGCGTGAGGAATTCATCGGTGCGACGCAACGCTGCAGGGAGCCCATCGGGTGCCGCGTCAAAGGCAGTCTTTACCAAAGGTTTACCCCCGAGTGCAGCTACAACCATCGAGACATGATCAAGAGTTGATGTTTCGTCGAACGTTATGCCTACAACCGTGTCGCTCACCCGCCGAACATTGAACCCGGCATCGAGGGCTGCGGCGACCGATGCGTCGACATCGTGGGAGATCATCGTCAGCGTGTCGAACCACGTGTCGTTGACCACCTCGACGCCACCAGCGCGCAACCCGGCTGCCGCGATCGAGGTAAGTCGCTGTACTCGTTCGGCAATGCGGGTGAGGCCATCTTTGCCGTGCCATGCTGCGTAGAGGCCTGCGATATTGGCAAGCAACACCTGGGCGGTGCAGATGTTCGACGTGGCTTTTTCGCGTCGAATGTGCTGTTCGCGTGTCTGGAGCGCGAGTCGCAGCGCTGGGCGGCCAGCGGTGTCGGTACTGACACCAACGATGCGGCCCGGCATCGAACGTGCTGACTTCTCGCGGGCAGCAACGAACGCAGCGTGCGGGCCGCCAAATCCCATGGGCACGCCAAAGCGTTGCGCTGAACCAATGGCAATATCGGCGCCCATCTCGCCGGGCGATGTGAGCAGGACCGATGCAAGCGGGTCGGTGATCACTGCCGCAACACCACCGTGACCGTGTACGACAGCAATGGCGGCAGTCCAATCCATCACCTGGCCGTGCGAGCCCGGGTTACTGAATATGGCGCCGAACAGGCCGGCTTCGTCGTCGAGTAGTTCAACGTCACCAACGACCAGGTCGACGCCGACCGGCTCTGCTCGCGTCCGCAGAACAGCGAGCGACTGCGGGTGGATGTCCTCATGGACGAAGAACCGCTGCGATTTTGACTTCGACTGGCGGAGCGCCATCGTCATTGCCTCTGCGGCTGCTGTTCCTTCATCGAGGAGCGAAGCGTTGGCAACGTCGAGGCCAGTGAGTTCGGTGACGAGGGTCTGGAAGTTGAGGATCGCCTCGAGACGACCCTGGCTAATTTCGGGCTGATACGGCGTGTACGCCGTGTACCAAGCGGGGTTCTCGAGGACATTGCGGGCAATGACCGGGGGAGTGATCGTGGCGGTGTAGCCCATGCCGATCAGGCTGGTCACCAACTGGTTCTTGTTGGCAATCGCACGCAGTCGCCTGATCGCCTCGGCCTCTGGCACAGCAGCGGCCAGACCGAGTGGTTCATTAGAACGGATGGAGTCGGGCATCGTCATGTCGAGGAGTGCGTCCACTGTCTCGACGCCGATCGTTTCAAGCATGTGCGCCATGTCAGACGCAGAGAGGCCAATGTGACGGCGGACGAACTCGTCGGGTTCAAACAGTTCGGCGATCGGTGTGGGCACGGTTCACTCCATGGTCTGTGAGTTGGCCCCCGCTGTCATCGTTGCCTGAGAGTTTTGATCCCCGTGGGCGAGCCGCCCGCATCTGCAGACGACTTCTTTCCAGCGTGCCTCACTCGAACGGTCCTGGTGCTTGAGCGATTGCCGGGGTGGGTTGCGCCTTCAGCGCCGGATTGAACCGGCTCTCCCGATCGAGTGGATCGGCGTTTTAGTTGTGGGTTGCACGTTAGCAAGCTCGCACCCGCGGCACGTGAACCCCAGGCCGTCATGCCAGGTCTTGATGCCAGGTCTTGATGGCTGACGGCTCGGTATAGACGTGCGGCCTGCTTGCCTGAGTCGCACCAATCGCGATCCGGCACCTCGACACTGGTGGGGTCATCGCAAACTCGATGACATCGTCGCTCGCGTGGCACTCCCACATAACTCCGACATTTCCGCGACCGTTGCTCCGCATCGTTTCGTGCACGGCGAGTTGGTCAGACTCTCGCCATGGCGACGATCTCCTTTCCTGCTCGACTCCGTTCCCTCGCCGTCGAGCAACCCAATGCCGCCGCGGTCAGTTGCGCCGGTACAACGTTGACTCGCTCAGCATTGCAGTCGAGCGCAACCCGCTTGGCCCGGGAACTGCAGGGCCAAGGTGTCGTGTCAGGCGACTATGTCACTGTCGCACTCCCGAACTCGTGTGACTGGTTCGTTGCGTATGTGGCCTGCTGGATGCTGGGTGCTGTGCCGCAGCCGACCTCAGCAAAGCTGCCTGCCCGCGAACTGGCCGCGCTTGTTGAGTTGGCCGAATCGAAGGTTGTCATCGGTGCGCCGGAGTCAGCCGTTGCGCTGTTGCCGGAAGGAATTGTGCATCTGCCGCTCGGCCATGTTCCTTCCCCCACGGTTTCTGACGATCCGCTGCCCGACGCTGTGTCTCCGGCCTGGAAGGCCCCGACTTCTGGCGGGTCGACCGGTCGGCCCAAGCTGATCGTGTCGGGTGATCCAGCCCTGTACGACCCTGACGAACCGTTGCCGCTGAACCTCGAACCAGATGGCTGCCTGGTAATGCCAGGGCCGCTGTACCACAACGGCCCTGCAGTCTGGGCATGTCAGGCACTCCTCGCCGGGAACCACGTCGTGCTCCTGCCGAAATTCGATGCAGAGGCGACGCTCGCAGCAATCGAGACGCATCGTGGCGACGTCGTGTACATGGTCCCGACCATGATGAAGCGCATCTTGCGACTCGAACCCGACGTCCGGCTCGGCTTCGATCTATCGTCGCTGCGCATCGTCTGGCACCTTGCCGAGCCGTGTCCGGCGTGGTTGAAGCAGGAGTGGATCGACTGGCTCGGTGCTGAGCGGATCTATGAGCTGTATGCCGGCACAGAGGCGCAGGCCGTTGCCACCATCACCGGCACAGAGTGGCTCGAACACCGCGGTTCGGTCGGCCGAGTAACCGCCGGCGAGATGAAGATCTGCGACGAAAACGGCAACGACCTGCCCGTAGGCGAGCAGGGCGAAGTGTGGATGCGATCAAACCGAGACACCCCGACCTATACGTACGTGGGTGCCGAAGCGAAAGTGCTCGATGGCGGATGGGAGTCGCTCGGCGACGTCGGCTGGTTCGATACCGATGGCTATCTGTACCTGGGCGACCGCATCGCCGACATGATTCTGAGCGGGGGATCAAACATCTATCCCGCCGAGGTCGAGGCAGCAATCAACGAACACCCACTCGTCGAATCGTGCGCCGTCATCGGACTTCCAAACGAGGATCGAGGCAACGACGTTCACGCAATCGTGCAGGCCAACGATGTCGGCGACAGCGATCTGCTCGAGTTCCTGGCCGAGCGGCTCGCCACGTACAAGCTGCCTCGATCGTTCGAATACGTGACCCAACCGCTGCGTGATGACGCTGGCAAGGTTCGCCGCTCAGCGCTGCGCGCCGAGCGAATTCAGTCGTAGCCAGTCACCCGGCCGGGGCGAAGGAGCTCTGGTATTGCGGCGTGGTGTTACCGCAATCGTCGATCGCCTTGAGATAGGGGTACGGATTGACTGCAGCCCCGCCGCCAGGGTGAATCTCGAAGTGGACGTGCGGCGTGGCGCTGCTGCCCGTGTTGCCGACGAATCCAATCACATCGCCAGCTTTGACTTTCGTGCCGACCTCGATACCGGGAGCGAAGCCGCTCATGTGCAGGTAGGTGAAGTAGGTGCCGTCATCTTGTGCGACACGAATGCCATTGCCGGCAAGGGCACCGGGTTGATCCCAGTACTGCTTGGTGATGGAGCCGTCGACGACGGCATAAAGCAGATTGCCTTCATTGGCGATGACGTCGACACCTTCATGGAGTCGTCCGTTGCCACGGGGGGCATGCCAGGTGTTGCCGAAGTAGCACTGCCCCTGAACGGGAAATCTGTTCAGCTTGACCGTGGCGGCCGTTGGCGGGGGAGAAGTATCAGACCCTGAGAGGCCGAGCTGGTCGGCTGTCTCCTGTGTCACTGTGCCAGTGACAGTGAGACCGTTTGTCTGCTGGAACTTTGTGATTGCGGATGCTGTGGCGTTGCCAAACGATCCGTCGGCACCGCCGACGAGGTTGATCCCTGAATCGACCAGGAGCTGCTGGAAGACTCGCACTCGTTCGCTCGACTCGCCCTTCGTGGGATAGCCGTCGGGGGTCGAGGCGAAGCCGCTCGGCCCGGCCGCCGGTGATGCCGGTGTGCCCAGGTTCAAGATCCGGGCACCTTGTTCAGTCACCACTGCGGTCTGCGGAATTGCATTCACCCTCTGAAAATCGATCAACGCGGACTTTGTTGCATTGCCGAATAAACCATCGGCGCCGCCGCGCACCACGAGCCCGGTGTCCATCAGCGCTGTCTGAAGGTCCTTCACCAATGGACCCTGGTTGCCAAGCGTCAGGCCCACATACGGGTTCGAGGTAGCAGGAGCGGCCGGGGGAGTCGTGGTCCCCAGACCGAGCATGTTTGCAGTAGCGGCGTCGATCACTCCACCGGCACCAAGGCCATTTGTTTGCCGGAATTCAGTAACTGCCGACTGAGTGGCGTTGCCGAAGATCCCGTCTGCACCGCCGATCACGGTCATGCCGGCATTGATCAGTTTCTGCTGAAGATCCTTGACCAGCGGACCACGCGCTCCGGCCGTCAGACCGACGTACGGGTTACTTGAGGTCGCCACAGCCGGTTGGTTCGCCGTTGCCGGAGCATCGACAGAAGGCGTCGTCGTGACGGCAGGTGCCGTTGTCCCAAGTTTCAGCAGATCGACTTCCTGCTGGGACACGACGCCGGTATCGGGGAGCGAGTTGACACGTTGGAATGCCATCAACGCTGACTTCGTGGCATTGCCGAAGTCGCCGTCGGCGCCACCGCCCACGGCTGTTCCGCTCGCCAGCAGCTTCTCTTGGAGTTCTTTGACTAACGGTCCACGTGCACCAATCTTCAGGCCAACGAATTCATTCACCGCAGACGGAGCAACCGGGGCTGAGCCACTGGTAATGCCAAGTTTGGAGGCGGTTGCTGCATCGACCACGCCCGAACGACTCAGGTCATTCCAGCCTTGGAAATAAGACACAGCTCGGGCAGTGCTCTCGCCGTAACGGCCATTTGCCCCACCAGCGAAGTACAGGCCAGTGGCGAGGAGGCGCTTTTGTACATCGATTACTGCCGGGCCAGACGCTCCAACCTGCAGACCGTTGTAGGCCGCCACCGCATCGGTCGTCGCCGGTGTGGAGACTCCGAGGGCGCCAGCCGTGGCCGTATCGATCTCGCCGGATTGCGCGAGACCCTTCCTCGACTGGAAGCGCACGACTGCGGCGCGTGTCGCTGGCCCGTAATTGCCATCTGCGCCTCCGGGGACGGAGATACCCGCCGCAATCAGCGCACGCTGTACGGTCGCAACGTCTGCACCGACTGAACCCTGACGAAGACCGACCAAACTCTGCGAAACGAGGGGAGCGTTCGCAGGTTGCGGGGCTGCCAAGGCAACGGTCGGCATCGCTGCCAAGCCGCCACTGGCGACTAGCGCACCGCAGGCGCCCTGCAGAATTACGCGACGAATTCGACTCCGTTGGGATACTTGTTTCGTCATCATCGATTGTTTCCCTTGCATGTAAGAGCTATCGGCGCCACCGCGAATAAGTTCAACCTTCACCCTGAGATCGAGGGTCTTAATTTGGTCCATTCAGCACACAAACGCTGCCGTTTGGAATCAGATCCAAGATGAAACCCCAGGTCAGAGGTCAGAAGAGGAGGAGTAGGAGCCAGTCTCGCGCATTCCAAGGACAGTTTCCATCGCGTGACGACATATTGACATAACGACAATTATCGGCGTCGTCATCCAGAAACACCGCAACATCCACGTCAGTTCATCACCGGCCAAATTCCCACCAGGCCAGCGATGCGCGACCAGCCAACAGCAGGCGCCCGAGCCGTGAACGCAACCATTCAGCTGCGGGTTCCCATCACCACGACGACCGCGGGCGAACAGCTGACAGCGACGCAGGATGAATTCCTGCTTGGGGCGCTGAAGTAACACTGTCGACCTAGCCAAATCCCGGAAGCGAAATTCGTGGCGCGCCACAACCGCGCCCCGTCGTCCGTTCGGCCATTTACGTCATGACATAATCACCCATGGGTGCTGGGTGCGGAGATTTCACGATCTCTCAGGGGCCGCGCGGCGTCCATCAGCCAGTCGAGCATTGCAGTGAGCTCGCGTGCCGTTCGCGTGCCGCCAGCGGCCATGTCTCGTTCGGTGTCTTCGACAGCGCACGCCATTGCGTACAGATCGTCGTGCAGTCGGTCGAGTTCGTCTCGGGCGATGACGAGTTCATTTTCACTCAGGTCAAGTTCGTTGGCTCGCTGACGTGACACCCAGTCCCATTGCCGACATCGTTGACTGCAGAACCGCCGGGGCCGGCCGCGGCCGGTTTGGACCGGCAGGACTCGGCGGCACCATCCACAGTGGCGGGCCCCGCTCTTCGCGCCGCTCTTCGCCCCGCTCTGCATGAGGGCCGCATCCCCAGCTAATTCTGTCATGACGTAAACGGTAGATGATCTCCACCGTTGGACCGCGACCCTTCTCTGCGAGACTCCGGGAATGACCCCCCTCGATCTTCCGGTCGCACCAAGCCGCTCGTTCGCCAGCGACAACGCCGCCGGAGCACATCCGACCATCATGCAGGCCATCGTCGACGCCAACGAGGGCCATGCGTTGGCCTACGGCCAGGACGAGCACACGCAACGGTGCGAGATTGCCTTCAGCGAACTCTTCGGCACCGACGTCACGACTCGTCTGGCCTTCAACGGCACGGGAGCAAACATCGTGGCCCTCGCCAACATGCTCGGTTCACTCCAGGGTCCGCATCACGCGATTGTCTGCACCGACTGGGCGCACATTGCCGTCGACGAGACCGGTGCGCCGGAACGCGCTCTCGGAACCAAGCTGCTCGAGATCCCCTCCCCCGACGCCAAGCTCACCCCTGGGTCGTTGCAGTCGGTGGTTCACCTACAGGGCGTTCAGCACCACGTTCAGCCCGGGGTCGTCTCCCTCACGCAAGCAACCGAACTCGGCACCCTCTATACGGCCGCCGAGATCACTGACTTGTGTACCGCTGCCCATGAAATGGGCATGTTGGTTCACCTCGATGGCGCCCGGATCGCCAATGCGACCGCGGCACTCGGCGGCACCCGAGAAACACTCCGGGCGTTCACCGTCGATGCCGGCGTCGACGTCGTCAGCTTCGGCGGCACCAAGAACGGCATGCTCGGCGCCGAGGCCGTCGTGTTTCTCAACAACGACGTGGCGGCCGGATCCGAGTACACCCGCAAACAGGTCACCCAACTGCCATCCAAGATGCGGTACCTCGCTGCCCAGTTCAACGCAGCACTCCACGACGATCTCTGGATCGACTTGGCTGGCCACGCAAATGCAATGGCAACTCGGCTCCACGGCATCGTGTCGGCGATCGATGGCATTGAAGTTGGCGCGTCGCCCCAGGTCAACAGCCTGTTTCCCCGACTGGCACCCGAGGTGATCGAGCCGCTCCGCGATTGGTGTTTCTTCTGGGATTGGGATCCGACTGTGCACCAGGTGCGTTGGATGACCGCCTGGGACACGACCGAGAACGACGTCGAAGTGTTCGCTGCAGGAGTGCAGGCGTTCGTCTCCGAAAATACTTGCTGAGTACAATTGACTCCCGAGTCGATTAGGTTTATTGTCTCGCCTTGTCGGCACGGAACAGGGTGCTGACGAGGGCAAAATCCGCAACGACTCAGGGGGCACTGCTATGGCCGTCATCGATTTCAATGAACAAATGGACGCAGTAAATCACTGGATGCGTGATGGGGCCTGCAAGGGCCTGACGCATCTGTTCTTCCCGTCGGCGGCCGAACGGCCGCAGGCACGAGAGCGTCGCGAAACAGCCGCGAAAGACGTTTGTGCGAGTTGCCGTGTACGCACTGACTGCATGGTTTTTGCTCGCGAACAACACGAATACGGCTTCTGGGGCGGAGAATCCGAAGACGAGCGCCATGCCGCCGGCTTCCGACTTATTGCACCCATCGGCGTGCGCGCCCGATCCGTATCCTGATCGCACGACTGGTTCGGGGCACCCATTCGGTGCACTGAGCCCCATCCCGTACGCTGGCTGTCGTGTTTGATGTCACCGTCTTCGGCTCCGCCAATCTCGACATCGTCGTCACAGTCGAACGCCATCCGCACCCCGGTGAAACGCTCCTCGGCGACTCCTATACCGAGTTTCCCGGCGGCAAGGGCCTCAACCAAGTCGTAGCTGCCGCCCGAGCTGGCGCGTCCACGTCATTACACAGCGCCGTCGGCGACGACGCGGCTGGCGATCGGCTTCGCTCGCTCGTGCTCGACGAGAACGTCGACGATGCTCATCTGCTGACGTCAATCGGGCAACCCACCGGCCGGGCGGCCATCGTCGTGAACGCGGCCGGAGAGAACTCCATCGTCGTCGTGCCGGGCGCCAACGCCGCGGTCGTCGCACCTGACATCTTGCCGCCGTGCCGTGTGCTCTTGACGCAGCTCGAAGTACCACTCGATGAGGTCCAGGCAACACTGGCGCTCGCCCGATTGGCGGGCACGCTCACGCTGCTCAACCCAGCACCTGCGCAGACGCTGGCCGATTCGTTGCTGGCGCTGTGCGATGTGGTGATACCGAACGAACACGAGGTCGAACTGCTCGGTGGCGTCGATGCGTTACACGCGGCTGGAGTCGGAACCGTCATCGTGACACGCGGCGCCGACGGCGTGACCATCAGTCGCCACGGTGCGATTGAGCATCGGAGGGCGCGCACTGTTGACGTCGTCGATACGACCGGTGCGGGTGATGCCTTCTGCGGCAATCTTGCGGCTCGGCTGGCTCTGGGCGACGAACTTTCCGACGCCATCGACTGGGCTCTCGCCGCCGGAGCGCTGGCGGTCACCATCGCCGGTGCGGTTCCGTCACTCCCCTACGCAGACCAGACCGCCCGACTGATGGGCTGACCAGCCAAGCCAGCACGCAGAATGTTTCAGCGCGCGTGGGTGAGCTGAATGCTCGCCCATCCTGCATCAATCGTGGTCTGTTCGACCTGCATCGGCGCCAAGGCGTCGAGGACATGCTGATGATCGTCACCGAGAATGCCACTGATGATCAACACCCCGTCAGCTGCGGTCAGGCGACGCAGATCGGCCGCCAA
>CAWUXP010000277.1:0-5674 GCA_963926495.1 Candidatus Ilumatobacter herschelensis
AGCGCTGCATCACCAACTCGACACGACGGAACGCTGATGAACGACGAAACGCGCATGAACAACGACCTTCGAACTCGCCGCGAATCGGCGTTGGCCCCCTCGTACCAATTGTTCTACGACGATCCAGTGCACCTCGTCCGCGGTGAGGACGTCTGGGTCACCGATGTCGACGGGAATCGATTGCTCGACTGCTACAACAACGTACCGTCGGTCGGCCACGCCCATCCCCGCGTCGTCGCCGCACTCGCCGGTCAGGCCGCCCAACTCAACACGCACACCCGGTATCTCCACGACGAGGTCGTGCGCCTGGCCGAACGGCTTGGGTCCATGCTTCCCGACGGGCTCCAGACTTGCTATTTCGTGTGCACCGGCACCGAGGCCAACGATCTGGCTGTCGAGATCGCCCGCACGGTCACTGGCCAGCACGGCGTTGTCGTGAGTGAACACAGCTATCACGGCAACTCGTCGCTGGTGTCGCTGCTGTCGACCGACGGCTATCCGGCTGCGGATCGACCCGACTGGCTGGGCGTGATCGATGCGCCGAACGACTATCGCGGTCGCTTCCGTGCCGATGATCCGGACCGCGATCATCCGGACCGGGACGTTGCCGATCTCGGCACGCGCTACGCGGACCTCCTCACCATCGAACTCGACGCACTCAACCAGCGTGGCCACCGGCCGGCTGCGTGGCTGGTCGACCCGAGCTGGGACTCGAATGGCGTACTCGTCGCGCCCGACGGCTACGTCGAGCGATGCGCACAACTCATCCGCGCGGCGGGCGGGCTGGTCATCGCCGACGAAGTGCAGTCGGGCTACTGCCGCCTCGGCAATGACTTTTGGGGCCACACGTCGTACGGCCTGGTGCCAGACATCGTCACGATCGGCAAGCCGATGGGTGCAGGGCATCCGGTGGCCGCTGTTGTGACCACCCCAGAGATTGCTGCCGCGTTCGCTGAGCGACGTTCGTACTTCAACACCTTCGGCGGCAACCCGGTGTCGGCAGCCGTCGCCAACTCGGTGCTCGACGTGATCGAAGACCAACAGCTTCTACGCAACGCCAGCGCCATGGGAGCTCGACTGTCGACCCAACTCACCGAACTCGCCGCGCGGCACAACGTGATCGGCAACGTGCAGGGTGGCGGCCTGTTCTGGGGCCTCGACCTCGTTGCTGATCGCGCAACGCGCGCGCCAATGTCGTACACCGACGGCCGTCGGCTCGCAACGGAGCTCCGCCACGACGGCATCCTCATTGGGTTGACCGGGCCAAGCACCAACGTGCTCAAGATCCGGCCGCCGCTTACGTTCTCCTCCGAGCACGTCGATCGGTTGGCGGAAGTGCTCGATGCGCGCCTGTCGAAATTCGAACTGCGTGGTGGCGCGGAACGCCGTCAGCCTGGCGCCGAGTGGTGAAGCAACTGCTGACTCAGTAAGCGACGCCGATGTACTGCGTCTCGCAGAACTCGTAGATGCCTTCGCTGGCACCCTCACGCCCAAGACCCGACTGCTTCATGCCCCCGAAGGGAGCTGCCGGGTCCGAGATGGCCCCGCGATTGAGGGCGACCATTCCGGCTTGGAGTCGCTCGCTGACGTTGAGGCCGCGTGCGAGATCGCGGGTGAAGACATAACCGATCAAACCCATTTCCGTGTCATTTGCGTGATCGATCATCTCGTCGATGTCGGTGAAGGTGATGATTGGAGCCACCGGGCCAAAGATTTCCTCGCGGGTGATCGGAGAATCGAACGCGACGCTGCTCAACACGGTCGGCTCGAAAAAGCTGCCTGGTCGATCGAGCCGATGACCGCCCGCCTCAATTTTTGCGCCGGCCGCAACGGCGGCTTCGACGAGCGCCTCGACTTTGTCGACCGCAGCCTCGTGAATCAGCGGGCCGCACTCGACCCCTGCGGTGAAGCCCTCCCCAATCGCGACTGCACGCATGGCCGCCGCGAGCTTCGTCGTGAATTCGTCGACAACCCCAGCCTGCACGAAGAAACGGTTGGCGGCCGTGCAGGTCTGCGCTGAGTGGCGCATTTTGGCGGTGATCGCACCGGCCACGGCGGCATCGATGTCGGCATCATCAAACACGATAACACGGCGCGTTGCCGCCGAGTTCCATCACGACCTTGAGGACCCGATCGGCACAACGCCGCAGTAGTTTCTGCCCCGTCGCAGTCGAGCCGGTGAACGACACCATGCGGGTCGCCCGATGGTCCACGGCAGCATCGAACCACGCACCGGCATCAGCGGCTGGCGTCACGTTGATCACGCCGTCGGGTATCCCCGCCTCAGCGAACAGTTCGGCTAGCCGGAGCGCCGTGAGCGGGGTTTCGGCGGGCGGCTTGATGACTACGGCGTTCCCAGCAGCGAGCGCTGGAGCCAGCTTGCGGGTGATCATCGCGGCCGGAAAGTTCCACGGCGTGACGATGACCACGACGCCGACTGGAGGATGGCGGACAATGATCTGGTTAGTGCCCGACGGTGCCGTTCCGATCGAGCCACGGATACGCACGGCCTCTTCGGAGTTCCAGCGGAAGAACTCAGCGGCGTATCCAACTTCGCCGATGGCATCTGCGAGGGGCTTGCCTGACTCGCGCACGATCAGCCGGGCGAGTTCGTCACTGTGGTCGTGCATGAGTTCAAAACAGCGCCGGAGAAGCTCGGCTTTCGCGCGTGGAGCGACAGCGGCCCAACGCTGCTGTGCGGTGTGGGCCGCGGCGCACGCGGCCGTGGCGTCGTCGGCTGACGCCGATGCAACGGCCACGATCAGCTCACCCGTCGCCGGATCGAACACGTCGAACGTCGAGTCCGTGGATGACGCTCGCCATTGGCCACCGATGAACAGCTGGGTTTGCATATGACGGCGAGAATACCTGCCCCCTCCCCCGGCGGCGCGAGCACTCAGCCCACGCCCCTCTTGGCCTACGGTGGTATCGGGTCGACTCGACAATGAGTGACAATGAGTAACGAACAAGGGGTAGGTACCGAGATGCAGCAACATTCGTATGCCGACAGCGTCACTCAGCAACGCGATGACATCCCTAAAATCTACGGTGCTGTCGACTTCGCCCTCGTGCCTGAACGTCTCGATAGCGAGGCCACCCTCGACGACGATCGATTCGCTGCGTCCAGAGACGCGGTCAGTCGAGTGTTCGACCGGCCCGAACTGCTCGAGACGATGCGCAATGCCACGATGACCGGCGACCGTATTGCCGACGCCTACGCCGCACTGATCCCCACGCACGGCTTCCGGACTCTCATCGAGATGCTGGAGGCTGCTTGCCAACGTGGCGTCGAGAGTGTCGAGAACGCACCACAAGAACTCGTCGATCTGATCGCCGCGATGGAGGCCACGCCCGCCTGGGTCGACATGAAACTCGTGGCCGAAGGAGCCCGAGCCGAACGAATCCCGATGGCGACCGCCACCCCACTGGCAATCCGCGGAGCATTCCTCGCGACCTTCTTGAACAAGTACGCCGCCCTCCCCATGACGATGACCGGAACGCTCTCCGACGAGGCAGCGGCCAAGCGAGTCTTTGAGACGGCCAGCTTCTTCACCGCAACGACGATGCCCGGAGCCCTCGACCGATCCGGCAAGGGTTTCGAGGCCGCAGCGAAGGTGCGGATCATGCACTCGATGGTTCGCTACCACATCCTCAATTCAGGCAAATGGGATGTTGCGACCTACGGCATTCCGATTCCGCAGGCCGACCAAATGCCCGCCGGGTTGATCGGCGTCTTCTTGCTGTCGGCACAACTCCTGAAGAAAGGGCAAACCGACTTCACCCCCGAGCAGCGCGCCAGCGTCGAACTCTCGCGTTACCGCTGTTTCCTGCTCGGTCTTCCGGAGAACTTGCTCGGCGAAACGCCCCAAGAGATCGTCGACCTCCTGATCGCCCGGCACGTCTCGCTGCGCGAGGGGTACGACGACGAAACGTGCGGTGCGCTCGTGCGCGGCACCATGCAAGCCGACCTGTTCGACACGTCGTCGATCACGGGCCGACTGCATACATGGCTCGAGAACGGGTTCTCGAAGTTCGTATTGATCAAAAGCTTCCTCGGTGGCGACACCGAACGAGCTGCGGCAATCGGCATCACCTTCAACCGACGCGAGAAGGTCGCCGCCGGCGTCGCAGCAGGATCATTGGCGCTCAAGACCGCGTTCTACCGGGTGGGTCTCCGGCTCCCCGTTGTCTCGGGCCGCATCGACGAACGACTCAACCGCCGCCTCGCCGCACTGCTCGAAATGTATGGGCACGCCGACTTCGTCACCGACGCCGACCGGTACAACCTCAACTGAACGCTCCACGCGAGGCATGACAGATCTGAGGCGCAAAGCTCACTCAACATGCACCAATAGTTGACAGAGTCCAAAACTAGTGCTTGAATGGTCTTGTGCCTGACGCAGCGATCCAACTTCTCCGCCAACACGGCGTGCAGGTCACTGCTCAACGGCTTGCGATCATGCGCGTCGTTGCCGAGCACCCCCATGCCACGGCCGACCAGTTGGGCGACGAGGTGCGTTCGCAACTCGGCTCGATCTCTCGCCAATCGGTGTATGACTCGCTCGGCATGCTCGTCGACAAGAACCTCGTTCGTCGGATCCAGCCAGCCGGTTCACCGGCACGCTACGAAACCCGAGTCGGCGACAATCACCACCACCTCATCTGCCGCAGTTGTCGAACCATGTTCGACGTCGACTGCGCAACAGGCGAGGTCCCCTGCCTCACCGCCAGCGACGAGCATGGCTTCGAAATCGACGAGGCCGAAGTCATCTATTGGGGCCGGTGCCCGACATGTCGCAAGGCTGCGTCGAGCGCAATCGCCGAGCCAGCCTGAACATCTCCGAACAACAATCAGCTTTCCATCCCGCATCCATCCCGCATCCATCCCGAAAGAGCAATAAGGAGCAAATCATGAGTGACACAAACGAGGCAAAGTGCCCGGTGCTGCAAAGCCCGCACACCGCAACCGGCAGCTCGGCCAATCAGCACTGGTGGCCGAACCAGCTCAACCTGAACATCCTGCATCAGGGCGCCGCGAACTCGAACCCGATGGGTGACGACTTCGACTACGCCGCCGAGTTTAAGAGCCTCGACCTCGCTGCCCTCAAAGCCGATCTCACCGTGCTCATGACCGATTCTAAAGAGTTCTGGCCCGCCGACTACGGGCACTACGGCCCCTTCTTCGTCCGCATGGCCTGGCACTCAGCTGGCACCTACCGCACCCACGACGGCCGCGGTGGTGGCGGCGCTGGCCAGCAGCGTTTTGCTCCGCTAAACAGCTGGCCCGACAACGGCAACCTCGATAAGGCTCGTGCACTGCTCGAGCCGATCAAGAAGAAGTACGGCCGCAAGATCTCCTGGGCCGACCTGATGCTCCTCACCGGCAACGTCGCAATGGAGTCAATGGGCTTCAAGACCTTCGGATTCGCTGGCGGTCGTGAAGACGTCTGGGCACCTGAAGAAGACGTCTACTGGGGCCCCGAGAACGTGTGGCTCGACGACCAGCGCTACAGCGGTGACCGCGAGCTCGAGACCCCGCTCGGCGCCGTGCAGATGGGCCTCATCTACGTGAACCCCGAAGGCCCGAACGGCAACCCCGACCCGATCGGGTCCGGCCGCGACATCCGCGAAACGTTTAGGCGCATGGCCATGAACGACGAAGAGACCGTTGCGC
>CAWUXP010000278.1:0-8506 GCA_963926495.1 Candidatus Ilumatobacter herschelensis
TGCTGACAGTTCGAGCATCTTCGGGCCCAGCGCAGCGAGCAAAACGAGTGGCTCGTCTTCGGGTGCGATACCGCGATAGGGCTGAGTTTCCATTGCTGCCAGGTAGTCCCGCATTTTGGTCAGCGGCTTGGAGTAGTCGAGGCCGCGGATCCCAGCGACCATCGGGCCGTGGCTCACACCGAGGCCCAGCACAAATCGGCCGCCTGTCTGCTCAGCGAGCGTGTTCGCTGCTTGCTTCATCGGCCCGGGGTGACGGTGAAAGATGTTGGCAATGCCGGTGGCGTACTGCAGCGTTGTGGTCTGCGCGGCAAGCCACGCGATGTGCGCGAACGGGTCACGGCCGATTGTGTCAGGAAGCCACAAGGTTGAGTAGCCGAGCGATTCGATGCGGCCAGCAGCCTCGGCGGCCTGCCCTGAGGACATCCCATCGGTGAAATACCAGACGCCCGTCGTGGACAGTCGGTCGCGGGCGGTGGTACGTGTGGCGGCAGTCATGCAGTGACCCTACGGAACCACAGCCTCCGACTTCGGGCTGTGGGAAGCTATTGCCGTGCAGGTGGCTCTCGTGCTGTTCTCCGGCGTCTCGATCGACGAATGCGAAGCCTTCACAGTCGCCTTTCGGCAACTCACCAAGTCAGGCCTGGCTGATTGTCAACTCGTCGGTGTCGGGGCCGTGCGTGGCGAAATTATCGGCATCCGTGGGCGCCGAGACGTCGAACAGACCTTCGCGGAAACCACTCGGCCCGACGTCGTCTTGGTCCCCGGTGGCATCGGGGTCGAGCGAACCGCACATGACGAGACGTTGCTCTCCTGGCTCCGGAGCGTCGAGCCGTCGTGCCAGTGGATGGCGGCCAGCTCAACCGGCACTGTGGTGGTCGCTGCGGCCGGGTTGTTGGCCGACAGACCCGCGGCCACACATTGGCTGGCTGGCGCCAAGCTGGCCGAGTTCGGGTCCGCGGCATCAGCTGAACGCATCGTCGAAGTTGGCCACGTCGTGACCTGCCACGGTCGCATCTCGGCAATGGACGTCGCGCTGCTGATGATCCTCCGTCTGACGAACCGATCGATCGCCGAGCAGGTGCGCGTCGATTTGGAACGAGCACACGAACAAGCCGCGGCCGCCCGACCCTCCAGGTGGAAACGGCTAGCCAACGTGGTGCGGCCGGCCCCACGAGGCCCGGTCCGACCGCGCAACGAGCAGCTTGATACGTCCGATTGGATCGAGATGGAGCTCACCGCCGAGCGGTGATTTTCGAGCGCCGGACCCTCCCGATAGCTTGGTTTGCCGTGAGCACAGCGACGGTCAGCATCGGTACCAAACGCGACGGGCTCGAGCAGCTCCGACGGCACTGGGCTGCTGACGCTCCAAAAGCAGCGATCCTGCTTGTTCACGGCATTGGGGAACACTCCGGCCGCTACGAACATGTCGGTGAGGCACTCGCTGTCGCTGGCTACGACACGCTCGGCTACGACCAGCGTGGTTTCGGCAAGTCCGGCGGCCGCCGCGCCTTCGTCAACAACTTCAGCGAGTACGTCGACGACGTCGCTGACCTCCTCGCCGAGCGGCGCGAACTTGAGGTTCCGGTCGTCTTGATGGGCCACTCGCTGGGCGGCCTGATCGCAGCGGCGTACCTGGTGAGCGATCGCGCTCAGCCCGACCTCGCCGTGCTGAGCGCTCCAGCGCTCAGTGCCGAGATCCCACGCTGGCAACGCATGGCTATACCCGTGCTCAGCCGCGTGGCCCCGAAACTCTACGTGAAATCAGACTTCGACGGGTCGGTCCTGTCACGCGACGTCGACGTCCAGGAAAACTACGACAACGACCCGCTCCGGGTCGGCGGCTCGACTGCCGCGCTCGGCCGCCAGATCCTCGCCGCAATGAAGGCGACCTCGCCAGCAATCGAAAAGATCACACTGCCCACCTACATACTGCACGGCGCAGCCGACACGCTCGTGCCGCCGTCGGCATCAGAGCCAATCGGCGAACTGCCGAACGTCACGCGCAAGTTGTGGGCTGGCCTCCGCCACGAATGCATGAACGAGCCTGAGTGGCCCGAAGTCATCGCTGGCATCACCGACTGGCTCGGTGCGCAGATCCCGTCCTGATTTCTACGCCTGACGGCGAACGAGGGCGAGGCCAAAATCGCCTACCTCGTCGGTAAAGAACTCACCATCAGCGAAACCCATCTCGGCGAGATCGGAGAGCAGCTTTTCCCTGCGGAACTTGGTTGAAATCTCGATGCGTAGCTCTTCGCCAGCATCCAGGTCGAGATCGAGGTCGAGCGCTTCGATACGGGCATGCTCGGGTTCGCACGCACGGAGCCGCATGTCGATGCGTTCCTCGCGACCGTCCCACAACGGCACGTACTCGAAGTTGCCGACGTCGATATTGCCGTCGAGCTCGCGGTTGATCACGGTGAGCGCATTGCGTATGAACGCATCGGTGACGCCTTGGCTGTCGTTGTACGCATCGACGAGCCGGTCGACCGGCTTCACCAGGTCGACGCCGAGCAGCAGCCAGTCACCCGGTTCGAGCACGTCGGAGAGCGCACCAAGAAAGGCGCGCCGCTCCTCCTGGTAGAAGTTGCCGATCGTGCCGCCAAGGAATGCGACCAACCTCGTCCCGCCGCCCGGCAGGCGATGGAGATGTCGATTGAAGTCGCCGACCACGGGGGCCACTTCGAGGTCCGGGTAACGCTCACCGAGCATCTGGACAGCCTCAATCAGCGTGGCTTCACTCACATCCAACGGAGCGAACCGTTCAATCGAGCCGTGCGCAACAAACGCATCGAGCAACGTGCGTGTCTTGTCACTGGTGCCCGACCCGAGTTCGATCACCGTGGTTGCACCAGTGATCTCGGCGATCATCGTGGCGTGGGCCTCGAGGATCGAGCGTTCGGCTTCGGTCTGGTAGTACTCGGGCAGCTGGGTGATCTGGCTGTACAGCTCACTCCCGCGATCGTCGTATAGCCAGCGCGGTGGCACCGTTCGCGGATGGCTTCGCAGGGCGCGCAGAAGTTCGGTTTTCGGATCGACTCGACCGTCGATCGATTCGGTGTCGAAGATTGTGGTCTCGGAGGGTTCGTTCATAAGAGATTCCTGACTGCCTGGTGTTGCCTGGCTCACTGGCGATCGATGGCCAGCCGGACGCCCGAGGCGTGCCAGCGAGTGTGCGGGTGGAAGAAGTTGCGATAGGTCGACCTGGTGTGGCCGGGCGGTGTGAATACGCACCCGCCGCGCAGCACCTGCTGGCCGGACATGAACTTGCCGTTGTATTCCCCGATCGCGCCGTTGGCAATCGAGAAGCCGGGGTAGGGCTGGTACGCCGACGACGTCCATTCCCAGCAGTCTCCGAAGAGTTGGCGGAGGCCACCTGTAGCGGGCCCAGCAGCCTCGGGATGGAAGGTGAAGTCGTCGCGTTGCTCGTCGAGGACGTTTCCGACCACGTCACAAACGGCAGCAGCGGCTTCCCATTCGAACTCCGTCGGCAGGCGAGCGCTTGACCATGTGGCGAAAGCATCAGCTTCATAGTGCGAGACATGAACAACGGGCTCGTGTACATCGACCGACCGCAACCCGGTCAGTGTGTGCACCCACCAGGCCTCGGGCTGGTCTGGGTCGGGCCGCCAATACTCGGGGGCCCGCCACCCTTCAGATTGCGCGCGATACCAGCCGTCGGACTTCCACAGCTCAGGTCGCTGGTAGCCACCGTCGGAGATGAAGTCGATCCACTCCCCCGCGGTCACGAGGCGATCGGTAAGCGCATACGGATACAGCAATACCTGATGATTCGGGCCCTCGCTATCGAAAGAGAAACCATCGTCATCGACATCGACACCGATGTTCGCGAGACCGCCGTCGAAGTCGACCCAGTTGCTCGGGCCCGGGTCGGCGCCAGCAACGTGCACCCGGTCGGCATACGCCGGCCCGACGGCAGGGTTCATTGCGAGGACGTGTTTGATGTCCATCAGCAGGAGTTCCTGATGCTGCTCTTCGTGATGCATGCCGAGCTCGACGACCTCAGCCACTGCAGGGTCGAGGCCACCGGCGATCAGCTCGAGCATCTCCTTGTCGACGTGGCCGCGATAGTCGGAAACCTCGGCAACAGAAGGGCGTGTGACGAGGCCGCGTTGCGGTCGCGGGTGCCGAGCGCCGACTGCCTCGTAGTAGCTGTTATAGAGGAAGCGGTACTCGGGTAGGTCCCACACGCGGCCACTTGTGCCGTCGGCGTGCAGCGCAAACTCGGCAAAAAACCAGGTGGTGTGCGCACGATGCCACTTCGTCGGGCTCGTGTCGGGCATCGACTGCACGACTTGATCTTCGGCCGACAGCGGGGCCGCCAGTCGTTCAGTACGCGCCCGAACCTTTGCGAATCGGTCGGCGACCGCGTCGACATTCGTTGCCATGCATCTACCCAACCGCATCCGACTCGCAATTAGTCCGTCGATGGGTGAACGAAGAGTGAATTCCCCCGACGGCGAGCGAGTTCGTTGGCCGCACTAGCCTGGATCAATGGACATCGGCGTCACTATCTTCCCGACCGACCAGACGATCAACCCCGTCGAGCTGGCCAAAGAGGCCGAGGCCCACGGCTTTGAATCGCTCTGGTTCCCCGAGCACTCCCACATTCCGACCAGTCGAGCAACACCGTGGGGCGGCCGCGCTGGCGCTCCCCCGCTACCCGAGTTCTACTGGCGCACACACGACCCGTTCGTCACGCTCGGGGCGTGCGCATCGGTGACCAGCACGATCAAGATCGGCACCGGAATCTGCCTGGTGGCCCAACGCGACCCGATCCACACGGCCAAGGAAGTCGCCAGCGTTGACTCGCTGTCCGACGGCCGCATGCTCTTCGGAATCGGGTACGGCTGGAACAAGGAAGAAATGGCACAGCACGGCACCGCGTACGGCGAACGCCGTGAGTTGCTGCGCGAGAACATCTTGGCGATGAAGGCGCTGTGGACGCAGGACGAAGCATCGTTCGACGGCGACAAGGTCCAGATCGAGTCGAGCTGGGCCTGGCCCAAGCCGATACAAAAGCCGGGCCCGCCCGTCATCCTCGGAGGCGCCGCCGGCCCGAAGACTGCAGCACACATCGCTGAGTTCTGCGATGGCTGGATGCCGATCGGTGGCCGTCACGGCATCGACGGTTGGGACAACGTCGTCAAAGCATGCGAAGACATCGGGCGCGATCCAGCCGAGATCGAACTCGGCATGTTCGGCGTGCCCGACAGCGAAGAGAAGCTCACGGCGTTGGCTGAGCAAGGCCTGAAGCGTGCGGTGTTCGTGCTGTCGCAAGGCCCACGTGACGACGTGATGGCCGACCTCGAACGGTTCGCGCCGTTTATCGACGCGATGCGCGACGCCTGACCGGATCGCGCTCCAGGTCGCGCTCCGGATCGCGCTCCGGGTCGCGCTCCGGTCAGACCAAAGTGTGACAGTCCGTCAGTTCGTGCGGGCCTGCAGAAGGTTCAGTGAGCGTGTCGGGCCATCGCGGTCGGGGATGACCACAGCAGTGAAGTCGGTGGCGCCTGCTGCTGCGATTGCATCGAGGCCAGCGTTGACCGTTGCTTCGTCACCGATCAGCGAAATCTCTTCAACGCCGTGCACACCTTCGATGTCGAGCATCGCCCGGTACGACGGCAGCGCGGCATAACTGGCAAGCATCTGGCCGACAAAGTCGCGCGTCGGTTGTGGGTCATCGGTGACGCAGACGGGAAGGCTGCACACGACACGAGGCGCGGGGCGACCTGCGCTGTCGGCAGCGTCGTTGATAACCGGAACGATCTGAGCTTCGAGCGTCTTGGGGCCGACACACCAGAGGATCGTTCCGTCAGTCCGCTTGCCTGCGATCTTGAGCATCTGCTCGCCAAGCGCAGCGATCATCACCTTAGGCGGCGTGTCGGTCATCAATGCCGCCTGCTGGTCGAGTGACCAGACCTCGCCCTTGAGCGAAGCGGTACCCGTGTTCAGCAGCGACTCGAGGATCGCGAGGTACTCGGACATGTGCTTGACCGGGCGCTCCCAGGCCATCCCCCACCGGTCTTCGACCGTCGTCTGGTGAGCGAGCCCGACACCCAGCACAAGACGGCCTTTCGACGCGGCCTGCGCTGTGAGAGCCCCGGCAGCCATCACCTCGGGGTGACGCGTCCAGGTCGGCACGACAGCCGTGCCCAGTTCGATTTCCGACGTCGTTCGCCCTGCGATACCAAGCAGTGCAATCGAGTCGGCGAGCGCTGTCTGTGCGAGCCAATAGCTGGCGTAGCCATCAGATTCGCTTTGTTCGATGTCAGCGACAATCGCGTCGAGGTCGGGTGCTGCGAGGCGGCCGGAGCCGTTGATGCCGATTTTCATGGAGCGGACCCTACGGCAGTGCCAGACTGCACCGATGACCGGGACCAGCGACGCCACAGTTGTTCCATCCAACTTCTGACCGCCGATCTCTGACCGCCGACCTCTGACCGCCAATCGATTCCAGGGAGCCAAGTACTGTCGGCTGCATGACCTGGGAACTGGTAATCGACGGTATCGACTTCGGCGAGGGGCCGCGTTGGCACGACGGCAAATTCTGGTTCAGCGACTTCTACCAGCAGACGATTTCCACGGTCGGTGCCGACGGAGTTCGGGAGGTCGAGGTCGAGTACGACGGCCGTCCATCGGGACTCGACTGGCTACCCGACGGGCGATTGGTGTTCGTGTCGATGTACGACCGCAAGCTGATGTGTGTCGAATCGGACGGTTCTGTCGTCGAGTACGCCGACCTGGGCGGCGTGGCCAAGGGCCATTGCAACGACATAGTCATGGACGCAGGAGGCAATGCGTACGTCGGCAATTTCGGCTTCGACATGGAGGCCGGCGACGAGTTCGCCATGGCCTCGTTGGCGCTCGTCCGAGCCGACGGTTCAATCGAGATCGCCGCCACCGATCTCATGTTCCCGAACGGCTCCGTCATCGTCGACAACGGCAAGACGCTCATCGTCGGCGAGTCGTTCGGCGGGCAGTACACGGCCTGGGATATCAACGATGACGCCACGTTGACCAACCGTCGCATCTGGGCGAAGGTCGAGGGCACAGCGCCCGACGGGTGCACCGTCGATGCCGAGGGCGGCATTTGGTACTCCGACGCGCTTGGTAAACAGGTCGTGCGGGTCCTTGCGGGCGGTGCGATCACGCATCAACTGGCGACTGACGACAACACCTATGCCTGCATGCTTGGCGGCGACGATGGCAACCGGCTGTTCGCTCTCACCTGCGAAGACTCGCACCCGTCCAAAGCAGCGGGCACCGCGACCGGCAAGCTCTGGGTTACCACCGTCGACGTTGCACGCAACGCCACCGACCGCCCGTAACTGTCACACTCCGGTCTGACCAAAGCGTGACAGTTTTGTGTCCACGATCGGGTTGACGGCTCGGCACTGTGACAGCTCATCTTCATGATGGCCCTATGAACAGCAAGCGAGCGAGATACCTCGACGAGACCACCTGGCACCACGTGTACAACCGTGGAGCCGATGGGCAGGACATCTTCAGTCTCGGTGGCGACCAGTCGTTGTTCGAGAACTTGATCGGCGAAACCGTCGCGGTGTGCGACGTCGAAGTCCACGCGTATGCCTTGATGAGTAACCATTTTCACTTCTTGATTCGAGACCCAAGCAGGGAGCTGTCGGGATTCATCCAGTTCCTCGCCGGCCAATACGCAGCCGCGTACAACATCCGGACTCAGCGGCACGGTCCACTGTTCGAGGGCCGATTTGGCTCTGTGCCGATTCTCGACGAACGTCACCTCATCATCGAGGCGCGCTACGTGGAGCGCAACCCGCTGGCGTTCGTCGCACCCTCGTTGTTGGCCGCGTATGCCCATTCCAGCCTTGGCGTCTATATCGGCAGGCGGCGCGGCCCGGCCTGGCTAACGACCGACGAGATCTCGCCGCGAGTGAGCGGAGTCGACTACCTCAACTTCGTCCTCGCCGATCACACCAGCGATACCGAGCAGCGCTCGACCCTCCCGCCGGTTCGGCGGATCTCTGCAGCCCAGATCGAGAAGACTGTCGGTGAATTGATCCCCAATGACATCCGCACCGCTCGCCTCTTGTCCATTGTGGTGGCGGTCGAACGCCGGGCGGCAAGCACCGCTGAACTCGCAGAGCGGCACCAAGTCTCGCCGGCCGGCATTCGACAGATTGCCCGTCGAGCACGCGTCCGTCGCGATACCGATCCAGTCTTCGAACGCCTCCACACCCGCGTCCATCAAGCACTCCGCCAGGCGAGCTGATGTCACACTTTGGTCTGACCGGAGCGTGACAAGAACGTCACACTTTGGTCTGACCGGAGCGTGACAGTCCCGCCGACGAACTGCAGGTTCTAGAGAACTGCCATGCCGTCCATTTCGCCAAGCGGATCGTTGATCAGTTCGATGCGTTCGCCATCGGGGCCAGCACAGTAGAGCGAGTTGCTACCGACGATGAATATCTCGACGCCGGCAGCTTCGAGCTTGCCCTTCAACCGG
>CAWUXP010000279.1:0-3793 GCA_963926495.1 Candidatus Ilumatobacter herschelensis
GGGCCGACGACCCGCTGTCGCTTGCTGACGACCCGGCGACCTTCCGGGCTCCGCTGCCGACAACGACCTCGGCGCGCCTGGCGTGGGGCGGCAACCTCGGATTGTTCACTGCTGAAGCCGAGGTTCTCGATATCTGCCGCACCGCAGCCGAGCAGATCACGGCGGCCGGCGGGACGTTCACCGAAGCAGCCCCAGACCTGTCGGGAGCAATGCAGATCTTCCGCACCCTGCGTGGTCTGGGCTACCGCCAACTCGGTCAAGCAGTTCCCCGTGATCGGTGGTCACTGATGAAGGCCACCGTGGTCGACAACATCGAGTTCGGCCTGTCGATCACCATCGACGACGTGTTGCGGGCCGAAGCGTTGCGCGCGCGGCTCCACGTTGAGATGACGAAGTTCTTTGACGAATACGACGTGCTCGCCCTGCCAGCTGCACAGGTCGTACCATTTCCCGTTGAGACCGAGTTCCCGATGGAGATTGCTGGCGTCGCGATGGCTGACTACCTCGAATGGATGACGACCTGCTGCGTCATTACCCCTACCGGTTGCCCAGCGCTGTCTTTGCCGGCCGGGTTCACCTCCGCAGGCCTTCCCGTTGGGCTGCAACTGGTGACGCGATTCGGCAACGATCGAGCGCTCCTCGAAGTGGCTGCAGCTCTCGAAGCGGCGAACTCACAGTACCAACGTGTCCCAGCGTTACTGATGGCGTAGCTTCCAGGAATGCCCGTACAACTCGCCAAGTCCGCTATCGATCTCGGCATCGTGATCCAAGAGAGCGAACGTTCGCTCGCGTTCTATGTCGGCATCCTTGGCCTTGAGCACGTCGGCGACATGCCCATGCCAATCGGTGGCGGCGGCACGATGCATCGTCTGCAGTGCGGCGACACGGTCATCAAGTTGGTCAACCTCACCGCGACCCCGCCGCACGCAACACCCGGCGGCATCGCCGGTGGCCTCGGATTTAGGTACCTCACCCTGATTGTCTCGAACCTCGACGAGATTCTCGCGGAGTGTGCTGCCGCTGACGTCAACGTGGTCGTGCCGGCTTCAGAGATCCGGCCGGGCATCCGCATCGGCATGGTCGAGGACCCGGACGGCAACTGGGTGGAGTTCGTCGAGGCCACCTGATGACAGGTGACGGACTTGTCTGCGCGTGCCTGCGCAAGCAGTTCGGACAGGTCATCGCACTCGGTGACCGAGGAACGGGCGCACCACTGGGCCGACCATGTCGGTCTCGCAGATCGAGGCTCCCGCCAACGCCAGTTCCGCGTCCGCAGCAGCACAGCGGTGAGCGAGTCTTATTGTGGGCTCGCTTGGGTGAGCGAGATCACAGCCACATGTAGGTGGTCGTTGCTGACGCAGCGCGTTTGCCGTTTGGCAGAAAGAGGTCGATTTGCCCGAACACAAGCGACCGGCCCGGCTTCGTGGCCCACGCCTCGAACGTGACCGTGCCGACGTCTTGCGGGACGCCACGTTCGAAGTTGGTGCCGAGCGACACCGTCGTGAAGCTGGCATCAGTGTCGGGGCGCAGCGACATCATCACGAACACCATCCCGGTGTCCATGCATCCCAGGATCGCCTGCCCCGACAGTACACCGCCGCCATGTGTGAGGCGCTCGATGACATCAAGTTCGAAGCGCACTCGGCCCGGTTCGGCAGCGACGATGCGGAGCCCGAAGTCGGCCATCAACCCTGACCCGCCTGCGGCGAATGCCTCGGTGATCGACGCAGCCAATGCCGGGTCGTGGTCGATGAAAGTCTCCTGCAGTGTGCTCACCGATCCGAGCGTAGAGGAGGGCGGTCGCTACGTTCTCCTCGTGCAACTCAACACGATTCGACGCGGACCAGCAGAAGGCGCCGGCGTGCCCATTGTCTTCATTCACGGGCTCGGAACCTCGGCCCACAGTTGGGACGCCTGTGCCGAGGCGCTGGCAGATCGGTATCAGACGATTGCGATCGACCTGCCCGGCCACGGCGACTCACCGTGCCCCGATGACGACCCCGAAGCATTCACTCGTGACGCAGCCTTGGGTGACATCGACGACGTACTCGCCAGTCTCGATGGCCGCGCGATCCTCGTTGGCCATTCGCTTGGCGGCTACCTGGCGCTGGCTCATGCGGCCACTCGCCCGAACGCAGTGCGTGGCGTCGTGGCAATCAATACCGGGCCCGGTTTCCGTGACCCAGAGAAGCGTGCAGGCTGGAATGACCGCTCACGCCGCAACGCCCACCGGTTCGGTGTTCCAGAGCACGTCACCGACCTGAACCTCCAGCACGACGCCATCGTGATGGATCGGCTGGCCGACATCACGACGCCCACCATCGTGCTCGCCGGCGGCGATGACCGCCCCGAGTATCAAGGCTCCGGTCAGTACCTCGAGCGCAAGATGCCTGAGGCTCGCCTGGTCGTGCTCGCTGGCGGTGGCCACTCGATGCACGAAGACACCCACGCCATCGAAGTCGCGGACATCATTGCCGCCTTCGCCACCGTCGTCCCCTGAGCCCGCCCTGGGTCCGCCTGGGTCCGCCTGGGTCAATAGGGGGCAGTCAGAGCAGTGAATTGATATCGCTGATGACGCGGCCGATTGCTGCATGCGCGGCGGGTGACAGGCCGCCGAACGCGAGGAACGAGTGCGACATCGAGTCTTCGCAGCGATCGATGACGTTGACGCCGGCGTCGCGCAGGGCAGCGGCGTATGCATTGCCTTGATCGCGCAGCGGGTCGAAACCG
The DNA here is from genome assembly GCA_963926495.1 of Candidatus Ilumatobacter herschelensis. Taxonomy (GTDB): domain Bacteria; phylum Actinomycetota; class Acidimicrobiia; order Acidimicrobiales; family Ilumatobacteraceae; genus Ilumatobacter_A; species Ilumatobacter_A herschelensis. The sequence continues at coordinate 2,731 of CAWUXP010000279.1, forward strand.
GCGGTAACGATGACGGCCGGTGCAACGTCACCGAGACGTTCGTGGAGTGCCGGGCTGAGCGCAGGGTCGGAGCGATCGAACCCGTTGGGCAGCGCCTGAGAGAAGAACCACTCCAACGTGTCGATCGACAGTGGGAACGAGTCGGCGCATGAGACGATCGAGCCGTCGGTCGCTGTTGCATCGGTGAGCGGGTAGATCATTGCTTGCACGGCGGGCTGCGGTTGCCCAGCGTCGCGGAGGCGCTGGCAGAGCGTCGCAGCCATTTGGCCACCTGCCGAGTCGCCGCAAATCACGAGCCCGTCAGGGTCGATGCCGAGCCCTTCGGTGTTCGAGATCAGCCATGCCCAGGCGGCATCGGCGTCCTGGTGTTGGGCAGGCATCTGGTGCGTGGGAGCGAGCCGATAGTCGAGGCTGACCACGACGGCACCGAGCTCGGCAGCGAGGCGTGTACAGAAAGTGTCGCAGCTGTCGAGGTCGCCAATCACCCAACCGCCCTGATGCATGAACAGCACACCTGGGAGGAGGCCGGCGGCGTCGCTCGGGTGATACAGCCGAACACCGAGGTCGCCGTCGGGCCCTGGAATGGTGCGGTCGCGCACAGCGACGCCCGATGTACGTTCCCCGTTCGTCGCGGCGAATGCGTCATGCGCAGCTGCTCGGCTGACTTGCGGGGTCAGGGTCGACATCGCCCGCCCACCGGCCGACTGGTTGACGGCAAGCTGGATGTAGGGATCGAGTGTGCGTCCGTCGATCATGAGCGGTGTACCTGCCAACTTGGCAACGACCTTGGCGGGCAACTTCGGTACCGTCTTCGCAGCGAATGTTTCGAGCTTGGCAGTGGTGGTGTCCTTGAACGACATCAAGCGAGTCTGGCCGATCCTTGGCCAATAATAGGCACCCCAGGCCGTGACGCGCGACGGCGGTTTGCCAGACTCGTCGGATGGCGACCACACACTTCGAGGACTTCACGAGCGGCCAGGTGATCGAGTTGGGCTCGGTCACCCTGACCGAGGAGGCGATCATCGACTTCGCCACTCAGTTCGATCCGCAATCGTTTCACATC
>CAWUXP010000280.1:0-3358 GCA_963926495.1 Candidatus Ilumatobacter herschelensis
CGCACCAAAAATTCCCCAGAACAGCACTCGGTGCTGGTACTTCATCGGCACCTTGAAGTAACCCAAAATTAGTGCCCAGACGAAGACGTTGTCGATGCTGAGTGACTTCTCGATCAGGAAGCCGGAGATGTACTCGCCACTGGCGGCACCGCCGAACCACCACCAAATAACGCCGGTGAACGCCAGGCCGCAGCTGATCCAGACGACCGATTCGATAGCCGCTTCCTTTGTGTCGACCTCGTGTGCTTCTTTGTGTACAACCAGCAGGTCGACGAGCAGCATCGCGGTGATGATTACCAGCAGTGCAACCCATTGCCATGCTGCGACATCGATGTCGACGAGCCTGTTGCGACCGCTTGCCTCGGCAGCGACGAACGAATGATCGATGAGCGATTGCACCAGCACAAAATCATTGTGCCTCCACGGTCAGAGATCTCGCCGCGCTTTGTCAGGATTGCTGACCGTCAAGCTCTGCGTGGGCCGCGACCAGCCGCGCGATTGGCACGCAGTAGGACGAGCACGACACGTAGTCGAACCCAACCTGATGGAAAAACCGGATCGACTGGGGATCACCGCCGTGTTCGCCACACACGCCCATCTTCATCCCGGGCACTGTGGTGTGTTGCCAGCAGCGATCGCCGTAGCCACCGCCTGCTGCAGTCGTCCGCCGTCTTGCACTGCAACGTTCATTTGCGTTCCACTCATCGATAACCACCTTGCCATTTTGGTGTGACCGCCGTTTCACCGGCTGCCGGTCTCGCTGCCTGTCGCTCGGCCAACGCGTCGTAGCCGTAGGCTTATTGCAATGTTCAATCTGCTGGGCTTCAAGGTGCATGTGCAGCCCGGTTTCGTGATGTTCATGCTGCTGATCATCGTGATCTACGGCAGCGAGTTCGGTTTGTGGCTGGCTGGAGCGATCGCCGTCTTCACGCTGATCCACGAACTCGGCCACGCTGTCTCGGCCAGACGCCACGGTGCGCATGCTGAGATCTCGCTCGGCTTCCTCGCCGGCTACGCCTCCTATGTGCCCACTCGGCCGATTTCGCGCGCCGGACATGCAGTCATTTCCTTCGCCGGCCCTGGTATTCACATCGCCACAAGCGTCGCCGTGCTGCTGGCACTCGGAGCAAACCCGCTCGATCAAAACTCGTTCAACGACTCGGCAGCGACGTTCGCAATCTGGTGGGCCGGCCCGGCGATCGGCATGCTCAACCTCATCCCGATTCTGCCGCTCGATGGCGGCAACATCGTGTTACAGGGCCTCGATCGCTTGCTACCCGGCCGGGCCCAACGGTTGATGCTGCTCTTCTCGATCACGCTGACCGGTAGCGCCGCCGTACTGATGTTTTTCTCCGACCAGTTCCGAGGGTTTGCCATCTTCATCGCCTTCTTGATGATCACCCAACTACAAATGCTCGGGTCGTCGAAAGAGCCGGTGTCTCCGTGGACGGCCGCGGCCAACGCCCTCGAAGCCGGCAAGCCAACGAAGGCACGACGCTTGCTGATCGCAGCCCTCAGTCATCCCCGGCCCGACGCGGCGCCCGCGCCACTCGCGATTCCCGCCAACAACCTTGCATCGCTCGTCGACCTGCTTCCCGAGCCCACGCCATTTGGCGATCCAACCAACGAGTATCTGCTCGCGAACGTGCTGATCTCTCTTGGCAGGTTCGAAGACGCAGCCCATTACGCGGCGCGCAGCTTCGAACGAAACCCAAACACGTTGAGCGCCTCGGCTGTGGCACGCGCCTCCGGCGCACTTGGCGACCAAGGCACCGCAATCGGCTGGCTGCGGGCTGCTGCCGAAGCAGGCACATCGCCAGTTGGCCTGGCTTCCGTGATCGACGGTTCACCCGAGTTGATCGGGCTCCGCCAGCACCCCGACGTGCAGGCAATCCGACGATCGCTCGCCGCTGCCTGACGCAATCTCAGACTGCGTGGGCGGGGATGCGGCCGAGGTCGCTGCTGCGCTTCACGTACGCCAGTGCAGTGGCACCATCGATGCTGGTGATCTCGGCGACATCGTCGATCACATCGCCGACAGACGTCCCTGCAGCCACGTCAAGGATGCGCAGCCTCTTCGGTGCGTCAGCCCCGCGGCTGTCCATCCGCTCGACGAGTTCCTGGCCCGGGTAGCAGCCCTTGGTGAAGTTCACCGCGAGCAGCACGACGCCGGTGGTCGCTGGGATGGTTTCGCCGGGAACGATCTCGGCGCCCATACGCGGCCAGCCAGCTGCGACTCGGGCGGTCTCATGGGCTGCGGACGGCACATCGCACTCGGCGAATGTCAGCTCGGTATCAGCCTTGACGCGGATCTTGAACCGATTGATGCGTGCGAGAAGGAGTTCGCCAAAGCCGGCGTCGGTGTCGAGGACGAACGTCGTCTCGGCGGTGCGCGCAATACGCGCCAGCGCATCGACCTTGCCGGTTGGTGCGAGCACGAACGTCCAGCGGGTTTCGCCGACTGCAATGTCTCGGATCTCCTGGGCGATCTGCGACTGCAGGTAGGTGAGGGCGTCGTCGCCGGTCACCGTGATGCGGTCGCGTGCGGTCTCATCGATGAACGGCAGGTCGGCAGGGTTCTCCATGCCTCCAGTCTGCCGTGATCCGGCTGGACTCGCCGGCGGGGTGATGATGATGGCCGTGATCTTTGCTGTCGGCGGCTTCCTGCTGGGCCTCGCTGCGCTCGACGGCGGCATCGAGAAGGTCTGGATTGTGCTCGGTGGAGCCTTCGCCGTTCTGGCAGTCGGCAGCGTCGGCCTCGCCATCATGCGCCTGCGGTCCGTGAAGAAAGACGCCGACACGTTGTTCACCGAGGTGCGCACGCTGATTGGTGGCGATCGTCAAACCCAACGCACGGTGATCGAAACGGTCGAGTCGACCGACGGTCGCGAAGGGGAGGGTGTCGTCGCAATCTCCCGCGAGTTCTTCACACTCAAGGGCGCAATCGGCAACCGCGTCGATCAGTTCACGTCGCTCGGGCTCGCGTTGAAGGCGATCACAAGCTTTCCGATCCTCATCGCTGCCGCCACCTTTTTCACGTTGATGTTCGTCGGGCTCAGCTTCATCTTCCTGATCGCCCTCACGCTGTAGCGGTCACGCCTGGGTGCCGGCTGCGTTGCGCGCTTTGGTCATACGGCGCGCCCCAGGGATCGCTGCAAGCAGTGCGGCTGCCTTGTTGCGGCATTCGAGGTCTTCCTCCTCGGGCACTGAGTCGGCAACGACACCGGCACCTGCCTGCAGGCTTGCGGTCTTGCCATCGCCGGTGATGAACATGGTGCGAATAGCGATTGCCGTGTCGAGGTTGCCCGACCAGTCGATGTAGCCGACCACTCCCCCGTACGGGCCACGCTTGACCGGT
>CAWUXP010000281.1:0-8761 GCA_963926495.1 Candidatus Ilumatobacter herschelensis
GTCGACGGATCGCTTGGCATTAGTGACGGTGCCCTCGAACTCTGTCGCGGCGCTGACTTGATCATCCATGACGCGCAGTACACGCCGAGTGAGTTTGCTCGGAAGTCCGACTGGGGCCACTGCACGATCGAGTACGCGGTCTGGGTCGCAGCGCATGCCGGGGCAAAACAACTCGCACTGTTCCATCACGACCCAACCCACGACGACGCGATGATCGATGTGCTGGCTGCGGAGGCACAGCGGTGCGGTCGCGAGTTGGGCGTCGAAGTCTTCGCGGCGCGCGAAGGACAGACCATCCACGTTGGCGGTTGACGTGATCGGCACGATCGCCTCGATCGTCTTAGGCATCGTCTTCCTCGTTGCGGGTGGTTCAAAGATTGCAGCAGGCCCCGACTGGCCAGTCCAAGCTGGAGGCCTGGGTGCGCCGCGCTGGGTCATCCCGTTTGTGCCGTGGGTCGAAATCGTCGTCGGTGCGGCCCTCGTTGTCCAGGTTGCGAGAAGGCCGGCTGCGCTTGCTGCGCTCAGCATTCTGCTCGTGTTCACCGCGCTGCTGGCGATTCGGCTACGCGAGGGGCAGCATCCGTCGTGTGCGTGCTTCGGAGCGTGGTCAGCGAAGCCGCTTGGCCCTGGTCATCTCGTTCGCAACGCTGCGCTGATTGTTGTGGCCAGCCTTGCGCTGACGTAGGGCCGTCCTGATCCCGACGGTCCTGATCTCGTCCGACGTGAACTAGACGGTGGCGAGCAGAAATGCGAGCGTGCGCGCTTCGTCACGCCATGCCTCGTACCTGCCGGTCGGGCCTCCATGGCCTGCACCCATCTCGACTCGGAAGACGACCGGTGCGGTGCCAGTTGCGACCTCACGGAGACGCGCCACCCACTTGGCTGGTTCGTGGACGCTCACACGCGGATCGTTCAACCCGGCGGTGGCGTACAAGGCCGGGTAATCGGCCGCAACAGTGTTGTCGTACGGGGAATAGCCAGCCATAACCGATGCGAACGGTTCGGAGCGAGGGTCGCCCCACTCTTCCCATTCGGTCACGGTGAGGGGCAGTGTTGGGTCGCTCATTGTCGACACGATGTCGACAAACGGGACCTCAGCCACGACGCTCGCGTAGAGATCCGGTCTTTGTGTCATGCACGCGCCAACCAGAAGGCCACCGGCTGAGCCGCCCCGGATTGCTAGGCGATCAGGAGCGGTGATCTTGGCTTCGACGAGATGCTCGCTGCAGGCAATCATGTCGTCGAACGTGTGCTGCTTGTTGAGTAGTTTGCCATCGAGATACCACTGACGGCCGAGTTCCCCGCCGCCACGGGGATGGGCGAGGGCAAACACCATGCCACGATCAAGGAGCGAGATGCGTGCGATCGAGAACCACGGTGCCATCGATGCTTCGTACGAGCCGTAGCCGTACAGGACCGTCGCAGCCGTGCCGTCAAGCGGCGTGTCGACGTGATGCACAATGTCGAGCGGCACGAGGACAGGATCGTCGCCTCCACTCGGCGCCCACAGGCGTCGCGTGACGTACTGCTCGAGATCGACGTTGGGTGTCGGAAGTTGACGAAGCAGCACCCGTTCGCTGGTCGCAACGTGTTCCTCAAAGAGTGACGGTGGCATGACCATCGAGGTGGTCGCGAACCTGATGGTGTCAGAGTCCCACTCCGGGTTTGAGCTGAGGTCGACGTCGTGCGGTGCAACACCGAGTTCGACGGTTCGTTCTGGGAGTGCATCGTCGCGGAAGAGAATGCGCAGCCGAGGTTGAGCCTCGGCCCACTCGTGTACAACGATGTGTCCTGCGAATGCCTCGACGCCGCTGATCCGCAAGCCGGGGATGTGTGCAATCAACTCGGACCAGGCGTCGGCAGAGGACCAGTCGGAGTCGAGCGGCGCCGTGAGCACACGAAAGTCAACAGCTGCGTCATTGGTCGTCATCACGAAGCGGTCGCCCCAGTGGTCAACCTGATACTCGATGCCATCACGACGTGGACGGACGACCGTGAACGGCGTCGAGAGGTCTGACGGAGCGAGACGAACCTCCGCACTCGTCTTGCTCGCAGAGTGGATGACGATCCATTCGTTGGAACGGGTCTCGCCAATCGCAACGAAAAATCGTTCGTCAAGTTCCTCGAAGATCAATTCGTCTGCATCGGTCATGAGATCGCCGACACGGTGGCGCCAGACCTGAAACGGTCGCTCCTGGTCATCTGGGCGGACGTAGAAGAGCCACGATCCGTCGGTCGACCACGCGGTGCCGGCGTTTGCTACCCCGTCGATGGTTTCGTTGCTGTCGAGGAATGTTCCGTCGTCGGCAAACGTGCGGATCCGCATTTGATATCGCTCATCGCCCGCTGTGTCGACCGACCACGCAAACGACCTGTGGTCGTGGGACGCATCGAGCGCGCCGAGATCGAAGTATTCGTGGCCGACAGATTCGATGTTCTCGTCGAACAGGATGACTTCTGTCGCGGTGTCGATTGTCGGCCCGCGATGGTGGACTGGATAGCTCAGGCCTTCTTCGGTCCGGGTCACGTACCACCAGTCGCCGTTGCGTACCGGCGTCGACATGTCGGATTCCTGTACCCGTGATTTGATCTCAGAGTAGAGCGTCTCGATCAGCTCAGCGTGCGGTTCAAAGTAGGCATCGCTGTAGGTGTTCTCGGCGGCGAGATAGTCGAGAAACTCCTGATCATCGACATCGAGCATCCAGGCAAATGGGTCCTCGACAGGCCCCGTCGGCCGGTCCCAAACGTGGGGCCGCCGAGGTGCAACCGGGGCGCCGGTGGGAGGGTTGATGTGACGAGTGTTCTTGGAATTGTCTACGTTCACGATCGAGCCAATGTAGGCCCGCAGCGCTACCGTTCGGTCACGTCATGCGAGTTTGGATCGATCAGGACCTCTGTACCGGGGACGGTATTTGTATCGATCATTGTCCTGACGTATTTGTTCAGCTCGAAGATGGGATCGCCTACGTCGCTCAAGACGGTGTGTCGTTGAATGATCCGGGTGGCTCCGGCAGCCTCGCCTGGGTCAGCAATCGCAACATTGCCTCCGTCGTCCACGCTGCCGAGGCTTGTCCTGGCGAGTGCATCTTCATCGAGATTGATGTCCCCGTCGCTGAGTTCGCTGCTGACGACACTGCAGCTTGAGCTGGCACGTCACCGTGCCGCACGCCTTCGAGCCTGAGAAGGGCATCAACCGCGGTGTCGTCGAACAGATCGCTTGGTGGAAGGGCGAGCCAGAGTGGATGACCCAGATGCGCATCCGTTCGCTCCGCTTGTTCGATAAGAAGCCGATGGCCGAATGGTTCGCGGTCAACATGCCTGATATCGATTTCCAGGACATCTACTACTACCTCGGTGACGAGGGAGAGCAGGTCTCCGAGTGGAATGCTCTCTCGGAGGTTCAGTACGAGTCGGAGGTCGTCTACCGCAAGAACCGCGACAGCCTGCAGAAGCAGGGGGTCCTGTTTTGTGACATGGACACAGCCCTGCGCGAGTATCCGCACCTGGTTCAGAAGCACTTCGGCACGATAATCGCGCCCGGTGACAACAAGTTCGCTGCACTCAACACCTCGGTTTGGTCCGGCGGCTCGTTTATTTATGTCCCGCCGGGCGTCGAAGTCGAGATGCCGCTGCAAGCCCATTTCCGGATCAACTCCGAAGGCGCTGGCCAGTTCGAACGCACGTTGATCATCGCTGACGAAGGCTCAAAGGTGCACTACATCGAAGGCTGCTCGGCGCCGGTGTATACCAAGCACTCGCTGTACTCAGCAGTCGTCGAAATCGTCGTGAAGCCAAGCGCTCGCGTGACCTACACGACTATCCAGAATTGGTCGCCAAATGTCTACAACCTCGTCACGAAACGGGCGCGAGTCGAAGCCGGAGGCCACATGGAATGGATCGATGGCAACATCGGCTCCAAGCTCACCATGACGTACCCGTCGGTCTACCTGGTCGGCGATGGTGCCACCGGTGAAGTGCTGTCGGTCGGGTACGCCGGCAGGGGCCAGCACCAAGACACCGGTGCAAAAATGGTGCATGCCGCCCCAAATACGACGTCCAAGATCATCTCGAAGTCGATCAGCAAGGACGGTGGCATCACCACCTACCGCGACCTCGTGCGTGTCAACGAAGGGGCGGTCGGTGCGAAAAGTCATGTCGAATGTGACGCCCTCATCGTCGATGAGCACTCGGTGTGCAGGACGTTCCCAAGTATGGAGATCGGCGAATCCGACGCGCAGATTGGTCACGAGGTCACCGTCTGCAAGATCGCCGACGAGCAGTTGTTCTACCTCATGTCGCGCGGTCTTTCCGAGGAGCAGGCAATGGGCCTGATTGTCAACGGCTTTATCGAACCGATCACCAAGATGCTCCCGATCGAGTATGCGGTCGAATGGAGCCGACTTATCGAACTCCACATGGAGGGGTCGATCGGCTGACCGCTGTTCGGCGCGTTGACCGCGCTCGGGTCCTGTCACCGGTGATTGATCGGGCTGCGACAGCTCGTTCCTCGCTGACGGTCCCTCTTCACTCCCCGGCGCCATCCGTTTGCTCTCTCGGTTACATGCGATTTCATCAAACGGTCCCACATGTCGAATCTCTTTGCGGTGGACGCTCTAACCTTATTTCATGCCCATGCGGACCGAGTGCAAGAACTTCGAAAGTCGGTCGTATCCGAACGGTGACACGGTCAGAAAGTGCAACATCGACCTGGCTCCCGATGCTCCGTGGCGATGTCCGGAGAACTGCTCTGGTTACGAGCGACGCCTCGCCGATGCCGCATGGACGCACGGCACGCTCGTCGTTCCGCCGACTCCGCCAGAGCCCAAAAGCCTCGACGACGGGTCTGCTGCTGCGGTGCTTGATGCAGCAGAGAGCATCCTCAATTCGATCGGCGCCGATGTGAAGGCCGAAGTTGAGGCTGAGCGAGCGGCGGCCCAACAGCGGCCCGGAATCTTCAAGCGACTTTTCCGCAAAAAGCACTGATCAAACTGGTTTCGGAAGGCAGCCGATTTTTCCCTGTCGACCGGCCAGCAACGTTGCAACGAACTCACTTCGTTACGGTCGCAACATGCACTGGCGTGAATCTGGCGGCCGACTCGAGCGTGACTTCGAGTTCGGCGACTTCTCTGAGGCGTTCGCGTTTATGACTCGGGTGGCTTTGCTTGCCGAGACACAAGCTCATCATCCCGAGTGGTCGAACGTGTACAACCGGGTCAGCATCGTGCTGACGACCCATGACGCAGGGAACACCGTCACAGACAAGGACCGTCGGCTTGCGGCCGACATCGATGACCTCGTCAGTTGAGGTGAAAGCTGGCGAGGCTGCCAGCAACGGTCGATTCCCGGGATGGTGGGTCGTTGTTGGCTGCTTCATCGTGCTCATGGTCAACTCTGGGTTCGCGTTCTACGGTCTGGCCGTCTACCTCAATGCGTTCAGCAACGAACGTGGCTGGTCGCTCGGATCTATCTCGTTCGGTGTCACCGTGTTTTTCGTCGTCGGTGGCGTCGCTGGCCTGTGGGTCGCTCGACTGATCGCCGCGTACGACGCGCGTTACGTGATCATGGGCGGTGGTGTGGTCGCAGGTGGCGCGTTGGCACTGCTCGGTCAGGTCGAGACCCAATGGCAGCTGTTCCTCGTGTATGCGGTGTTCGCACTCGGATATGCCGGAGCCGGGTTGGTGTCGACGACCACCATCGTGACGCGCTGGTTCCATCAGAAGCGGGCCGTCGCGCTGTCGGTCGCATCGACTGGCCTGTCGGCTGGTGGCATCATCATCACTCCGTTCGTGAAGCGCTTCATCGACGAAGATGGCCTCGCAGCAACGACGCCGTGGCTTGGTTTGCTGTTCGTCATCGGCGTCGTTCCGATCACTTGGTTCCTCGTAAAACCCGACCCGATTGCTGCCGGATGGTCACCTGACGGGGCTCGACGCACGGTCGGCCAGGCCATCGATGTGCTCCCGGGGACTCCGTTCGAAGAAGCCGTGCAGACCCGGTTTTACAGAGCAATCACCATTGGTTATGTTCTCGCGCTCGGATCGCAGGTGGGTGGCATCCAACAGTTGGTGAAGCTCGTCGAAGGCCGAACCGATCCCTCCACGGCCAGATTCGCTGTGACGGCCCTCGCCGCCACGTCGGTGATCGCCCGTCTGATCGGTGGTCGCGCGGTGCAGGTGATTGAGATGGCGAAGCTAACCGTCGTGCTCGCCGCAGTGCAGTGTGTGGCACTCGTTGCTCTTGCCTTCGCCACATCGACACCGCTCATCTTTGTGTCGATCATTCTGTTCGGTCTGACGATCGGCAACCTGCTGATGCTGCAGCCGCTGCTTCTCGCCGAACGCTTCGGAGTCGCCGATTATCCGAAAATCTACAGCCGGTCACAGTTCATCGCGATTATCGGAGTTGCTGGTGGACCGCTGCTACTCGGCTGGTTGTACGACGTTTCGGGTTCGTATCGGTTGCCGTACAGCGTTGCTGCTGGTCTCTGTGTGATCGGCGTGGTGTTCCTCGCCGCTGCTGGTCCCGCTACCGTTTCCGCGGATGAGTGAAGCACCGCACCGCAACGTCATCCGGGTGATCGAGGCCGGGCGAGGACTTGGCGTTGACGTGGCTCCGCGGCACTTCTCACAGGGCGCGAAGACGGCGCAAGATGCCGCTGATGCAATCGGCGTCGATGTTGGTCAGATCGTGAAGAGTCTGATCTTTGGCGTGGCGTCAGATGCCGACGAACTCGAGCTGGTCCTGGCCTACGTCAGCGGCAAGAACCAACTGAACGAGAAGTTGTTGGCAGCCGCTGCTGGTGCAGCGAAGTGCAAGCGAGTCGACGCTGATGCCGTTCGAATGAGCACGGGCTATCCGATTGGCGGCGTGCCGCCGTTTGGCCACACGAATCCGCTGCGGGTTTTCGTCGATCCCGACCTGCTTGCCTACGACGAGGTCTGGGCCGCGGCGGGGACCTGGCATGACGTTTTTGCCATTGAACCGAACGAACTTGTTCGCGCCAGCGGCGGAATAGTCACCGATCTTCGCAAGTAGTTACGCATGGGGTCAGGCCCCTTTCGCAACTCTGTCGAATCGGCCGTTGAGTACAGCGTGTCGCAGCGACGCGAACGCGAGGTCGTCGGCGAGTCGCACACGGCCTCGACGGGCTGTTGCTCGCACCGAACCGGCGCTGCCCAGGTTGTAGTGCACAGCGAGATCATCTGATCCGAGTATTCGGACCTCGACGGCGAGCGTGATTGCCAGTAATCGGGCAGTGTTGTCGAGGTTGCGGAGTCGGAGGTTGTCCAACGCAACCCCACAGATCGCGGCGACGTGTTCGTCCAATGCATCCAACCGGCCAAGCGCTGCAGGGCTGCCGAGCCGCTCAGCCTGCTCGTCGCTCGGGTGGCTCGTGAGCACGTAACGCTCATAGGCAGAATGATTCTGGAACTGCCCGTCCAGTTCGCTGGTCGTGAGCCAATTCGGAGCAACAGATCCGGAGGCGTAGTGCCGAAAACTCGACCACCGATAGTGCGCCAACGAATGGCTCGGAACGATGTCGAGCGGATTTCGATGGATGTAACGCCCGGTGAGGTGGAGCGCCGCTGACCCGTCGACGAGGCGGGAAGTGAAGCGTCCTTCGAACATTGGCCCGGTCCGCTCGTGGTGATGGTTGTACGACCCCACGTAGACCGACTGGATGTCTTTCATCGCAGCAGACAAACCGCCTTCTGGACAATGCATCAGCTGATGGAAGTGATTGTCCATTAACGAGTACGCATGGATCTGGATGCCGTGGGTAGCCACAGCGTCGGCCATCAGCGTCTCGAAGTAGGCGAAGTCGGCGTCACAACTAAAGACGTCTTGGCGGTCGGCTCCACGGTTGATGACGTGGTACCAAGCGCCGTGCAGGTCAGGTCGATGAGGCCGAGGCATGCCTCAATTTTGGTCCTGGGGTGTCACAGAGTTGCGAAAGGGGCCTGACCCCATACGCACTTATTCGGTGGAGATCGTGCCGCCGCCGGTGTCGAGGGCCTGCAAGAACGTGTTCCAACCGAGTACGGCGCATTTAATGCGGACCGGGAACTTCATGACACCCTCGAGAGCTTCGAGGTCACCGAGATCGATGGCGTCGTCGCCGGATTGTGGCTCGATGCCTTCAATGCCCATCAGCGACTTGAAGCGGCGGGCCAGAGCACGGTTCTCGGCGACAGTCTTGCCTTTCATTGACTGAGTCATCATCGATGCCGACGCTTGCGAAATCGAGCAGCCCTGACCGCCGATCTTGATGTCTTCGATGACGGCGTCGTCGCCTTCACCCGACATTGAGAGGTAAACGGTGATCTCGTCGCCGCAGAGCGGGTTGTGCCCCTCGGCCTTGATGGCCGGTGGATCAAGCTCGCCACGGTTGCGCGGTGTGCGGTAATGATCGAGAATAATCTCTCGGTAGAGGTCATCGAGTGCTGGCATGGTGGTTTCTCCCGGAAGCAGATCGGCTCAGAGACCGAAGATATCGGTTGCGTTATCGAGGCCATCGGCAAGAGCGTCGATGTCGGCGGTGTCGTTGTACAGATAGATGCTGGCGCGCGTTGTTGCGTTGACGCCGAGGCTCTGCATTAGCGGCTTGGCGCAGTGGTGGCCGGCCCGCACACACACGTTGCGCTCGTCGAGAACCTGGCTGACGTCGTGCGGGTGGAGGTCGCGGAATGTGAAGCTGAACACGCCGCCGCGCAACTCGACGTTGTCGGGGCCGTAGATCTTGATGTCGTCACCGAAGCGG
>CAWUXP010000282.1:0-2791 GCA_963926495.1 Candidatus Ilumatobacter herschelensis
GCCGCCGCCGTCGCTTCCCGAGAAGAACCCGACGGGTGTCTACCGCCGTCCCTTTAAGGTGCCGAACAGCTGGGACGGCCGACAGATCGTGCTGCACATCGGTGGCGCCGAGAGCACCCACGTCCTCTACGTCAACGGCCGGTGGGTCGGCTACGGCACCGACAGCCGATTGGCGAGCGAATACGACATTTCCAAGTTCGTGGAGCGCGGCGACAACGACCTCACGATTGTCGTCAGCAAGTGGAGCGCGCAGAGCTACGTCGAAGATCAAGACCAATGGTGGATGGGCGGCCTGCACCGTGAGGTGTTTGTCGAAGCCCGCGGCGCCACCCACATCGACAACCTGATCTGCGACGCCGGTTACAACCACGTCGACGGCAGCGGCACGCTCGCCGTCACCACCAGCGTCGGCGGATTCACCGCACCGACCGAGGGCTGGAAGGTCACGACGCGTATCGAGACGCTCAAGGGCAAGCAGCTCTCCAAGCCGATCACCCGGAAAGTGCCGCACAGCTTCTACCGACCGATGGGTTTCTTCGGGCACAAAACCGAGGCCAGCTTTACGCTGCCCGGCATCGCGCCGTGGTCGGCCGAATCACCCTCGCGCTACCGCGTGATCGTCGAGCTGATCAACCCAGTCGGCGAGGTGGCCGAGGCGCACGCCCAGATCATCGGTTTCCGCTCGATCGTCATCAGTGGCAACGAACTGTTGATCAACGGGAAGCCAGCCTGGATCTTCGGCGTCAACCGCCACGACCACCACCCGACCCGCGGTAAAGCACTCACGATCGACAACATCCGCGACGATTTGCTCGCGATGCGTCGCCACAACATCACCGCTGTGCGTTGTGCCCACTATCCGAACGACCCTCGCCTGCTCGACCTGTGCGACGAGATCGGCATGTACGTCGTCGATGAAGCCAACCTTGAAGCCCACGCCTACAACACGAGCTTGTGCAATGACCCGGCGTGGCGGACGACCTGGGTGGCCCGCGCGGCACGGATGGTCGAGCGCGACCGGAACCACGCCAGCGTCGTCATGTGGTCGCTTGGCAACGAGGCTGGCTACGGCGGCAACCATGACGCTCAGGCCGGCTGGATTCGCTCCACCGACCCCACTCGCCCGCTGCACTACGAACCGGCCTCGTTTCACGACGGCTGGCTCGATGGTGGCCGCCACGCAAGCGATGTCGTCTGCCCGATGTACCCGACCCACGAAGCCACCGCTGCCTACGTCGGTGACCGCCCATTCATCATGTGCGAATACAGCCATGCCATGGGCAACTCGAACGGCTCGCTCGCCGACTACTGGGACACGATCCTCGCCACGCCCGGCCTGCAGGGCGGCTTCATCTGGGAGTGGAAGGACCACGGCCTGTACACCACGTTGCCGAACGGCAAGAAGGGCTTCGCCTACGGCGGCCAATTCGGTGAGCCAATCCACGATGGCAACTTCGTTGCCGACGGCCTGATGTCCGCCGACCTTGTTCCGCACCCCGGCATCCAGGAAGTCGAGTGGGTGTACCGCCCGGCGACGATGGAGAAGAAGGGTGCGAACCTCGTCATTTCGAACCGGCGCAGCTTCACCACCCTCGATGACCTCACTGCCACCTGGGAACTGAACGTGGGCGGCAGCGTCCGCGGTTCCGGCACCCTCAAGGTGCCGACGGTCCCCCCGGGCCAGTCGGTGAAACTGCTCATGCCCTGCGTTGCCCCGACCGACCCTGACGCTCACCTCACCGTCACGTTTGCCCAAAGCGCGGCAACCGCGTGGGCGCCGGCCGGTCATGTCGTCGCACGCGACCAGGTGCAGCTGAAGGCTGCGAAGCAGGCGAAGATCACCAAGCCCCAGCACCAGCCCAAGCCCCAGCGCAACGCGCTACGGACCCCTGCGAGCGCCGTCTCGAAGCTGCTCGCCGCGCCGATCGAACTCTCGATCTTCCGCGCGTCGACGGACAACGATGGCTACAAGCTGATGCCCCAACTCCATGAGATGTATGGCATTGGCGGGACGAGCTTGCAGGCGTGGCAGGTCGCTGGCGTTGACACCAAGCCAGCAGACGAACTCGTCGCCCATGATCATCGCGTCGAGGTGCTCGACGACGGTTCCGAAGTGCACCACCACACCGTCAACGTGCCTGAGGCACTCAACGATCTCGGCCGCGTCGGGGTGACCTACCAACTGAAAGCGGGCTTCGATCAGACCCGTTGGTTCGGCCGTGGCCAACTGGAGAACTACCCCGACCGCAACCGCGGTGCCATGGTCGGCACGTGGGAATCGGGCATCGACGACGCGCCGTACCTCGTGCCTCAGGAGTTCGGCCTGCGGACCGATTGCCGCTGGTTTGAGTTCGTGAAGTCAGGCAGCGGCGAGGCCATCCGACTCGATGTCTTGCAGCCGACCACGATGCATGTCTCTGCAACACGGTTCACCGCGCATGACTTGTTCGCTGCCGGGCACGAGACCGACATCAAGCCCCGCAAGACGCTCGTCGTTCACGCCGACGTCGCACATCGCGGCGTCGGAACAGCCAGCTGTGGCCCCGACATCCTCGAGCAGTACCGCGTGACCACCGGCAAGCACTCCTTCAGCTACCGGCTCTCCGTCAAATAGTTGCGTATGGGGTCAGGCCCCTTTCGCAACTCTGTGATGGTGATGCCGCGGGCCGTCGTCAGGTGATTGGCGTTGCCCAAGCCGCGGGCGTGAAACACTCCGCTCATGACGCGACAGAACATCTCTTCAGACGGTCCGTACGAGAAGCTGTACGGGTACAGCCGGGCCGTGAGGGTC
>CAWUXP010000283.1:0-5027 GCA_963926495.1 Candidatus Ilumatobacter herschelensis
TCCAATGCGGCTACCGCGGCTGCGACATCCCCGCCGAATTCTGCGACGTCGACCACATCGAACCCTGGATCAACAGCGGCGAAACCAACCAAGCCAACTCGATGCCACTCTGCGGACCACACGACCGACACAAACACACCAAACAACTGCACGGCCGCCGCGACCGCCACGGCCGAATCCACCTCATCACACCCAACGGCACCGTCATCAAACCCTTGAACGCACCCGACCCCCAATGGGCCGAACCCCAACACCCCGCCCGGCAACGCTCCCGGCACCCCAGACACACCTGGAACCAATGGGTCACCAAACACCCAGAACTCGCCGACCTCCCAGCACCACCCCACGGCACCACCTTCAGCGACCTCCGCCCCGCTGCCTGAGCAACGCCTCCTGACAGGACCGAAATAGGCAAGTTGCCGGTGGCGCGGCCAGTCCGCTCCTGCCGCGAGCGGAACCCCCTGACCCCAAGTGTCGAGAACGAACCAGTGTCCGAGGGATAGCGTCCCACCGGAATGTTGGCCAACATCGTCACTGATCTCACGGACAAACTCGACGAGTTCTCGTCGAACTGGTGGTTCCTGCTGGTGATCTTCGCCATCGCCCTGCTCGACTCCGTCATTCCGGTGGTGCCGAGTGAGACCACGGTGATCATCGGCGGCGTGGCTGCCGGACAGGGCAACCAGAGCCTCGCCCTCGTGATCTTTGCCGGCGCATTCGGTGCGTTCATCGGCGACAACCTGGCCTACACGATCGGCGACAAGTTCAAGGGAACAGTGCAGCGGTGGGCGGCTCGCAAGGCGTCGCGCCAGGTACGGCTCGACAGTGCAGGTCGTCAGATCCGCAAACGCGGTGGAATGCTGTTGATCACCGCTCGCTTCATTCCGGGTGGCCGCACCATCTTGACGGTCTCATCGGGCGTGACCTCACAGCCTCGCATGTGGTTCGTCGCCTGGATCGCTTTGGCAACCACCATCTGGGCGTCCTACGCCGGGTTACTCGGCTACCTTTTCGGGCAGACATTCGAAAACAATCACACGCTCGCCTTCTGGCTGGCTTTCGCTACTGCGCTCAGCATCACCGGTCTGATCGAACTGATCCGCTGGCTCCGCGAACGCCGCAAGCACACCGCAGCCTGACCGGCTTCGCCGCGCAGCCTGCGATCAGCACCCGGTCACCGACGAACGGTCGCCACAGCCAACGGCCAGATCGAACGAGGCCCACCCGTCTCCCACCCAGATGTAACGGAACGGCCTGATCTTCGGCATGATGGTCTGGTGCGATTGGGTGAGGCGACATGGAACGAGGTGCAGACGCTCGTCGACAACCCCGTGTTCGAAGACGGCACCCGCACCCCGATCGTTTTGATTCCCGTCGGCTCGACCGAACAGCACGGTCCGCACCTTCCGATGTCAACCGACACCTTGATCGCAGAAGAGATCATCCAGCGAGCCACGCACCTGACCAACGGATTAATGGTTGGGCCGTCGCTCACCGTTACCGCATCTGGCGAGCACGCCGGTTTTCCCGGCACGCTGTCGATTGGCACCGAGGTGATGACGCAGGTCGTGCTCGAACTCGGTCGCAGTGCCGACTGGGCTGCTGGCATCGTTTTCGTTAATGGGCATGGCGGCAATTCGGCTGCGGTCGAGGCGGCGACGCGCACCCTTCGATCAGAAGGTCGACACGTTCTGTCCTGGTGGCCGAAGTGGCCGCGACGCGCCGACGGCGGCCCACAAGACCTGCATGCTGGGCGGATCGAAACCTCGCTCATGTTGGCAATCGATCCGGGCCTGGTCCGACTCGAACTCGCAGCACGTGGTGTCGATGCCGACATCGACGAGTTGCGGGCGCACGGCGTACGGGCAGTCAGTCCGTCCGGCGTGCTCGGCGATCCAGCCGGAGCGTCGGGGACCGAAGGCGACCAGTTCATCGTCAGCTTCGTGAACGACCTCGTCCATGCCATCGAGGCCTGGCGGCCGATCGACCCCACGCCCATCGGCAACGTCCGCGTCCAAGTCGCCGCTGCCCGCCTCGGATCAACAGATTCCGAACACTCGAGCTGAGATGCACTTTGCCATGGACGGCACCTGGGAGCGCACCGGCGCCGTCGTCGTCGCTGGGTCTCCGCTCAAGATCTTCCGTCTGACCGCACCCGGCGCACGGATTGCCGAGCAGATCGAGCAGGGAGCCGACGTCGCCTCGTCGACGCTGACCGATCGGCTCCTCGATGCTGGCGCAATCCATCCCAGAAACCCTCCCAATGCCACGAGTGTGTTCACCGTCGACGACGTCACGGTCATCACCCCGCAACTCGGTGGCGTCGCGGCGACCGACGGGCGAGTGGTCGTCGACGATGGTTCCACGCCCCCGATCGCAGGGGCGACGATCCGGCTCGACGCCAACAGCGGCCCTGGCGCCGCCCGCAACGCCGGACGCGCTCTTGCGACGACACCGCTGGTGGCATTCGTCGACGCCGACGTCGATCTGCTGGCCGACGTGGGCATCGGATGTTGGCTGACGTCACTCTTGCCGCACTTCGACGACCCGCGCGTCGCACTGGTCGCCCCGCGCGTCGTCGGCGAGCCAGGCTCCCCGCTCGACCTCGGCAACGAACCTGCCCGCATTCGGGCCGGCACACGTGTCGGCTACGTCCCTGCCGCCGCGATCGTTGTACGCGCCGATGCACTCGATGCGGTCGGCGGTTTCGACCCGGCGTTGCGCTTCGGCGAGGACGTCGACTTCGTCTGGCGACTCGATCAGGCAGGGTGGCGTTGCCGCTACGAACCGGCATCAACGGTCTGGCACGAGCCGCGGTCGAACTGGCCCGACCGGCTGCGCCAGCAGGCCGGCTACGGCTCGGCCGCCGCGCCTCTCGCGCTCCGCCATCCCAACGCGCTCGCACCAATGCACACGAACGGATGGGCCGTCGGCTCGTGGCTGAGTGCGCTAGCCGGCCACCCGGCAATTGCCGCTGTCACGGTGGGTGCGAGCGTCACATCGCTCGTCCGGAAGCTGACCGGTGTCTCCACGGCGTGGTCGATCCGAACGGCACTGAACAGCCACCTTCGCGGCATTCGCCAACTCGGAGTCGTACTCCGACGTGTGTGGTGGCCCCCGCTCGCAGTCTTTGCGTTCTTCTCCAAGCGGATGCGGCTCGTTGCAGTCGGTGCAGTTGCGCTCGACGTCCGGGCCACACCGACCGATGTCGCCTACGGGTGGGGCGTGTGGTCTGGAATGATCCGACATCGCACGTGGCGTCCCCTGATCCCAAAGTTCGTTTCGTGGCCTGGGCGGTCGTCTCCTCGCTGAGCGCAACGACGCCTGAACGATGACAACAAACCCGGAGTAGGCCGGGTGGGCAGGGATTGCCGGGTCGAGCGATTACCGTTCGAGCCGTGACGGTACGACTGACGATTCGCACAGCGATCTGGCGGTCACAGGTTGCCCGTGTCGTCAACGCTGTTGACGGCCTCGTGCCCGTCATCAAAGGAAACGGCTACGGCTTCGGTCGAAACTGGTTGGCGAATACGGCCGCCGAGTTCTGCGACACCGTCGCCGTTGGCACCGTCCACGAACTCGACGGCCTGCCCGACAAACTAACCCCTGTCGTCCTCACGCCGACACTCACCGCGCCGACGGGCACCAACGCGATCCTCACGGTCGGCGCCGACGAACACCTCGCCGCACTTGCCGGTTGGGACGGCCGTGTTCTCGTCAAGCTGGCAAGTCCGATGCGCCGCTTCGGACGCGACGCCACGCTCATCGATCGCGCCCTCGCTTCCGGGCTCGAGGTCGTTGGGGTGAGCATCCACCCACAACTGGCAGGCACTGGTGACGAACATGCCGCGGTGATCACCGAGTTGCTGCAAGCGATCGACCCGGCAATCCCTGTGTGGGCCAGCCACCTCGACCTCGACTCTTACGCACAACTGCCCGCGACGCATTCGTACCGGCTGCGGCTGGGAACAATGCTGTGGCACGGCGACAAGCAGGCGCTGCACCTCACTGCCGACGTCATCGACGTCAATGCGGTCAAAGCTGGCAACAACGCCGGATACCGGATGGGTGCCGTCGGCGGCAACGGGCACCTCGTGATGATTGGCGCCGGCACGGCGAACGGCATCACCGCAATTGATCAGGGCGAGCTCGGCAGCCTCAGCCCCTTTCATTTCGAACGGACCCGCCTCGCGCTGCACGAGGCGCCGCACATGCACACATCGATGGTGTTCGTCCCCGACGGCTCGCCGCTTCCGTCCATCGGCGATCGCGTCGATCTGCAGCGACCGATGCACATGACGGCAGTCGACGAGTACGAATGGCTCTGAACACCAGCACGCTCACCTCGACTTCGGCAGGCTCATTGCGCCGCCTGCCCGGCCCCGACGTCGTCCGAGCAATCGCACTGATCGGCGTAGTGGTGATGAACTACCACGGCTATCTGATCATCAGAGGTGGCGAGCGAAGCGGCGGTTGGGCCAACGATCTGTTCGACCCATGGACCGGGCCGCTGTCGTCGCGCTTCGCCGCCACGTTCGTGCTGGTCGCGGGCGTTGGCGTCACGTTGCTCACGCGCAAGGCGGTGCACAACGGCGGCGACGAAATCACCGAAATGCGCTGGAGGCTGGCCCGACGCGGCGCACTGCTCTACGCAGGCGGACTCTTCCTCGACACGATCTGGGTCGGCACAATCATTCCGTTCTACGGCGCGATGTTCGCGCTCGCCGCGCTGATGTTCACACTCCGCAGCAGATGGATCGCAGTGGTCGGCGCAATCGCCGTCGCGGCCGGCGCGCTGCTCCAGGTCTGGAAGTTTCAACAGTCAGAAGCGGGCAAGAGCACCCGTTGGGTTTTCTTCCCCACCGAAGGTGCGCCAGAGAGCTTCATGCTCGACGTGTTCGTCAACGGGACGCATCCGCTCTTCCCCTGGCTCGGATTCTTCTGCATCGGCATATTGTTGGGTCGGGTGCTCGACACAAACTGGTGGCACTCGGCCGCACTCGGTACTGGGTTGATGCTCTTCACCG
>CAWUXP010000284.1:0-4969 GCA_963926495.1 Candidatus Ilumatobacter herschelensis
GAGCTTGAGGCGACCTGCCATGTACATCTCGATGTAGCGGGGCATGTCGGTGCGGAACTGGTTCGACCCCATGTTCGAACCGGTCAGTGTCTTCTCGTACAGCAGCTCAACGCCATGAATTTCGATCTTGGTGCCGACCGGGATCATGCCGATGACCGTTGCCTGACCGCCCTTGCGCAGCATCTGAAAGGACTGCTCGGCGGTCTGCTTTAGGCCGACGGCTTCGAATGCGTGATGCACTCCCCCACCGGTCAATTCTTTCACCGCGGCAACCGCGTCGACGTCAGCGGCGTTGACAACGTGGGTGGCGCCCATCTCCTGGGCGAGTTCGAGCTTGGCTGGCGCCATGTCCACAGCGATGATTTTGTTCGCTCCGGCAATGCGTGCGCCCTGAATCGCTGACAGGCCGATGCCGCCGCAACCAATGACCGCGACCATTTCGCCCGGGGCCACCTTGGCGGTGCGGAACACCGCACCGAGGCCGGTGGTGACGCCGCAACCGATCAGCGCAGCCTTGTCGAATGGCATGTCTTTGTCGATCTTCACGAGCGCTTGCTCATGGACCAGCATCTTCTCGGCGAACGACGACAGGTGCAGAAACTGGTTGACCGGCTCACCGTTGCGTGACAGCCGCGGCGCCTCGCCCGGGCCACGAACCAGCTCGGTGTCTTTGTTCTCGCAGAGGACAAGATGGCCGTCGGTGCACTGCGCGCAGTGACCGCAGAACGCCGACAGGCACGTGATCACGTGGTCGCCCGGTTGGACGTAGTGAACCATTGAGCCCACCGCTTCGACGACGCCCGCCGATTCGTGCCCGAGGATCGACGGGCAGGTTGACGGGTACTTGCCCTCCATGAAGTGGAGGTCGCTGTGGCAGATGCCAGCAGCAGCCGTACGGATCAGTACTTCGCGTGGCCCGGGTTCGCCGATTTCGACGTCTTCGATGTCGAGGATGCCCGGGACCGAGTTCAGAACTGCAGCTCTCATGTCCCCAGACTGCACCACGGCGCCATCAACTCCCAAGTCAGACGTCACACCTGATTAGTCTTTGAATATGACCGCGCTCGACGCTCAACCCATCTCGGGAATCAACACCAGCGACGCAGACCAGATTGGCGTGCGGCAGCAGTCCGCAACAATCGGCGCCGTCGTCAGTGGTGTCGACCTGAGCTCGACACTCAGCGATACGGCGATCGGCGTCATCCGCCAAGCGCTTCTCGACTGGAAAGTGCTCTTCTTTCACGACCAGGACATCACCACCGAGCAACACCTTGCGTTCGGCCGCCGCTTCGGCGAGCTGGAAGTCCATCCGTTCGCTCCAGAGAAGCCTGGTTTCCCCGAAGTGCTCGCCATCACGCATGACGAAGACTCGGCTGGTTACGAGAACCTCTGGCACTCGGACGTCACGTGGCGGGCCGACCCGTCGCTCGGTTCGATCCTGCGGTTACTCGAAGGGCCGGCTGCTGGCGGCGACACGCTGTTCGCCGACATGTACGCCGCATACGATGGCCTCCCGCAGCGGATCAAAGACCGAGTCGATGGCCGACTGGCGCGACACGACTTCGCAGGCTTCCGCCGAGGGTTGCGTCGGCGAGGGGCATCAGATGACGAAATTGCCGAGTTTGATGCGACCTATCCCAACCCCGAGCACCCGGTGATCCGCACACATCCCGAAACCGGTCGCAAAGCCATCTACGTGAACGCTGCATTCGCCCAGGAGATCGTTGGCCTGGACCCCGACGAGAGCAACGAATTGCTGGAAATCCTCTACCGCCAGGCCAGCTACCCCGAGTACCAGGTGCGGTTCCAGTGGGAGAAGAACTCGATTGCGTTCTGGGACAACCGGTCGTGCCAGCACTACGCCGTGTCCGACTACTGGCCGAAGGTGCGCCGAGTGGAGCGTGTCACCATCATCGGTGACGTGCCCTACTACGACGCCTCACAGGAACCGACCGAGGCCCCCGACGACCCATTCCGCGGCGTCATCAAGCGCTGGACCCGGAGCTAAGGGCGCTCGGCCTGCCGCCGTCAACTGCTTGCAGCAGCCATTCGCTCGACCAGCGAATGAACGACCGCGCAATGTCGGAAGATGTCGCCTAGGAAGTGTTCGTACAGATCTGCAATTCGGTCCACAAATTGGACGCTGTTCGTACCAGCGTTGCGTCGTGGGCAGTCACTATCACAGAACAAAACTCACCATCTCGCTTGGCACCGTCAAGAGGCGAGTTCGCGGTGGTCTCAAACGACTGCACCCCGACATCGGGCAACAACGCGATCACACATCCGGACAACACGGGCCTCGAGGAGTTACTCGAGCTGGCAACTCTCGGCCGCCTCGCCGCGGTTGAGGAACGAGAATTCGATCGCGCTCTGCTCGTACACATCACATCGCGGGCGTGACCCCCCTGCTGTGAGACAGGGCACGATGACGACGATCACCCTTGGACCGGGAAGGGAATCCTCAAGCGCACGACAGTAACTGCCGATAGGCATTCGTGGTGTCGCCCCTCTCAATCCCCCCACCAGACGACGCTGAGTCTTCGGGCGTCCCGCAAGACATACAACCGGCGCCGCCAACGCGGATCGCTGTGGCCGTCCGTCGATTCGGCGACGACTATCCGCAAGACGTCGCGCAGGGCGGTCTCCGATTTGCCGGTGTATTTCTCATTGCCTCGACTGCGTTCTATGTGCCGTGGATGTGGACCTCACTCAACTCTGACGTGCCATGGATTGCATGGACCTTCGTGATTACGAACACCTACTCGGTGCTGTACTCCCTGATCGTCGTATGCAACCAGTGGCACCGCCGAGTGCCACCGCCGCGCATCCTGGCGAATGGCCACGAGCCGCTCGTGGCGGTGATCATTCCGACATGCCGGGAGCCAATCCGCTTGATTCTGCGGACGGTGCAGTCGTTGTACGAACAGGACTATCCCGCAGACCGCTTCATCGTCATCGTGTCCGATGACGGACATGACTCGCTGCTTCAGCAACGGCTCGCACAACTCTTCCCCACTGTCGTTTACCACGAGCCCGCTGATCTCAACGCTCCCGGTCGTGACGGCGCAGCGAAGGCCGGCAACCTGAATTCGGCCCTGGCGCTCATTGACAGCAAATTCCCCGATGTGGGGTTCGTGGAGACGCGCGATGCTGACGACGAAGCCGGTTCGATCAACTTTCTCCGAGCCACGCTCGGCCAACTGCAGTTCGATGAGCGACTCGCGTACGTGCAGACCATCAAGGAAGCGCAGGTCAGCGACGGTGACCCGTTCAACAATCGCGAGACGATGTTCTATCGCGGCCAGATGCTCACCAGAAACGCCGTCAATGCCGTGTTTCCTTGTGGGTCGGGGTTGATGTGGAGGCGCGCCGCTCTCGTCGAGATCGGCGGCTTCCCGACGTGGAACCTCGTCGAGGACCTCCAGTCCGGAGTTGAGGCTCTGCGGCGCGGATGGAACGGCTTGTACCTGCCCATCGTTGGCGCCGTCGCACAGCATTCACCCGAGGACCTTCCCAACGTCTACAAACAGCGCGGCACGTGGGCACTCGACACCGTGCGTCTGATGTTGTGGGGCGACTTGCGAGGATTAGGTTTCCGCCAGCGTCTGCATTTCTACGGGATGCTGCTCGATTACTTCCACGCGTTTGCAATCATTTTATACCTGCCGTGCCTCGTGATGTCGCTGCTCGGCTGGACCCCGTTCCAAGCCTCGGCGACCGCCTACCTTCTCCACATTGGACCAGTCGTGCTGGCAACGGAGTGCTGGCTGCTCCTCGCTAACCACCCCTACAACGACCGGCGCCGCCGTCAGCGACGCCGGTACCTGGTCCTGTGGCGGGCGCGCATCATGTGGACCGGGATGGCGCCGATCTACGCGAAGGCGTCGCTCCAGGCCATTCTGAGCGGCCCAAACCGCAAACCCGTCTACAAGGTCACCCGCAAAGAGCACGACTACCGATGGTATTGGCAGCAATCGTTGCCACAAACACTGGCGATTATGGTCGTCGTCATCGTCGCTGTGTACGCAGTGGTGAACCGCACGCTGCCCAGCCTCGCCCTATTCTCAGCAACGCTGTACTGGGGCGCAATGAATGTCGCGCTCCTCGTCGGCTTCGTGACCCGAAGCTGGCATGGTTTGCAATGGGCGACCCGCCTGACCGCTCGACTCCAAAGAGTATCGACGAGTGCCAGCAGCACCTGAGTTCGAGACGAGGCCCGAGGCCGTGGCTCGGCTAACGCGATTCGCACGCATCCGACCTGGTTGACAAGCCAATTAAAGTAGCCATTGCCCAATCTGGCGATTTGGCCAAAGTTTCGTGCACGCTTCCGCAACCAACAGATAGTCGACACCGACGGGATGCCCGCGGCGCGTTCAGGAAAACACCGTGACCACGACCCGCAACACGTCTCCAACGGCCAACTCTGGTGCGCCAGATCTACCTCGAAGTACCCGACGACTCCCACGGAGTCCGACCGTGCGGGCACGAAGGCTTAAGCGGCTTGTCGACGACTGCCTGCGCCGCCTTGAGCTCAGCTCGAAAGCGCTGCCGCTCGTGCTGATGCGGTGACCACGAAGTACACGCCGAGCACCACGAGCGCACCGCCGAGCACTTCGATAAGGCCGAGCCGTTCGTCTCTGATCAGCCAGCCGAAGAACACACCGGACAGCGGAATCATGTATGCCGTTGAGGCTGCCTGCGTTGGTGTGGCGCGGCGGACCACCGTTGCCATCAATGCGAACGTCACTGCGTTGGCCGGGACCGCTGCATAGAACAGCGGTACGAAAAGCCCGAGCGACCAGTCGGTGCCACCCGTCCCTTCGACGACCAGCGCGAAGGGAATCAGCACGGCCGCCGACATCGGCAACTGCACTGCAACGATCATCACCGGCGAGATATGGGAGAAGTCCTTCCACTTCATGAATACCGTGCCGAACGACCAGGCGAGTGCCGACAGGACGAGCGCCAA
>CAWUXP010000285.1:0-4431 GCA_963926495.1 Candidatus Ilumatobacter herschelensis
TACGACAAGCTCACCGCGAACCCCGACCTCATCCGCAACATGGTCCAAGAGATCATCCGTTGGCAGACACCGCTCGCCTACATGCGCCGCACCGCAACCCGTGACTGTGATCTGGGCGGCAAGCAGATCTTGCAGGGCGACCAGTTGCTCATGTGGTACCTATCGGCGAACCGCGACGCCGACATTTTTGAGCACCCCGACAGCATTGACATCGAGCGGCACAACGCATCCGATCACCTCTCGTTCGGGTTCGGCGTGCATCGCTGTATGGGCCTCCGGTTGGCTGAGATGCAGCTCCGGATTCTGTGGGAAGAGATCCTGGAACGCTTCGAACGGATCGAAGTCCAGGCTGAGCCGACCCGCACGCTTTCGTCGTTTGTCCACGGCTACGCCACGCTCCCGGTGACGGTCACTCGAAAGTGAATGCTGATCACGCTTCGCCGCGAGCAGCGAACCCTCTCGCTGGTTCCGCCCGCTGGCGCTTTCTCTAAATCGGGTTACTGCGCCGTCCAACCGGCGTCGACGGGCAGGATGACGCCGTTCACCATGGCCGCAGCGTCTGACGCGAGGTAGATGACGGCTCCGGCAACGTCAGCAATCGTGCCGACATCACCCATCGGAATCCGATCGACGACGCCCCGTCGGAATTCGGGGTCGTCGAGGCGCTCGGCAGTTCCCGGCGTGTAGATAAAGGTCGGAGCAACGGCGTTCACGGTGATGCCGAGCGGCCCCCACTCCAATGCGAGCACGCGCACCAGTTGGTTGACGGCGCCCTTCGACGCGCAGTACACAGCATGGTCGCGAATGCCGACCAGCGATGCCTGCGAGCTCATGGCGACAATCCGGCCGGAGCCGTGTTCAAGCATGATTTTGCCGGCCGCCTGGGCCGTGAAGAAGAGGCCCTTCGCGTTGACGTCCATCATGTCGTCCCAGTCGGCCTCGGTGACGTCGACCGCTGGATGGTTTGCTCCGAGCCCAGCGTTCGCGACGAGCACGTCGACGCGCCCGTGCTGCTGCGCGATGTCGTCGAACGCGGCGTTGATCGAGCCGACGTCGGCGACGTCCATGACGTGACCGGATGCGCGGCCGCCAGCGGCCACGACTTCAGCGGCGATGGTGGAGGCCTCGTCGGACGATCGAGCGGTGAGGGCAACGGTGGCACCCGCGGCGGCGAGCGCGTCGACGAGGCCGCGCCCGATCCCGCGGGACGCTCCGGTGACCACGACGATCTTTCCGTCGAGGGAGAACGATGGCAGGTGCTCGGAGTTCATCCCCTCAGACTGACACTGCGCGGGTGGTGGTGACGAAGCCCGGCGACATTGTTCTTGATCACTGCGTTGGCTGGCTCGATGCCTCGCTCCGACGCCGCCATCCGTCGGTGCCGATCACTACGGTCGTTTGATGGACCGCATTGAGATCGAGATCAAACTGAACCGTGACCGAGCCTGGTTGCTCGAGCGGCTCGGCGCGATGTCGGAAGACGAGCTGACGGCGCCGCGCACGTTCAGCGAGCACGATGCTGAGAGCCGTTGGTCCTTTGCTGATCACTTTGTCCACACGACGCTGATCGAACAGAACTGGAACGCGATGTTCCGCCGTCACGTCGGTGGCGACCAGGGCCTCGCGCCGCGTCTGAACAGCGACGGGTCGCAACAGACGATGGAAGAGATCATGGCGTCGATTCACGGGTGGACCGAAGAATGGAAGGCCGAGCACAACGGCAAGCCGTTTGCCGAACTGGTGCGCATTGGTCAGGCCGTGCGTGCCGACACGATCGCGTTGCTCGCCGAACTGTCCGACGAAGACCTTGCCTCGAAGATCCCTGGCGCGCCCTGGTCAGACGGCACGGTCGGCGGGATCATGGCCGCCAATGCCGACCACGGCCGGATGCACTACGGCTGGGCCGAAGCAGACCCGGTCGCCGCCGCCCACTCGCACTGACCGCCAGTCGACGGCGGACGTACCAGTTTCAGTTGGGGTCTGACCCCAACTGAAACTGGCGTCCAGTCGATCATCGGGAACGCCCGAGGTTAGATGCGTCGACTGCAGGATCAGTCGATCCAGGCTTTGACGGCGGACATGTCGTCCATGGCGTTGGCGCCGGTGGCGTTCACAGTGAGGTGCGTGACACCGACATTTTTGTAGACGGCGAGGCGTTCCTTGATGTGTGCTTCGGTGCCGATCAGATTTGCCGAGTCGACGTACTCGTCGGGCACAGCGGCCATGGCTTCGGCACGCTGACCACCGAGGAAGAGGTCTTGGATTTTCTCGGCCTCTTCTTTCCAGCCGTACCGGCGGAAAAGGTCGTTGTAATAGTTCTTCGACTTCGCGCCCATGCCGCCGACGTAGAAGCCGACGTGGCCGCGTGCACCCTCGCGGGCATCGGCGACGTCTGCACCTTCGCCGATGGCGAGTTGGGCATCGCCGAAGATGCTGAGCGGGCCGAGCTCGGCCGAGCGCTTCGCGTTGCCAGCCGCGAGTGCCTCGCCCCACACGCGGTCGAAGCGGTCGGGCACGAAGTGGATGGGCTGCCAGCCGTCGGCGATCTCGGCGGTCATCTCGACGTTGCTCGGACCGATCGATGCGATCACGATCGGGATGTCGGGGCGGGCGATGCGGTTCATGAACTTCAGCGGCTTGCCGAGGCCTGTGCCCTCATCGGCGGGAAGCGGGAGTGACACGGCCTTGCCGTCGTGGACGACCTTCTCGCCAGACCAGACCTTGCGGCAGATGTCGACGGTGTCGCGGGTCCGCCCGAGTGGACGCTGAAACGGCACGCCATGCCACCCCTCGACGACCTGTGCACCGGACGTGCCGATACCGAGCGTGAACCGCCCGCCGGACAGCGCGTCGATGGTTGCAGCGGTCTGCGCGATGAGTGCGGGGGACCGTGAGTAGACATTGACGATGCCGGTCATGAGTTCGATGCGATCGGTCTTCGCGGCGATGTAACCGAGCACCGACACCTGGTCGAATCCGTAGATCTCAGGGACCAACACCAGGTCGACACCAGCGGCCTCGAGGTCGACGATCTTGGATGCGAAGCGTTCGACGTTGCCGTCGAACATCATTGCGGTACAGAGTTTCATGGGGTTCCTTGCCTGGTGAATGTGCTGGCGTGTGGCGGAGTCGGATTGGTCGGCGTTGATGGCGCGGTGGGGTTACGCCATCCACGCGATGAGCGCGGCGGCGACGTCTTCGCCGCGGTCATCTTGCAGGAAATGTCCGCCGGGTTCGAATTCCTGATGTGGTTGGCCGGTGGCGCCGGGAACGCGTTCGACGAATTCGTGGTGCAGTTGGCCCAAGACGGGGTCGCCAGGGCACGCCAGCGTGAGGAACGGTTTGGTCCACTGTTCGTAGGTGGCCCAGGCTGCCTTGTTCTCGGTGACGCCTGCATGCTCGGGGGTGATCGGGACGAGTGTGGGGAACTCGCGGGCGCCGGCCATGTGGGCTTCGTCGGGGAACGGTGCGCGGTACGCGTTCATTTCGGCCTCGGTGAGTTCGCGTGCTGCGGTGGCCCGCTGCAGGAGGGTCCCGCAGTCCATGAACGCCATGACCTGTGAGGCGTTGAGCCAGGCATCGAAACCGGGGCCCAGCGACGCGCCCACGGGGAGCCCGGTGTTGCCCATGGCGATGCGCTCGAAGCGGTCAGATTCTTCGGCGGCGACGCGCAGCCCGATGAGGCCACCCCAATCTTGTGCGAACAGGGTCGCGGGTGGCATGTCGATCGCTGCGATGAATGCCTTCATCCAGGCGACGTGGCTGTTGTAGGTGTAGGCGGAACGTTCGACCGGCTTGTCGGAGCGCCCGAAGCCGATGAGGTCAGGTGCAATGCAGCGGTAGCCAGCTGCGACGAGCGGCGGGATCATGCGGCGATAGAGGTAACTCCATACCGGTTCGCCGTGGAGGAGCAACATGACGGGGCCGTCGGCTGGGCCGGCGTCGACGTATGCCATCCGCAGTCCGTCGACCTCGACGTACTTCGGCTCGTACGCAAAGTCGGCGATGTCAGCGAATCGGTCGTCGGGAGTCCGGAGGTATTCGATTCCGTCGGGTGTGGTCATCGTTGGTTCCATGCGAGGTCCATTTTGTGCGCGGTTGGCTCGCTGTTACGAAGTGGACTGCGCAGTTCGTCCGCCACACTGCTGTGATGAGAATCGCGTCGTTGCTGCCGTCGGCCACTGAGATCGTCTATGCACTCGGTCTCGAAGCGGACCTGGCTGGCGTCACGTTCGAATGCGACTTTCCGCCGGACCCACGCGCCGGGCGACCCGTCCTGGTCGGCGGGCTCGACACGCACGGTCTCGAACCAGCCGCGATCGATGCACTCGTTCGAGACAAGATCGCAGCCGGCGACGACCTCTATCGACTTGATGAGGATGCGTTTCGCGACATCGATCCCACACTCGTCCTCACCCAGGATCTCTGCCG
>CAWUXP010000286.1:0-3489 GCA_963926495.1 Candidatus Ilumatobacter herschelensis
GCGGTGGCATCAAGGAAGCGCTGGTGCATGGCGATCGATTGCACTTGGTCGGCGTCGCCGATGCCGAGGTAGAGGTCGCCGACGATCTGTTCGGGCGTGCGGTGCGGCGAGTCGGCCTTGTCGTCGGCGAGGAACGACGGATGCCAACCGGCGCCGCACACGAACCGATCGGGTAGACGCGTCATTGCTCGGACCACGGCCCGTGCGCCGAGGCAGAAGCCGATGGTGCCGAGCGGGCCGTGGACGACGCCCGTTGCCGCTAACGCCTGATCGATGTCGCGCTGAATCTGTTCGTCGGTCATCGCCGCGATCCAACCTTTCACGTTCCCGCGCAGCGATGGGTCGGCGGCGGCCTGTTCTGGTTCGACGTGGACCATCCGCCCCTGTCGGTGGTGGAGGTCAGGTGTGATTACCCGGTAGCCGGTCGAAGCGAGCTTGGCCATGAACTCGTGCGTCGCCTTTCGAATGCCCGGAGCGTCGATCATGATCATCACGGTCGGCCAACTGCGGCCTTTGGCCGGCGAGCCGACGGGCTGCTTGATGACCACGGCCATCTCACCCTCGTCAGTCGGGATGTCGACGATCTCTTCGAACAGGTCCATCCGGAGAAGGTAGTGCTGCCACCCCCGGCGGTACACCTTCGAGGCTGACCTCAGGCGGTGAGCGCCCGGGCGTTGCTCGAGAGGATCTTGTCGAGCGTTGCGGCGGTTATTCCGAGCGTGCGCAGCCCGACTAACAACTCACCTGCAGTCGTCCTGGTGTTTGGCGCATCGCTCCCGAAGATGATGCGGTCGCCCAGCCGCTCGGCGATCTCGACTGTCAGGGGAACCAGGCTGCCCGTCACCGGCGTCAGGTCGGCAACGACGTTCGGCTGTTCGTCGAGGAGTGTGACCGCCTGCAGAAATGCTTCGTGGCCGAAGTGGGCAAGGATGATCGTTGTACCCGGGTTCGCCGCTGCAGCGCGGCCGATCGGGGCGATCTCGTTGTCCATGGTGAAGCCGGTCGGGGAGTGTCCGGCGTGGATGACGACGGGGACATGGCGTTGGCCGGCCGATGCGAGGACGGGAGCGAGGCGAGGATCATCGGCCTCGTAGTCGCCAACCGAACAGTGCAGCTTGAGAATCTTCGCCCCGGCGTCGATCGCCGCGTCGAAGTCGGCAACAGGATCCGCGTCGTCAGGGTGCACGGTGCAACCCGGCAACACGGTGACGGGGTGGTCGGCGACTGCGGCGCTGGCTTCGAGCATCGCTTCGTTGAGGGCCCTGGCCATGCCAGCCTTGTGTGCGTACGGCAGGTTCCAGATCGTGTCGATGCCGTCGGCGTGGTGGCGGTCGAGCACCGTGCGATGGTCGGTCGGGTACGAGAAGTCGTCCAACCCACGGTCGGCGAAGAACCGCCGGATCGCTGCTGCTAAACGGTCAGGAAGCAGGTGCGTGTGGGAGTCGACGATCATTCGAACAGTTGATCAGATGCCCGGCGTGATGAGAGCGTTGGACAGACGACGCCGGCGGGCTCACTCCGATGCGAAGAACCGTTGCAACTGTTGGTCGAAGGCCCTGGCGAAATCGTCGTACAGAGGGCGAAGCTCCAGCGCTGACCAATCGTTTGGAAGCAGGTCGTGGGGGAGTTGCGGCTCGGTGCGCAGGAATCGAACCACGGCGGCTGAAATGGTGAACGTTGTTGGCAGCAGCCGATCATCTTGCCGGTCGACCTCAGCACGATGCGCGGTGAGCATGTGGATGAGTCGCTGGGCGCGGGCCTCGATGGCGGCAAGTGGCCACAGGCGGGCGACGAGTTCGGCGGTGTCATCGACCTCAATCGCGCCTCGCGTGATGATCACCTCAGCTGGGCGGGGAGGGTTGTCGACGTTTGCAGGTCGAAGCCAAATGTCAGGTCGGAGTTCGCCAAGCCGAGAGCCGACCATCGCCCGCCGAAATGCGCGCCGTTCGGCCATAGTGCGACGGTCCCCTGAGGCGATGGCAGTGATCCAATCGCCGTTCCATTCCTGTGTGGTGGCGCGACGCCCCGCATCTTGTTCGCGCTGCCGTTCGAGCAGCCGCCCGGCGAGCGCGTACTGGCCCTCAGCCACCGTCAGCTCGCCATTGGCAACCATGCGCGACAGCGAGGTACGGGTTGTCCCAGGGCGGATGTCGAACAACACAGCAAGCCCGATGAGTGCTTGGACTGGAAGCACCGGAGGGTGCAATCCGAGGAGCGCCGAGAGGATGACCGAACGAGCAGAGAACGGCTCGATCTCAAGACCCTCAATATTACTCATCGTGTTCATGGTGAACTTAAAGTGTATCATTGCGGCATGACAAAGACGATCGCTCCGACGCTCGTGCCGTCCAGTGCACAACTGCCCGACGTTCTGCCGACCGAACGGTTGAACGAACGTGGAATGGCGACGCGGGCGTGGCGCGACGAACTGCGCAAGATCAACAACGTTCGCAATGCAGTCACCGTGGTCGGTGCGCTCGCACAAACGATCGGCGTTGTCGCCGTTGCTGGCTACCTCAATACGTGGTGGTCCTACGCAGTGG
Organism: Candidatus Ilumatobacter herschelensis; assembly: GCA_963926495.1. Lineage (GTDB taxonomy): Bacteria > Actinomycetota > Acidimicrobiia > Acidimicrobiales > Ilumatobacteraceae > Ilumatobacter_A > Ilumatobacter_A herschelensis. Next base: position 2,544 of record CAWUXP010000286.1, read on the forward strand.
CCTTCCTTTCGCTTGGTGGCGGCCACGCCCGGCTCAACATCTTGGGCCACGAGGCAGCGCACCGCTTGTTGTTTTCCAACCGACGCGCCAACGATCTGGTCGGTCGGTGGCTGATGTCGTATCCGAGCTATCAGGCGATGCTCGCCTACCGCCGCTCACACTTCGCCCATCACCGCGACGAGATGGGCCCCGAAGAACCTGACCTCTCGCTGTACTCGGGCTACCCGATTCCCCCCGATTCATGGCGGCGCAAGCTGCGGCGTGACGCCACGGGCGTGAGCGCCTACAAAAACTTCCGCGGCCTCTTGCGTGCCGTTCGCAAGGGTGCCCTTGAAGCCCAACAGATCTTGATCGTGCAGGTGGTGCTGCTCGGTGCGTCGATCGCCGTGATGCGGCCACTCATGTATGTGGTGTGGATCCTCTCCTGGTCGACTCTGTGGCGCGTCTCGAACCGGGCACGATCGATTGCTGAACATGGCGGCATGATCCAATCAGCCGACCGTCGCTTGACGACGCACGTCGTCCGGCAGAGCCTGATCGCACGCATGTGGATGGTGCCATACAACACTGGATGGCACCTCGCCCACCACGTCGACATGGGTGTCCCGTGGCGCAACCTTCCGAAGCTCCATGCCGAACTCGTCGCATCAGGCTGGGTTACCGAAGCAATCGAATATCCGAGCTACCGAGCGTTCTGGAAAGCAGCCACGTCGGCGACGGTCAAGCAGCCCGACGTCGCGGGCGCAGGCCAAGGCCGATCGAGCATGCTGAACTTCGAAGACTGATCAGTCTGATTGAACTGCGTCGCCACCTGATCGAGGCGCGTCGGCTGGCGATGAAAGCCGGCGCTGGCGTTCCATCAGGCTGCACCAGTCCCAATCGGCTCCGCCGAGGGCGTGCACGTCGGCCAGGAATTGCGCGACGAGTGCAGTGACCGGCAGCGACA
>CAWUXP010000287.1:0-22652 GCA_963926495.1 Candidatus Ilumatobacter herschelensis
CGCAGCCCGAACCCGCACCTCGGTTTCGGTGGCCCTGGGCCGCACTTTTGCCTGGGTGCGAACCTCGCTCGCCGCGAGCTGGCGGTGGTCTTCCGCGACCTGTTCACCCGGTTGCCCGACATCGAAGTCGTCGGCGACGCAGTTCCGCTCGACGTCGCAGGCATCCCGCTGGTCACCGGTGTGAAGCACCTCAATGTGCGCTTCACGCCGACGCCGCGCTCTGACGCCTGAGCCTGGGTCAGGCAAGCCCGAGTCGGTGTTGCCGAGCGAAGATGATGTCGACGCGACCATCGCCGTAATCGACGGCCGTCGCGTCAGAGCGTTGGCCGATCGCAGCGACCGGACGACTTCTTCGGCTCGAGTGCAGAACGATGCGTTCGTGCCCGAAAAACTCGGCCCGCTCGATCGTGTGACGTAACAGCAATGACCCGATGCCGTTGCCGCGCCAGTCGGCGAGGACGGCGATATCGAGTTCTGAGGAGTCGTCGACACGCGCCATCGCAATGAGTTGGCCATTAGACATGACGCCGAAGTTCACCGAACCGAGAGTCATCAGGCGTTCGATCATCGATCGAGAAGGCTTCGGCATAGCCGAGCGGCCAAAGTACCGCCGTTCTCCACGCAGCTGGTCGGCGAATTCGGCGAGACAGTTGGCGAGGCTTGGATGGCCCAGCGCCACGACAACGCATGAGGAGACAACGCATGAGGAGTGAGGCACGGTCATCTCGAAATGCTCGCGCAGCCGCGTGAAGGACGTGTTTCCTCAACGTGACGTCTTCATGCCGACTGCCTGTCATGTGGTTGAGATGACAAGGTCGTGGGCCGCTGAGCCGCATGGCTCAGAAGAAACGCCGCACCTGCGACGCCGACGTGACCTGGTCGAAACACTGACGGAGCAGAGTCGTTGGCATGACATCGCGAGACGCTCAGCGGACAATATTCCTCGGCGGCTGCCGGGTCGAGTTGGCCGAAGGTTCGGTGGTGATCGGCGATGCTGAACCCGTTGTGCTGATCGGCCGGGAACGGCAACTCCTCGATGCGTTGCTCACCCGCCCAGGCGTCGTCGTTTCGAAGCAATCACTCCTGCGTTCCATCTGGGGCAACCGAGAAACGAGTGAGCATGTCGTCGAAGTGACCATTGGCCGATTGCGGAGACGGCTCGGACCTGCCGGGTCAGGAATCGAGACAGTGATCCGGCGCGGCTATCGCTCCCAAACGTGAGTCGAGCTGCAACGATGCCGAGTTCATGCAAAAACGTTCGCCGCTCGGGCCAGGCCCGTCGGGAAACACGTGGCCGAGATGGGCATCGCAGCTGGCGCAGCGCGCCTCAGTCCGCAGGATGCCGAATTTGCGGTCCTTGTGCAGTGACACACTGCTTGCGTCGATGGCGTCGGTGAACGACGGCCAGCCGGTGCCGGAGTCGAACTTGGTGTCGCTGTCAAACAACTCGGCAGCACAGACGATGCACCTATACGTACCGTCGGCTTTCGTGTCGTGGTAGCGCCCGCTGAAGGGCCGCTCGGTGCCGCTCTTCTGCGTGACCCGATATTGCTCTGCACTCAGCCGCTCGCGGAGCTCGGCATTGTCAGATTTCGGTGCGGACTTCCAGGGCAACTTCATGCCAGGTATAACCCCGGATGCTTCCAATGCCATCCCGATTGATGATGATCGCTTGGTGTCAACTGCTGAACGTGTCGAAGAGTTCGGAGAACGCCTTGTTCTGGCCGCCGCTGGTCGATGACGGAACGAGGATCGGTGACGTGACACCGGCGTCGAACCACGCTTCGACGCCGTCGCGGACGCGGCTGGCCGAACCAGAGAGCGTGCAGTCGTCGAGCCATCGATCACTCATCGCTGCCACCACACCGTCTGTGTCGTGGGCTTCGATGGCAACCGACACGGCGGACATCTCTTCTTCGTAGCCCGCGTCAATCCAATAGTTGCGGTAGTTCGGGAGCGCAACATACCCCTGCAGCGTCTTGCGGTTGCGAGCCCGCGCCGCCTCGATGTCGTCATCGATCACGGTCGGAATCATGTTGCCGATCCAGAATCCTTCGGCGCGGCGATCGTCGGGAACGAGCCCCAGTGAGTGCTCCATTCGGCTGCGCGAGGCGTTGGCCCACACTGCGCCATCGCCAACCTCGACCGACAGCCCGACCATCTTGTCGCGCAGCGTGGCAAGCACGATGTCGGGCAGCGCGCCCATGCGCTCGGCGGCGTTGCGCATCGTGGCAACGTAGTTGCGCATGTCGCTGAGTGGCTTGCCGGTCTCGACCTGCAACTGCTTGATCACCGGGCCGTGGGTGACACCGACGCCGAGCCGGAACCGACCACCTGCGATCTCGTGCAGGTAGCTCGCCGTCGTTGCAAGCGCGACCGGATGCTGCAGATAGATCGGCTGGATTGATGTACCGAACTGGATCGTGTTCGTGGCGTGCGCGATCGACAGGCACAGCCCCATCGCGTCGCCAAAGCTTGGGCCATAGATCCCGGAGAAACCGCGCTGTTCGATTTCGACGGCCAACGCGACGGTCTGGGCGCGTCGGCTGGGAACGGCGACGAGGGCAAGAGCAGGCATGCGTTCGGTCATGTCGCGAACCTACGCGCATGGCGGTGCGGGCAGCGATCCGTCGGGTCAGCGCCGTCGTTCGGTCCGGTGGCTCGATCGATCGTGGAAGACTTCGTGGAAGACTTCGTGGAGGTCGAACCTGGGAGAGACGATGGAAACCAGCGCATTTCTGAATAGCGACCCCGACTGGGAGTACCAGTCTCTCGACGTCACGGCGGTCGCAGCGTGCGTGTCTGCTCCGGCCATCATGTGGATCACCGAGATGATCGACCGAGCCGAACTCGTGGCGCCCCGAGAGAGCATTAGCAGCTACCACGATGTAGTCACAGCGGGTGCCTTCTTCATTCCGCTGACGATTGCCGTGATGCTGTTTGTCGTCAACGGCTGGATCTACGCAGGCCATCGCATCCACGTCGTGATGGGCGCGTACCTGCTGGGCGTGATCGTGTTTGACCACGTCGGCAGAACGCGGCCACTCCACTTTGTTTTTGCCGTCGCATTCTTCGTGGGCGGTGCATTTCTTGAAGCCGTGCGTGACGACGATGTTCCGAACTGGTCACCACGGAAGTGGATGCTGATGGCACCGATTCTGCCCGGCTGGATCCTCTTGGCGAGGTGGACGCGGGTCAAACAGCAGGCCGGTCGCGCTGGCGCGATCCTGCTGCCCTTCGTTGCGTTGGGGCTGTTGGCATGGGCGGTCGGCGGCTGGATTGGTGAGCGTTGGCTGTTCTTCGCGGAATGGATTGCGCTGAGCGTGCTCGTTCTGAACTACCTCCGCGATGCTCGGAATCACGCCCACAAGAACGCTGGCCTGCCTGCGGCCTGAGAGCGGTTGGCCAACAGGCCGGGCTCAGGCTTCGTCGCGGATGACCTTCGCGCCTGCTGGGTCGACGAGCATCCCGTGCACGCGTGCGTTGTGGTTGTGCCCGACGTGGTGCAGGCCGAAGGCCGACTGGATCGATGTATACATCCCCATGGCGTCGAGGCTGTTGTTGACGCTTTGTTTGGCGAGGGTCAGGCCGATCATTGGCCGCTGAGCAATGCGTACGGCCATGGCCAACGTGGTCGATTCCAGTTCGTCGAGCGGGACGACCGTGTTGACCATGCCGCAGCGGAGTGCTTCGTCGGCAGTGATCGCCCGGCCGGTGAACAGCATCTCCTTTGCGAGCCGGGCACCAGCTTCGTACGTATGCGTGAAGTACTCGTGGCCGTTGACACCAAATGCGACGACCGGGTCAGAGAAGGTTGCCTCCTCGCTACAGACGACGAGGTCCATCGGCCACATCAACATCAGGCCGCCGGCGATGACCTTGCCCTGCACCTGCGCGATCGTCGGCTTCGGGAGGTTCCTCCAGCGCCAGCACAGGCCGAGATACATCTCAGCTTCTTTCGCCATGTACCCCTCGGCGCCTTCTGCATCGAAACAGCACCATGTGCCGATGGGGTCGATGTCGGACATGTCCGGTTCGGCGCGCAGATCGTGCCCGGCCGAGAAGTGTTTACCGTCGGCGGCCAGGACGATCACCCGCACGTCGCCGTCGCGGCAAGCCACGTCAAATGCTTCGTTCAGCTCGGACAGCATTTGATAGTTCTGGGCGTTCGCGGCTTCGGGCCGGGCAAGCACGATGCGTGCCACACGCTCAGCTGGGTGCTCAATGCGGACGTGTTCCCAAGTGTCGGCCATGCCCGAGTCTGGTTGTTCAGCCGGTGGTGAACACGAAGTGGGCGTCCATCTCGGCTTCGACGTCGGCGATGTGGTCGATGTACGCCGGAAACCCGCCGTTGTAGTTGCCGTCCTGGCGCCGGTTCTCTTGACCTTCAAAGTTGTAATAGCCGGGGGTGCATTCCTGGTTGCGTGTGGTCTTGCCGCGATGCGCGATCACTTCTTGCACCCACCACTCTTCTGAGTCGGCGGTGACGTCCATCGTGTCGACACCGGCGGCGCGGGCGTGCGAGATGCAGTTGGCGATGTGGTCGCCTTGCACCTGCAGCAGGTCGGTCAGGTTGAACTGGAACGATGCCTGGTAGCCGCCCATGATGAACATGTTCGGGAAGCCCGCCGAGTGAATGCCGAGCAGGGTCCGAATGCCGCTGTCGTATTTGTCGTTGAGGTCAACGTCGCCCTCGCCGACGATCCGGTTGTAGATGCCGGTCTGTTGCACTTCGAAGCCGGTTGCATAGATCAGCAGGTCGACCTCGTACTCGACGCCGTCGAAGATCGGGCCGCGCTCGCCGATCTCGGTGATGCCCTGGCCCTGCGTGTCAACCAGATGCACATTCGGTCGGTTGAAGGTCGGGAGATACTCGTTGTGGAAGCAGGGCCGCTTACACATCAGCATGTACCACGGCTTCAAAGCGTCGGCCGTCGCCTGATCGTCGACGGTGTCGTCGATGCGCTTGTGGATTCGCATCATCTGGTCGATGTTGTTGTTCTCCTGCCGGCGGATCTTCTCCTCCCGAGTGATGCCATGGCGGAGCTGCCCCTTGCGGTCGGCTTGCTCGCGCAGCTTGGACACGATCTTGGCGCGGCGCTTGGCTTGCCAGCCATCGCCCTGTTTGGCGGCCCACTCGTCGCTGGTCTCCCAATCATCGCGGACGTCGATCGATGATGGTGTGCGCTGGAACACGTGGACGCTTTTAGCGTGCTTGCCAAGATTCGGGACGATCTGTACAGCGCTCGCACCGGTGCCGATGATGCCGACCCGCACGTCACCGAGTTGTTCGAGATCGTGGCCGGTGAAGTCGTAGTCCCAGCGCGAGGTATGAAACGAATGGCCGGTGAAGCGCTCCATGCCGTCGATGCGGGCGAGGCGTGGCTTGGCGAGTGTGCCGTTGGCGCACACGACGAACTTGGCGCGCATCGTGTCGCCCCGATCGGTGGAGATGTTCCAGCGTTGAGTATCGCCGTCCCACAGCGTTTCGGTGACCGTGGTCTGGAACACGGCGAGGTCGTACAGGTCATACTTCTTCGCGATGGCCTGGCAGTGAGCGAAGATCTCGGGCCCTTGGGCGTAGTGCCGCGTAGGAACGTAGTTCATCTCGTCGAGCAGCGGAAGGTAGTCGTACGCAACGACATCGCAGGCAACACCGGGATAGCGATTCCAATACCAGGTGCCGCCGACGTCGGCGCCGCGTTCGACGATGCGGATACTCTCGACACCTTTCTCGCGCAGGCGTGCTGAAGTGAGCAGCGCGGAGAAGCCGCCTCCGATAAACAAGACGTCGACGTCGTCGCCGTTCGCGGTGTCGTCGATTGGTTCGCGCTCGGCCCAGTGGTCGGCGTATGGATCGCGAGCGAGGTCGGCCATCGCCCCATCGAAATCGCGGTAGTTGTCGGTGCCGGGAGGACGGTAGCCGAGCCGCACGTCGCGTTGCTCGGCGAACTTCGCTTTGATCTCGTCGTAGTACTCCTGCGGCGGCCGGCCAGGGCGTTCGGTTGCCTCGAAGTTCATCACGAACTTGTCTTGCTTTTCTTCGGCCATTCCTCAATCATCGCGGCCCACTAGCGTTGCTATCGGGTCGGGGGATCCGCCAACAGAATGGGGTATTGCAGTGAGTGACGACTTGGTGTTTGAACCGCACGGCAAGGTCGCGGTGATCACCGGCGCAGCGGGAGGCATCGGGCTTGGCATGGCCCGGGCGTTTACTGACGCAGGGATGTCGGTAGTGCTGTCTGATATCGATGCTGAACGCGTTGAAGCGGCAGCGGCTGGCTTGCGAGCGAATGGCCACGATGCGATTGGTGTGCAAGCAGACGTGTCGAAACTCAGTGACGTGCAGGCAATGGCCGACGCTGCGATGGACACCCACAAGCGCGTTGACGTGCTCTGCAACAATGCGGGCGCAGCGATCTTTGCCAAGCTGTTCAACGTCACGATCGACGACTGGGAGTGGACGCTCGGCGTCGACCTCTGGGGCCCGATCTACGGGACCAAGGTGTTCCAGCCACTCATTCAGCGATCCGCAGGCGGCGGACATATCAACACGACGTCGTCTGTGTCGGGCCTCATCGCCGGCGCCGCAGCGGGCCCCTACAACGTGGCCAAGAGTGGTGTGATCGCGTTGATGGCCACGCTTGAGCGGGAGTTTCGGATCGCCAAGTCACCTCACCACGCATCGGTGTTGTGCCCAGGCCCGATCAATACCGAGATCAGCCGCAATAGCGTTCGGAATCGCAAGGCGTCAATAGGAGAGATTGCGCCGCCCGGGGACGCCGGAAAGAAGCTTGGCGACAAGATCACTGACTTCTTGGCGAACGGCATGGACCCGGATGAAGTCGGTCGAATCGTGCTCGACGGCATCGTGCACGGCAAGTTCTGGATGTTCACGCATCCAAAGTTGTTGAAGTTGTACCAGGAGCAGATCGAGATGATGGACCCCGACGGGATGCTCTCGATGGGGCGGCTGACCTGATGCTGCTCACCGGGCCTCTTGCCAAACCGTTGGAGGGGGTCAAGGTCCTCGATTTGTCGAGGGTGTTTGCCGGCCCGATCGCCGGCCGCACGCTGTCTGATCTCGGTGCCGATGTGGTCAAGGTCGAGCCGCCTGACGGCGACGTGACGCGGCTGTGGGGGCGCAAGGCAGCAGGGCTGTCGACGTACTTCACGCAGCAGAACTGCGGGAAACGCAACGTCTGTATCGACCTGCAGGCCAGTGATGGGCCCGAGTTGGTTCGTCGCTTGGCAGCGCAGGCCGATGTGGTGATCGAGAACTTCCGGCCCGGCGTCATGGCCAAGTTCGGCCTCGACTGGAGCGCGCTGCAGCGGGTCAACCCGCAGTTGATCATGCTGTCGATTAGCGGGTTCGGCCAGGACGGGCCCGAGTCGCAACGTGCTGCGTATGCCTCGATCATCCACGCCGAGGCCGGCATCTTGCCTGAGGGCGTCGATGGTGAGATGCCGCTCGACCTCGATCTGAGTGCGGCCGATGTCCTGTCTGGGATGCACGGTGTGATCTCGGTATTGGGCGCGCTGCGGATGCGTGACGCCGGGGGAGTGGGCCAGCACATAGACATGGCAATGATCGATGCGATGACCTTCTCGGCTGACATCATTGTCAATGTGCTCGACGGTGCCCGCCGAAGCGAGTCGATCAACGGCGAGGTCTGGCGCACCGTCGATGGGCCGAAGATGCTGACAGGTGGGCTCCGCTGGATCTGGCACCAGTTGTCGACCACCGCAGGCCTTGTCGACTCAACGCCGCAAGACGCCGACATCAGCGACAAGATCACTTCACGTCGAAAGGTCATCACCGACTATCTCTGCGCGTTGCCCGACCGGGCAGCAGTGATCGACACGTTCGATACGGCAAACCTGGCGTGGGCTGATGTACGGAACTGCGGCGAGGTGTTCGAGTCGCCGACGATCAGACACCGCAACACGATCGTCGATGTTGACGACCGTGCAGGTGGGACGCGCAAGGTCGTCCGCAACCCGTATCACTGGTCGGGCACCGACCTCTCTGACATCGGTGTCGCTGCGTTCCGCGGTGAGCACAACGCCGTGGTGCTCGACGAGTGGCTCGGTGTTGGCACTGACGGAATCGAAGCGTTGGGCACCGACGAGTGGGTGACGTCATGAACGAAGCATTGCTGCAACGGCTTGCTGACGAGTCCGATCTCCGTGACCTCATCGATCGGTACGCCTTCGGGCTCGACACGAAAGACTGGGTGCTGTGGCGATCGGTCTTCGCCGACTCGGTCGTCATGGACATGAGCGACTGCCAGCCCGAACCGCCACCTCGCCCGGCGCCGGCCGAGCTGATCGTGGAAAACGCTGCCGTCCTGTTTGCTGGCCTCGAACGGTCGCAACACTTCATCGGCTCGCATCGGTGCGACATCGATGGTGACCGGGCGACGATCACCGCTCATATGCGGGCCGAGCATTGGCTGCACACCGGGCAAGGCGGTCCGCCGTGGCCGCCATCTGCTGTCTTAGCTACGGGGGATCGCCGTCACCGGCGTGGGGAGTACAGTAGCTTCGACCGAACAGCCGCCGTCCTCGACTGTGGCGCCGTCGGTGACTGTGCCATGTGCGCCGATCGAGACGTATGAAGTTGCAGAATAAACGCCGTCAGCGCAGCGGAGAGTCGAATTTGCGCCAGTGCTGACGTAGCCATGGGCCAAGACGGTGCCGACGATATTCGCTCGGGCGCCCAAGCTCACGTAACCGCCACTTACATTCCAGATCACATCGACATCGACGTCAGCGTCGCAGAGGATGTCCGTTTCTTTGTGGTTGATCACTTCTACCGTTGCGTTCTCGCCGAAGGTGAGGTAGCTACTGACATTGAAGAGAAAAGTAGTGGATTGGCATTTGGCATCGAGCGTGATGGTCTTGTTTGCAGCTACCGTCAGCAACCCCGAGATTCCGAAGATGTAGGTGGGTCGATCGTTATTATTTCTGTCCATTTCATCTCCGACCCGCGGGAGTGTTGTGTCCTCAGCGATATTGCCGGGAGGGAAATATCCCCCCGCACCAAACAGACCCATAAATCCGTGGGCACTGAGAATCGCTTTCTGGCCGTCTGCTACGTCCTGCGTCGTGTCACTCGGAACTCGATCTTTAAATTTCCCGGATGCGTTGGCTCCGACGGTGGTGGTGGTCCCCGATTGGACAGAGCCTGTAACCGTCGAATTTGCGCCGAGCGTGGTGGCGGTACCGGCTGCAGTGCTGCCGTTTATTTCTGTCTTCACTCCCGTGGTCAGGTAGGTGCCAGCGAGAACGTTGCCGTCGATTGCTGAATTTGCGCCAGCGGTGACATACGTGCCGGCGAATATGCGCTGATCACCGTCTATCAAGCTAGCTACGGTCGCGGTTGTGGCTTGTGCGCTTGTCGCGACAATAAGCAGTGCCCCAGCAGCGAGCACTGACATAGCGGCAAGTGGTCGTTTGGAAATCTTCATGATCTGATCGACCGATCTTTGAAACACAGGATGTTGTCTTGAAGTGATGGGTGAGAGTTTGACTTCTCAAACTTTCACCCTGTGTGACTTTGTGTCCCCAGATCATCACTCTGCCCAATTCCACAGATCATCAGTTCTGTCCCGAAGAACCCCAATTTGATCCTAGTGACGAGAGAAACGCAAGTGAATTGACGCAATATTGACAATTATGTCGTCGACAGGATCAGATCTCCAGGGATGGCCCCGCCGTGCTCTTACGCGATGTTCGGCGACGAAACAGCGCCAGGTGCCGATGGGGGTCGAGGTCGTACATTTCTGGTTCGGCACTGAGGCCGTGCCCAGAAGAGAAGTGTCTAATTATTGGGAGGCGCCGAATTAGGTGATGTGGTTTGTCGCAGCGACGCAGTCGTCGCCCTTTTGTACTTTGGCGCCTGCACCGAGCGAAACGTACGAAGTTGCAGAATAGATGCTGCCACCGCAATTGTTGCCGGGGCCGCTGAGCGTCGAATTTGCCCCAGTGCTGACGTAGCCCTTGGCGAAGATGTCGCCGATGATATTCGCTCCTGCGCCCACTGCCACGTAGCCGCCAGTCACATTCCAGATCACAGTGACTCCCTTGCCTCCAGAAGGAGGAGGATTGTCCACTTTGACCGTTGAGCCCGCGCCGAAGGTGAGATAGCTACTGATATTGAACCGAAACACACTGTCTTGTCCGTGGGCATCGAGCGTGATGATCGTGTTCGCAGCCACCGTCAGCAAGCCAGGGATGACGTAGGTGCCTGCGGTGAGCGTTCTGTTCGCAGCGATGTTTCCAGGAATGTGGGGTATGTCGTCGCTGCGAGTCCAACCCAGAAACCCCTGCGCCCCGGCTATGCGGCTCTGGGCTTGCGTTGCTTCCGTCGCGAGGGTCGCCGCAATTGACGGATTGTTACTCTCAATCCCGCCGGGTACAGATGCGCCAGCTCCGAGGGTGATGGCGGTTCCAGACGTAATCGGAGGGCCTGCGGAGTTGGCGATCGCTACGTTGGCTCCGAGCGTGGTGGCGGTCCCCGATCTGACTTCGACGGCAGGGGCGGCAGCGGTGGTGCTAGCGGGGATAGCAACGACCGAACCTGCGCCGAACGTCGTGTCAGTAACGGCTGCAGTGTCGCCTTCGATCGTTACACCCGCTCCAGCGGTCATGTAGGTACCCGCGAGAACGGCGCCGCCGATTGTCGCACCTGCACCAGCGGTGACATACGTGCCGGCAATTACCTGGTACTCCACGAAGTCAAAATTGGAGTTGTCCGGGGCAGTGGGGGAAGAGGCTTGTGCGGTCGTTGCAGCAGCAAGCAGTGCCCCAGCAGCGAGCACTGACATTGCGACAAGAGGTCGTTTAGAAATTTTCATGATCTGATCGCCCAATTTCCGTAATAAAAGATGATGTCTTGAAGTGATGGATGAGACGTCAACTTCCCAGATCATCACTCTGCTCAATTTCGCAGAACACCAGTGTGGCCCTAGCGACGGGAGAAACACAAGGGATTTGACAGATTGGTGCCATATCGACCGATGACGGAGCAGGTTTTCTGGCTGGATGTTTCGCATTTTCGATATTTGTTGATCTGCTCGGCGAGACATAGTGAGCTTGTCCAGCGCTCATGATCGTGACCGGAAACATTTCGCAGTACCCCGCCCAATCGACAACAAATTCATGCCCATCGACGTGCCCGACGACTGATTCAGTTGCGGGTCAGTGACGACCAGGGTTGGCTGCGCTGCTCGGCTTCGCCGGGTTCGCGCGGCAGGCCGAGCACGCGCTCACCGATGATGTTGCGGTTGACCTCGTCGCTGCCGCCGGCAATCGACATCGCCGGTGTGAACATGCAGTAGGCGTGGAATTGACCGCCAGTAGGAGTGTCGTTGCCCCACAACATTCCGTTCGGACCCATTGCTTCGAGGCCGAGGTCACGTGTGCGCCGTGAGATCTCGGCGCCGATGACCTTGAGCGTGGACACTTCGGGGCCGGGCTGCCCACCAGCCTTGACCGTTGCCATCGACCGTTCGGTCGACCAGCGCGCCACTTTGCGCAAGGTGTACAGCTGCATCAATCGCTGCCTTCGAACGGGGTCAGCCGCAGCATGGAATTCGTCGACGACACTGTCGAGCAGCTTGTTGGCGCCGCCGCTCATCGCCAGCGCAAATCCGTCGATGTGACCGCCAACGGCAGCCGCGTACGCGCCGACCGATCCCTCAAGATCGGAGCCGCCGAACATGAATCCGTTGCCTGATCCGGCGTTGTCAGGGTCGCGTTCATGCGACAGCGTCGTCATACCGATACGCCAGCCCTCACCCTGTTCGCCGAGCCGATCGGCGTCGGACACCCGAGCGTCGGAGAGGAAGACCTCGTTGAACGCGATGTCGCCGGTCATCTCGCGCAGCGGTCGGACCTCGACCCCTGGCTGATCCATGTCGATCATGAAGTACGAGATGCCCTTGTGCTTTGGCTGCTCCGGATCGGATCGGGCCATCAGAATCCCGAACTTTGCGTGCTGCGCGCCGGAGTTCCAGACCTTCTGACCGTTGACGATCCATTCGTCGCCGTCAAGCACGGCGCGGGTCGCGAGGCCAGCTAGGTCAGAACCGGCACCGGGCTCGGAGAACAGCTGGCACCAGATGTCGGTACCGCGCACGATGCCCGGCATGAATCGGTCGAGTTGCTCGGGTGTTCCGTAGGCCATCAGCGTCGGGGCGACGAGAAATGTGGCAAGGCCCTTAGGCGGTCCGTAGGCGCCGACTGCGACCCGCGCCCGCTCTGCCTCTCTTGTGTCGACGGACGACAGGCCGCGCCCGCCGTACCCCTCGGGCCACTTCGGAAATGACCAGCCGGCGGTCGCGAGCCGGTCCCACCATTCGCCGAGTGGCAGATCGGGGTCCCACTGCTCTGAATACCACTGGAACGCCTCGTCGAAGACCGCTGTCGTCATGTCAGAAAGCTAGGGACATCGGTGGCACACCAGCGAAGGGGACGTTCTCGCGGTCGGATGGGCTGAGAGTCGCTGCGTGGTGGCCGGTACGTTGGCTCGGTGGAGAGCGCATCACGGATCTGGCCAGTGGTTGCGATCGGCACGATGTGTAGTGCGTTTCCCGTTTTTTTGACTGGGGCGCTTGGAGTCCAACTCCGTGACGACATTGGACTGACTGCCACGCATGTCGGCCTCGCGATGGGCTCGTCGTTCGGGGTCGCAGCCGCATTATCCGCCCCGTTGGGTCGCGTCGCCGAGCGACTCGGCCCGCGCCGGGGATTCCGCGTCGGCCTCACCACATCAGCCTTAGCGATGCTCGCCGTTGCGTTGCTCGCACGGAACGTGTGGCAATTCTGCTTGTTGCTCGGACTTGCCGGAGCGGGCAATGCGCTCAACCAGCCGTCAGCCAACCTGATGCTCACAACACATGTTGACGGCGAGCGCTTGGGGTTCGCCCTCGCTGCGAAGCAGTCTGGAATGCCAACCGCCGCGCTGCTCGGCGGCATCGCAGTGCCAGCCATTGCGCTCACCGTTGGCTGGCAATGGGCCTACGTTGTCGGAGCGGCCATGGCAGTCGGAGCGATGCTCGGCTTTCCGCCCGATCGCGCCAGTCGATCTGATCGCAACACAAGCGCGAACGCCGCGGGCGATCGTCGGTCGGCGCGACCCGACCTGGGCATGACACTGCTGGTGCTCTACGCCATGGTCGGGCTCCTCGGGTCAACGAGCGCCGGCACGATGGTCGGCTTCATTACGAGCGGGGCGGAGGCATCTGGGCTGGGGCCAGGAGCTGCCGGCCTTGTGCTGAGCCTGGGGTCTCTGGTTGGCGTGGCCAGCCGTCTCATCCAGGGCTGGCAGGTTGACCGGTGGGGTGTCCTCCCGATCCAACGGCTCGTCTGGCTGTATGGCCTTGGCGGCCTGGGAATGCTCATTCTGGCCATCGACGTACCGATCACCTACGTGCTCGCACCGATTCCGGCCTTCGCGTTTGGGTGGGCGTGGCCAGGGTTGTTCAACCTGTCGGTCGTCCGCAACAACCCATCAGCGCCGGCAGCAGCCACAGGGATCAGCCAAGTCGGCGTGTACATCGGTGCCGCCCTCGGGCCGGCGCTCGGCGGACTGATCATCGACAACGGCAGCTACCGGCTGCTCTGGCTCTTCGGAGCCAGCACCCTGTTGTTGGGGTCGATGTTGGCCACGGTGCTGCGTCGGCACATTCGACGGGACCGTGAGAGAACCCCTTCTGACAGCCCGCGTCCGTCACACCCTGGTCAGACCAAAGTGTGACACTTTGGACTCAGGCGAAGACGGTGCGGCCGATCCATTCAGCGACGAGGGCGGGCTTCTCGACCCCTTCGATCTCGACGGTCATCGCACGAGTTTGATCGACGGCGTTGCCCTTGATGGTGACGGCAACGGTGGAGGCTGTAGCGCGGACACGTGAACCAGCCGGGACCGGGTGAACGAAGCGCACCTTATTCATGCCGTAGTTGACGCCCATTAGGACGCCCTCCAACTTCGGGAGGTCGGTCGGAATACTTTCTGACAGGTGGACGAGCAGGCTGAGCGTGAGGAAGCCGTGGGCGATCGTGCCACCGAACGGCGTCTGCGCTGCACGTTCCGGGTCGAGGTGGATGAACTGATGGTCGAGCGTCGCATCAGCAAACGCCTGTATGCGGTCTTGGTCGATGGTGAACCACTCGCCGGCGACCGGCTCGTTCCCGATCAAGGCGTTGATGGCGTCGTATGCGGCTTGGGCGTTCTCGCTCATGATGATGTCCGTTCGGGATTGTTGTTCGGTGGTGGTCGCGGTCGATGTTAGGACGTAGCCCCGCTCAGACCGTTCTCGGAACGTTCACGCATCGCGAGGCTTCGCCGACCAGACTGGTTCAATGACACGAGACGAGCAGTACGGCTTCCGGACGCGGGCGGTCCACGCTGGAGGGCGCCCTGACCCGGCAACGGGAGCGCGCGCCGTGCCGATCTACCAGACCTCGTCATTCGTGTTCGGCGACACCGACGAGGCAGCAAACCTCTTCGCGCTCCAAACCTTCGGCAACATCTACTCGCGCATCTCCAACCCGACGGTGGCCGCGTTCGAAGAACGCATAGCGTCACTCGAAGGTGGCATCGGAGCGATCGGCACGTCGAGCGGTCAGGCCGCTGAGTTCCTCACACTCGCCTCCCTGTGCGGCGCAGGTGATCACATCGTGTCGAGTGCGCAGCTCTATGGCGGCACTCGCACGCTCATGGAAGTCACGCTTGGTCGTTTCGGTGTGGAGACCACCTTCGTGACCGAACCCGAACCGGCCGCTGTCGCTGCAGCAATCACCGACAAAACGAAGTGCGTCTACATCGAAGTGATCGCCAACCCGAGCGGCATGATCCCCGACTTCGAAGGCCTGGCCGAGGTTGCTCACAATGCCGGGGTGCCGCTCATCGTCGACTCGACCATGGCAACGCCCTATCTCTGTCGCCCGATCGAACACGGCGCCGACATCGTCATCCACTCGGTCACCAAATTCATCGGCGGTCACGGCACGTCGATCGGCGGGGCGATCGTCGAAGCCGGAACGTTCCCATGGGACAACGGCCGATTCCCGCTGATGACCGAATCGATGCCGAGCTACGGCGGCATTAGTTGGTGGGGCAATTTCGGCGAGTACGGCTTCCTGACCCGTGTGCGGTCGGAGCAGCTCCGCGACATCGGCGCCACGATGACGCCGTTCAACGCGTTCCTGTTCCTGATGGGCATGGAGACGCTTTCGCTCCGGATGAAACAACACGCGGAGAACGCACACATCGTCGCGGAGTTCCTCAGCGCGCATCCGCTCGTGGCCTGGGTCAAGTACAGCGGGCTGCCCGATTCGCCCTGGTACGAACGCTCCCAGAAGTACCTGCCGGAGGGGCCGGGTGCGGTCTTCGCCTTCGGGGTGCAGGGTGGCCGCACGGCTGGATCGACATTCATTGAGAGCTGCCGTTTGGCCAGCCACCTCGCCAACATCGGCGACAGCCGGACGCTCGTTATCCATCCAGGTTCGACCACGCACGGTCAACTGTCTGATGATGCACTGCACGCTGCTGGAGTGAGCTCCGACCTCGTGCGTATCTCTGTCGGACTCGAAGACGCCGACGACATCTGTGCCGACCTCAACCAGGCACTCAACGCAACACAAAACCAGGGAGCACAGTGATGGCCGCCATTCTCGAACGGATGCAGGATCGACTTGACCTCCTGCAACGCACTCGCTCGATCGCCATCGTCGGCATGTCGAAGAACTCGTCACGATCGAGCCACTTCGTCGCGACCTACCTCGCAGGGTCGACCGACTTCGACGTGTACTACGTCAACCCGCGCGAGACCGAGATCATGGGCAAGCCGGTGTACGCGTCGCTTGCCGACTTGCCTGTCGTGCCCGACATGGTCGATGTGTTCCGGCGGATTGAAGATCTTCCGGCGGTCACCGACGAGGCAATCGGTGTCGGAGCGACGTCCGTGTGGTTCCAGCTCGGTCTCGAACACCCCGAAGCGGCGGCCAGGGCTGTTACAGCGGGCCTCGATGTGGTCCAAAACCGCTGCCTCAAAATCGAACACGCCAGGTTTCGTGGTGGTCTCCACACGGCCGGCTTCAACACGGGCGTTATCGACAGTCGCCGCGCCCGCCTCGTGTAAATATCAGTTTCGCCCCGAGGTCAGAGGTGGACATGTTGGCGGCACCATTCGTACATCGCGATGCCCGACGCCACGCCAGCATTGAGTGACCTTGTCGAACCGAATTGCGTGATCGCACAGATCGCCTGAGCAGCGGCGAGCGCAGCATCAGAGACGCCGGGGCCTTCCTGACCAAAGAGCAGTACGCAGTTTTCAGGTAGGGCCGTCGACTCGATCGGCACGGATCCATCGACGTTATCGATCGCCACGATCGGCAGGTCCGCAGAAGCGGCCCACGCGACGAAGGCGTCAACGTCGACGTGGTGTTGCAGGTAGAGGTATCGGTGTGTCGACATCGCGCCCCTTCGATCCCAACGATGGGGCCCGATGATGTGCACTGCGCAAGCGAGGAAAGCGTTGGAGTTGCGGATGACGGAGCCGATGTTGAAGTCGTGCTCCCAGTTCTCGATTGCCACATGGAAGCCGTGGCGATGGTGGTCGAGGTCAGCGACGATCGCGTCGACCGACCAGTACCGGTAGCGATCGAGCACGTTGCGGCGGTCGCCTTCAGCCAGCAGTTCGGGGTCGAAGTGCGGCTCAGTCGGCCAGGGGTCGGGATGCGGGCCGACGCCGACTTCGTTTGTCTGGTCAGTGGCCACATCCGAACCGTACCGAAGGACCGGCGGATCAACGGGTGAAGTCGTCTGGTGGCAGCAGTGTCTGCCACGATCGCCGACATGGATCTGCAACTCAGCGGCAAGCGCGTCATCGTCACCGGAGCAAGCAAAGGAATCGGCCTCGCCATTGCGCGAGCCTTCCTCGTCGAGGGCGCTGAGGTCGCGATTTGCGCCCGAAACGCCGATGACCTCGCCACGGCTGCAGCCGATCTGTCGACATCGGGCACCGTGCATCACCACGTCGCGGACATGGGCGTGAAAGGTGAGCCGGCCGGTTTCGTCGAGTGGGCGGCCAGCCAGATGGGTGGCCTCGACATCGTCGTGTCGAACGTGTCGGCGATGGCAGGGCCCGATTGGGAGATGTCGTGTGCGGTCGACTTGATCGGCATGGACGCGCTGGTGCGCGCCAGCCTCGAGCAGATGGACGACCATGCCGGCTGCAACGTGATCTGCATCGGGTCACGCGCGGCGAGCGTGGCGGCGCCTCGGATTGCTGCCTACGCCGGGGTCAAGGCAGCGACGGTCAGTGCGATGAAGACGCTGTCGCGTGAGGTCGCGCGGCGGGGGATTCGCGCCAACGTCGTCTCGCCTGGTGACATCATCTTCGAAGGCGGTGTCTGGGGCAAGGCGAAAGAGGAGAACGGCAAGCTCTGGGAGATGATCGTGAAAGAGAACCCGTTCCGCCGGCTCGGTACGCCCGAAGAGGTCGCCGACGTGGTGGCGTTTATCGCCAGTCCGCGGTCCAGTTTCGTGACCGGCGCGAATATTCTCGTCGACGGTGGCGCCACGTCCGGACTTCAAATCTGACCCGAACCGATCGTCGCACCTTGGACGTGGCAAGGTGCATGGATGCACACGTCGATTGACATCTTGACGGGGGAGACGGTTGAACTGCTTCAGCAGTTGATTCGGAACCAGTGCGTCAATGATGGGCGGCCCGAATCGGGCAACGAGCAGGTCAGCGCGACGTTGCTCCGCGACGAGATCGAAGGGCTTGGCCTCGATTCCGAGTTGATCGAAACGGAACCCGGTCGCACGTCGCTGATCACCCGCTATCCGGGCACCGATCCGAACGCCCCAGCGCTGTGCCTGATGGGGCACACCGATGTCGTGCCTGTCAACGTCGACGGGTGGACGCATGATCCGTTCGGCGGTGAGCTGATCCCGTCGTCCGATGGGGTTCCCGAGGTCTGGGGCCGTGGTGCGGTCGACATGCTCAATTTGACATCGTCGATGTTCGTTGCATTTCGCGACGTCGTGCGCACCGGCACGAGGTACCCGGGCGACATTGTCTACTTCGCTGTGGCTGACGAGGAAACGGGTGGCGTGCTCGGCGCAGCGCCGATCATCGAGCATCAGTGGGACCTCGTCAAGTGTGATTACGTCCTCACCGAGTACGGCGGCATGCCGTCGGTCAAAGACGGTGCGACCACGGTGCTCCTCACGACCGGTGAGAAGCACTCGGCGGGCCGACTGCTGGTAGTTCACGGAACGCCGGGCCACGGATCGATGCCCTACGCAACCGACAACGCACTGGTCAAGGCAGCCAAGATCGTCGACCGGCTCGTCAGCTCGAAGGTCGTACCGCGTATCGATGACATGTTCGTGGCGCGAGTCAAAGCGCTCGGCCTGAGTGCTGACATGGAAGCCCGTCTGACAGACCCGGCGCGTCTCGACGACGCGCTTGCCGAGCTTTCGCCTGACCTCGCACGCAACGTGCACTCCTGCTGCCATGCCACGTACAGCCCGAACATCATGCGGTCGGGCAACAAGGCCAACACGGTGCCTGACGTTGCCAACCTCCTGATCGACATTCGGCTGCTGCCCGGCGAGACCCAGGACGATGCCGATGCGCATCTCAGGGAAGTGATTGGCCCCGACCTACTGGCTTCGGTCGACATCGAGCACGTCCGAGACGACCTGAACAACGGCACAGCGCTCTCCTCGACCGAGACTCCGATGTGGGGTGCACTGCGCGACTCGATCCAGATGGCGTACCCGAACGCGTCGGTGCTGCCCAGCCTCGTGACCGGAGCGACCGATGGCCGCTTCTTCCGCCAGCGCGGCGTACCGGCATATGGCGCCGGCCTGCTCAGTCATCACGTGACGCTGCCGGAGTTTCTCAGCCGATTTCACGGGCACGACGAACGAATCGATGTGGAGTCGTTGCGTCTGACGACACAACTCTGGCTCAATGTTCTCGACCGCCTCTGGGTGTGACGGAATCGGACGCCAACGACGTGACCAATAACAAGGAGTATCCATGACTATTGAACTGCGCAACTCTGATCGGCTGCCCACCCCGGCAGGCTTCTCGCACGCAGCGATTGCACCACCGGGTCAGACGGTGTACCTGGCGGGCACGATTGGCACCGATGCTGAGGGCAACTTCGCCGACGGCCTCGCTGGTCAGACGACGCAGGCGCTGATCAACATGGTTGACGCACTCATCGGTGTCGGTGGTGGGGTCGATGACCTCGCCAAGATCGTGGTGTACGTGGTTGGTTGGAGGGAGTCGATGCAGCGAGAACTGTTTGCCGGGATAGGCGCAGCTGCACAGGTCAACCCGTTGCCGCTCATCCCGATCACACTCGTGGGCGTCCAGTCGCTGTTCCTCGACGCTGCACTCATCGAGGTGGAAGGCACGGCGGTACTTGCCCCCTGACACCCCGAGGTCAGGCCGAGGTCAGGCCGAGGTGTGACAGTTCACGGGTTCAGGTAGGCCCGTAGGCCGTCTTCTGCGACTCTCGCAACTTTGACGAACAGGCTGTCGAGCTGTTCTGGGGTCAGCGGCGGATCTTCTCCCAGCATTTCAAGCCCAGCCGAGTACGTGACGGTGCAGCCGGAGTCCGCTGGCTTGATCGTGATCACGTCGTGGGCGCAGAAGACTGCATTGGTGCCTTCCATCACGAAGCGTGCCGGGCGGTCAACTTCGAGGAGTTCGTAGACGACCGGAGCGGGCTTGCCATCAAACCCCACGACGGTGACTTCGTATCGCGAGCCCACCTGGTGCCCAGTGCCGTGGATCTGGCGAGGATTGGTGACGCCCCGATCCCATTCGTGCACACGAGTCAGGTCGATGAGCCGATCGAAGGCTGTGTCGGGGGTGAGCGGAGAGATGATGTCGAACTGCTGGGTGGCCATTTGCTGAGATTGCCACACGATTGTGGCTTAACTCGTGCTCGTGGGCGGTCGATACAAAATATATGAACCCGCTGGAAGAGACACCTGTCTCGATTGTTGCCGCCGCAAAACTGCACCCAGGAACAATCCTGGTGAGTGCGGCCGGTGCCATCAAAATCTTGCGGTCGCGGAACAAGCTTGACAACGGTTGGAACTGCGCCGATGGCGCGGGGATCGACGACAGTGAGGCCCAGGGCCCCGGCGTATGGACTGCCTATACAGCAGAAAAACTCGCTGCCGATCTTTCGATCGCGAGGCAGTTGCATAGCATCGCAGGAAAGCGTGAACTCAGCGGTGGACTCGCCTCATGGGACGCATGCTCAGGTCGCCGGTGTGTGCTTCCCAAACTCGCCAAACTCGCCAATACAGATAACTAAGCGCTCAGCTTGGCCAGGTGTCGCTGACGCGGTAACCGAGCGGCCACGGGTCGCTCGGGTCCGTTTCGTAGGCGAACCTTCCGTATCGCCACGCCCGGCCAGTCACCAATGGCACAATCGCGTCGACGATGCCCACACTCGTGTCGGCCTCGATCTGACCAGTGAACTTCGAACCGATCACCGAGCGCATCGAGAGTTGGTCTCCGACCTCCATTTTCCCCTGCGCTCGAAGCAGTGCCATCCGCGCTGACACGCCTGTACCGGTGGGTGAGCGGTCGAGCTTGCCGGGCTCGACCACGACGGTGTTCGTCATACTGAGTGCTCCGTCGGCAGAGCGTTCGAGCGGGCCAGCGATCTGACAGAACGAGAAGTGAGTCCAGTCGATCGTCGGATGCGCAAACCGCAGCTGCGAGTTAGCAGAGCGAGTGATGAGCGAACCCACTCGAGCGAGTTTCGCTCCGTTCTCGGGCTGCACCTCGAAGCCGAGGTCGGCGGCGTCGACCATGATGAAACTGTCCCCGCCCCAGGCCGTGTCGACACGCAACTGTCCTACACCATCGACGTCGAGAGTGATGTCGCGAAGTGCAGCGAAGGCCGCGACGTTGCGGATCGTGACAGAGGTGACTTTTCCGTCGGCGCAGCTTGCCTCGACGTGGACGAGCCCGGCCGGCGCGTCGAGTGTCACGATCGTGGTGGGTTCGGTCATCGGAACGATTCCCATTTCGAGGACCACCGTGGCGACACACATCGCGTTGGAGCCAGACATGAGCGGAGTGTCCATGGGTTCCATGATGATGAACCCGATGTCGGCGGCAGGGTCGATTGCAGGGACGAGCAGATTCACGTGCTTGAAGACACCGCCGCGCGGCTCGTTGCCCATGAGTTGTCGCAACCGGCCGTCGTTGGCAATCCAGCGTGACTGCTCGAACACCGAGTCGCCAGGGGGAGGGGCGACGCCGCCGATGATCACGTCACCGACCTCACCCTCGGCGTGGCACCCGACGACTTCGATTGGCCCGGTAACGAAGTCCATGTCGCTCAGCATCGCGACATCGTGCCAGGCCACTGAGAAGATTCCAGGGACACAAAGTGAACGTCGCCCACTAAATGTTGCAGACTACAAGTAATTCGGGGTACCAGAAATTTGAGATACCAGTAATTCGTGGAGGACACGATGAGCCTGACAGAGACCACACACGATCGCACCACACCTTCTGACCCTGCTGGGGCAGTGCGCGCGTGGCTCGAGGAAAACTGGGATCCAGACCTCACGGTCGCGCAATGGTGGGAGAAGCTCGGCCTTGCCGGCTGGTCGTCGCCGCTGCTTCCCGTCGAGGCGTACGGTCTCGGCTTGTCGCGGGCCGACTCGGTCGCCGTGATGCGCGAGATCGGCGCGTTCGGCGCGCTCGGCCCGCCCAGCGGACTGGGGTTGTTGTTGGCTGCGCCAACGATTGCGACGCACGGAACTCAAGAGCAGATCGACCTGTACGTACGCGACATCGTCACGGGCCAGCAAGCCTGGTGTCAGTTGTTCAGCGAACCTGGTGCGGGTTCCGACCTCGCCGGCCTGAGTGCGCGGGCCGAACGTGATGGCGATGAGTGGATCGTCAACGGTCAGAAGGTGTGGACCTCCCTTGGTCAAACAGCGGACATGGGCATGCTGATTGCGCGCACCAACGTCGACGTGCCGAAGCACCAGGGCATCAGCTGGATGGCAATCGACATGCATCAGCCCGAGGTCGACATCCGCCCGCTGTACGAGATGACCGGGCACGCGATGTTTAACGAGGTGTTTCTCACTGATGCCCGAGTTCCCGTCGATGCGGTGATTGGTGATGTGAACAACGGTTGGGCTGCCACGAACACCACCCTGCAGGCCGAGCGCGCCGGCCTCGGCTCAGGCGGCTCGGGAGGAGCAGCGGGCGGCATGCGAGGGACTATCGCCGGCCAACTCGACCGTCGCGCCGGAGATCTCGTCAAGCCGAGAGACCAGAAGAAGAAATCCCATCAGGCCACGGCGCCGATCCGGTCGGTGCTGTTCGACTTCGCCAAGAGTGCCGGCAAGATCGACGACCCACACGTCCGCCAAGACCTGATGCGCCTGCACACGATGAACATCATCGGTGGCCTCAATGCACAGCGCGTGAAGGCGATGCGTCAGCAGGGCAACGACATCCCCGGCATGGCCAACATCTCGAAGCTGCAGATGAGCGACATGGTGCGCCTCACTCGCGACCTGGGTCTCGGGATTATCGGTGCGAGCGGCATGTTGCACGCCTACACCG
>CAWUXP010000288.1:0-4007 GCA_963926495.1 Candidatus Ilumatobacter herschelensis
ACTGCACCGACCCCTCGCCGGCCGGGCCATCACGCAGCACCGTCGGTGGGATGACCCCGAGGCCGAGCGCTTCGCTCATGCGATAGGTCGCTACCTCGCGACGGTGCAGGCCTGGCTCGAAGTCCCAGAGCGGTCGCTCGCCGCGCATCGGCTTGTAGATCGCCGGATGCGACTTGCCTTCGTGGACCACGTGCACGAGGAATGTGGCGTTGCTGCTGTACGGCATCCGCCCTTCGATCTCGATCTCACCGTGCAGCAGGTGCGCGACGGGGTCGTCGATCGAATCGATGCGGAGTTCGACTCCGCGGTCTGCTGATTTCTGCTCGGCCGAATCAGACTCGTCGTCCCAGCCATCGTCAGGCTCGACCTCGTCGAGAGCCATGTTGTCGTCTGACATGTGGATCAGTTCATGCGTGGGCAGGGGTGGCCGTCAGGATCGATCGGCTGTGTGCACCACTGACAGTCAGGGCGGCCCGATTCGACGAGGCGATCGGCATGATCGCAGAAGGCTGCTGCCTGGCCGCGGCTGACGTACAGGCGGACATGGCCGCGATCGTCGTCGATCATTTCGCCGTCTTCGTCGACATCGCCAACTTCTTCAAGCTGGATGAGGAGCTTGTCGGTCGCTCGGTCGTAGCCGAGGCCGATCGGGCCCAGGACGAACGATGCATCGACAGGTTCTACCAGTTCGAGGGCACCGGGCATCGGCCGGTCTTCAGGCGGTGGCAGATCACTCAGTACCTTGCGGAGGTACTGGACAATCGCCGCGGTCTGCTGCTTCTCGCACTTGACTGTGACGCGCTGGCCCTCAGACCTGACCTGCATGAAGAACGTGCGGTTGCCGGGCACCCCGACGGTGCCGGTCGTGAAGGCGTCGACGTCGTCGAATTCGTAGAAGACGCTCATGCAGGCTTCAACTCGGTCAATGGCCGGCCCGTCGAGTTGACGGCGAGCACGATGGGGCCGCCAGCGTGCCAGGTGACAGCAGTGACTGACGCCGGGCTGATGACAATGCGCTGGAACAGGTCGATGTGGGTGCCCATGGCGTGGGCGACGGCTGCCTTAATGGTGTCGGCGTGGCTGACGCAGACAATTGTTCCGCCGGGGTGCAGTTTGCGCAGTTTGTCGAGCGCTCCGACCATCCGGGTCTGCATTTCGGTGAAACTCTCGCCGTTCGGAAACCGGAACGTCGAGGGTGCACGTTGCACGGTTTGCCATTCCGGGAGCTTCATCAAATCCTTGAGCTCTTTGCCGGTCCAGTCGCCGAAGTCGCATTCGAAGAGGCCGCGCTCGATCTGCGTCTTCAGGCCGCAGGCGGCCGAGATCGGAGCAGCGGTTTCTTTCGCCCGCTCAAGCGGCGAGCTGTAGACGGCGTCGATCTTGAGTTCGGCGAGACGAAGTGCCGCGATTTTGGCTTGCTCGTGGCCCAGGTCGGCGAGGTGTAGGCCCTTGGCGCGACCCGGTAAGACCTTGCCCGTTGTCGGTGTCTGGCCATGACGAACCATCAAAATAGTTGTTGGCTTCGGACCATGATCCGCGGCCCGCTTCTTTGGAGCAGCCTTTGTTCGAGCCGCCGTCTTTGTCGCCGCTTGCTTGGCCGCACGCTTCGGTGCTGCCGATTTCTTGTTGCCAGTTGTCGTCGCCATGAGGAGTCCAACCTACTGTCGGTTCCAATGCCGACGCCCGCCCAGCGCACAAAGTCACTGAAGGTTCTGACCCAGGAGATCCACGCCTGTCAGGCTTGCCCGCGGTTGGTCGAGTGGCGCGAGCAAGTCGCTGTCGAAAAGCGAGCGGCGTATCGCGACGACGACTACTGGGGCAAGGCAATCTCCGGCTTCGGTGATCCAGGCGCACAGATCGTGATCCTCGGGCTCGCTCCCGCCGCCCACGGAGCCAACCGGACCGGACGGATGTTCACCGGTGACCGCAGCGGCGACTGGCTGTTCCGCTCGATGTACACCGCCGGCTTGGCCAACCAGGCCGAGTCGACGTCCAGCGCCGATGGATTGACGCTTACCAACGCCTGGGTCACGTCGGCGGTCAAGTGCGCGCCGCCCTTGAATAAGCCCACGATGACCGAACGCGACGAGTGCCGGCCGTTCCTGGAGCGCGAACTCGAAGCCCTGTCTGCTGCGAGCGTGGTGATCTGTCTCGGCGCGTTCGGCTACGACGCAGCGACGAACTTCTTCGGTGTTCGTCCGAAACCAAAGTTTGGTCACGGAGTCGAAGTACCCGTGATCTCATCCGACGGCCGAGCGCTCACAGTCATTTGCAGCTATCACGTCAGTCAGCAGAACACGTTTACGAAGCGGCTGACCGAACCGATGCTCGATGCGATCTTCGCGCGCTCCAACGAACTCGCCGGTCAAAGTGGGCCAGGCCCAGTTTGACCGGCGAGCTCAGGAACCGAGCGCCGCGACCAGCGCCTGGGCTGACAGCGCGTGTGCGAGCCGAGCGTCACCGAGTTGGTCGGGGAGCGAGTAGAAAGCGTGGATCTGGCCCGCGAAGTGCACATGGCTCACCACGACTCCGACGGACGACAGTCGATCGGCGTAGGCGATGCCCTCGTCTCGGAGCGGGTCGAAGCCGGCGGTGATGACCAGCGCGGGCGGCCCAGCGGCCAGTACCTCGTCGGAGGCGAGGAACGGAGAGACACGCGGGTCGTCAGGCGTTCCCTCTCCACCTGACAGGTAGTGCTCGGTGAACCACTGCATTGAACTTTTGGTCAGGAAATAGCCATCGCCATTCTCGTCGTAAGACGCCGTGTTCATTCGGGCATCGGCCACCGGGTAGATCAAGAGCTGGAAGCCGAGTGGCACCGTGGTCTCGTGGCAGACGACGGCGGCGAGGTTCGCGCCCGCCGAGTCGCCGCCGATGGCGATGCGCGTTGGGTCGATGCCGAGCTCGTCGGCGTGTTCGTAGGCCCACAGCGTTGCTGCCTTGCAGTCGTCGAGCCCTGCGGGGAACGGGTCCTCGGGCGCAAGTCGATAGTCGACGCTGAGCACGGTCAACCCGCTGCGGTTGTTCAACGATCGACAGACGTTGTCGTGGCTGTCGAGATCGCCAATCACCCAGCCGCCGCCGTGGATAAACACGAGCAGCCCTGGCGCCGTTCCTGTCGGTGCCGCTCGATAGAGGCGCGCGGGGACCCCACCGGCGTCAATTTCGACTATCTCGTGGCACTCCTCGGTCGGATCGGCCGCTAGTGCGTTGCGGGTCGCCCGCGCTTCGGCTGGTGGTTGCGAATCGAGCGGCGGTGCACCGATTGCCTCCATCATGTCGAGGAGCGTGCGAGCCTCGTGGTGGAGCGGCATCCCTACATCGTGCCAGTAGCCTTTCGCCTCTGTGAACTCGAAGCGCCAGCCCCGCCATACTGCGACCGCCCGTCGCCTGCGAGTTGCCGGTGTCGCTGTCGTCGCCGTGCTCGGTCTGAGTGCTTGCAACTCCGACCCTGGCAACCGACGCGTCGCCGAAGACATCGTCGATACGGCACTCATTGAGGGCCTCATCACGGAGAGGGTCCACGAATGCCTGTTCGACAAGCTCGAGACGTACTCCGACGCAGATTACGAAGCGATCACCAAGGCAGCGACCGACGCTGGCCCGGGTACGGCGCTCGACCTCTTCGAGGCCGATCTCGCCGAGTGCAGCAACTGAACAACGATTGAGCAACGGCGTGACGCCAGGCGCCACGCCGTCCTGATCAGTCTTTCTTTGGTTCTGACGTCGGCTCGGCAGATTTCGTCTCGGCGGCCTTCGGCCCGTCAGGCTTCGCATCGGCTGCCGGTTCTGCCGTAACCGCTGCAGCCTTCTTCTTGGGCGGCGGCACACCAATTGCCGGCGCAAGGTCAGCGCCTTCGGGCCAGCGACGACGGCTGACGATCGACAGCAGGCGCAGTAGACGCATTGCGGTCTCGTCGGTCTGTGCGGGTTTCGCAATGATTGAGCCGTCGGCGATCATCCGCTCGATGACTTCCTCACCGAGTTCGGTCCGCACGATGGTGAGC
>CAWUXP010000289.1:0-7208 GCA_963926495.1 Candidatus Ilumatobacter herschelensis
ACCGACGATCGCCACATCAACCCTCACGTTCCCATTGAGAGAAGTTATGCCTCCGACACCCAGCACGCCGAAGCAGATGCCGTTCGACAAGTACACGCCGTTTATTCCAATCAAGCTCACCGATCGCACCTGGCCCGACCAGGTCATCGACACGGCACCGCTCTGGTGCTCGGTCGATCTGCGCGACGGCAACCAGGCCTTGATCGATCCAATGGACCCAGCCCGCAAGCTCAAGATGTTCACCGAACTCGTTGCCATGGGCTTCAAAGAGATCGAGATCGGCTTCCCATCGGCGAGCCAACCCGACTTCGACTTCCTCCGACTGCTCATCGAAGATGACCTGATTCCCAACGATGTCTGGATCCAGGTACTCGTCCAGTGCCGTCCCGAGCTGATTGTGCGCACCTTCGAAGGCTTACGCGGCGCTCCACGCGCAATCGTTCACTTCTACAATTCAACGAATCCGCTCCAGCGTGACGTGGTGTTCGGACTCGACCAACAGCAGATCAAGCAGATCGCGGTCACCGGTGCAACATTGTGCAAAGAGCAAGAGGCCGCGCTGCCAGACCGAGCCGACGGTTCAGCCACCGAAATCCGCTACGAGTACAGCCCCGAGAGCTTTACGCTGACCGAGCCCGACTACGCCATTGAGGTGTGCGAGGCCGTCATGGACGTGATCGCTCCAACGCCTGACGATCCGATTATCTTGAACCTGCCAGCCACCGTCGAGTGCTACTCCCCCAACGTGTACGGCGACGTCATCGAGTGGTTCGGCCGGACGATCCGTGATCGCACGTCGGTCCTCATCTCGCTCCACCCGCACAACGACCGTGGCTGCGCCGTCGCTGCTGCCGAGTTCGGTGTCATGGCCGGCGCCGACCGCGTCGAGGGCACGCTCTTCGGCAACGGCGAGCGCACTGGCAACGTCGATGTCGTCAACCTGGCAATGAACCTGTTCATGAACGGCGTCGACCCGAAGCTGGACATCTCCGATATCGATGCGCTGCGCCGCACCGCGGAGTACTGCAACCGGCTCCCGGTCTCACCTCGACACCCCTACGTGGGCGACCTCGTGTACACCGCGTTCTCCGGGAGCCACCAGGACGCCATCAAAAAGGGTCTCGATGCCCTCGATGGCACTCGTGACGCGACTTCCGGCGAGTACCCGAAGTTCGCCGTGCCGTACCTGCCGATCGACCCGAAGCACGTGGGCCGCACCTACGAAGCAGTTATCCGGGTCAACAGCCAGTCCGGCAAGGGCGGCGTCGCCTACGTGATGAAGACCGAACACGGTTTTGACCTGCCGCGTCGGCTTCAGATCGAATTCTCGAAGACGATCCAGAACATCACCGAAGACACCGGCACCGAGATTACGCCCGGTGTGATGTGGGATGCGTTCCAGGCCGAGTACATGCCCTCCACGCCCACGATGAAACTGCGCAGCCACGAACTGCACAGCGCGTCGGACGATGATGGCGGCACCACAACGATTCAGGTGCAACTTGAAGTTGAAGGTGCGGCGCATTCGTTGCACGGAACGGGTGACGGACCAGTCGAAGCCTTCGTTGCCGCACTCACCAAAGAGTTCGGTGGATCTGTCGGCGGCGATTTCGACGTGCTCGACTATGCCGAACACGCCATTGGCCAGGGCGCTGACGCACGCGCTGTCGCATACCTCGAGACCGTCGATGGCAACGGCAACATTCGCTGGGGTCTCGGCACCGATCCAAGTATCACCACTGCCTCGCTACGAGCCGTGCTCGCAGCATTCGAGCGCCAACGTCGATAGCGACACCGCTTCTGCCCAGCTCTCGTTTGCGTGATGTTTTCGCGCTCATTTGAGCCAAAACCATCCCGCGGATGCTGTGAGACCGCACGCGGGTCTGACTATGTTGGGGCCATGACATGGATGGTGACAGCGGCGCGTCGATCCCTCTGGTTGGTGTTGATCGGTGCCGCCGGTGGGGTCGCATGGTCGTGGTGGCAAGACCGCACGGCGCCGCCGACACCTCCGTCACCGCCGGAATGGCCTCCACTCGAACCAGCCAGCAGCACGATCTCCACATCGTCGAACGCCTTGCAGAGCGGAGCCTCGGCAAAGATGTCGGTTGTCAATGTTCTCGTCGACTCGCCGGACGCGCGTTCCGATGCCGCGACCGGAGCATGGTTGCCGCCGACAGCTGACGGTTCGTGCCCCAACTCCCACCTCATCAAAGCGAACGACAACTCGGGGATCTTCCACGTTCCCGGCGGCCGCTTCTACGACCGCACCAAAGCCGAGCGTTGCTATGCCACTAGGGCCGACGCCGTTGCGGACGGCTACCGTCCGGCCAAGGCCTAAACGGACCTCTGTACACCGCCTCGAACAACACCACCGCCTCGAACAACACTGGAGAAACCACCATGAAGGTCACCGTCGACTTCGACAGCTGCGCATCCACCGGCGCGTGCATGCAGGTGTGCCCCGAAGTGTTCGAGGTCCGCAACGACGGCTACCTCTACATCCTGCAGGAAAATCCTGGGCCTGAGTTGGCTGCCAAGGTCCAAGAGGCCGCCGACATGTGCCCGACCGCAGCAATCACGGTCGAGTGAGCCCAGCCGGGCGGCGCTGATCAACAGGAGCCGGCCGCGACTCGTTGAGGCCCAATACGACCCGCGCGACCTCTTCGCTTCCGCAATCAATTGACTCGCCAACGTGCTGCCCTTGCAGTTCGCCGCCAGTCAGGCGCAGATGCCTCCGGTTCGGGCCATTCTCGGTAGGTTGCCGACGTGGGATTTCACGCTCAGCTCGAACGTTCGTGGGCAGCATCGTCGTCGATGCTCTGTGTTGGCCTGGACCCTGATCCGGCCCGGATGCCGAGCCCACTCCACGGAGCACCGGATGCAATCGAGCGGTTTTGCCGAGCGATCGTCGATGCAACCGCCGACATCGTCTGCGCGTTCAAGCCACAAATCGCATATTTCGCCAGCCAACGAGAAGAAGCTGCGCTCGAACGGATCTGCACGTACATCCGAGAGACCTATCCCGACGTCACACTGATCCTCGACGCAAAGCGCGGCGACATCGGCTCAACTGCCGAGCACTACGCTCGCGAAGCGTTCGGTCGGTACGCAGCACATGCCGTCACTGTCAACCCATACCTTGGGACCGATTCAGTCGAACCATTCTTCAAACACACCGGTAACGGTGGCGGCGGCGTCATTGCCCTCTGCCGAACGAGTAACCCGGGCGGCGACGACTTCCAATCGCTCGTCACTGCCGATCAGCACGGCGGCAAGCCGATCTACATGCACGTGGCTGAGCGGGTCGCCAACCAGTGGTCCCAGCTCGGCGACTGCGGCCTGGTCGTCGGTGCCACCTACCCGGAAGAACTCGCCGAGGTGCGCGCCGTCGCACCGGGTATCCCGTTCCTCGTGCCCGGCGTCGGAGCCCAGGGCGGCGATGCAGCGACCGTCGTCGAAAACGGCTCCAACGCGGCCCACAGCGGGCTGATGGTCAGTTCCTCGCGAGCGGTGCTCTACGCGAGCAGCGGCGACGACTTCGCGGCAGCCGCCCGAGCCGAAGCACAGCGCACCGCAGCATCACTCACGATCAGCCAGCGGTGAACAGTGAACGCAGAGTCGCGTCGCCGCTACTCGTTCGCCCGTTGCCGTCCGGACCAAACACGACCCGGCCACTGAACCGTCACACTTTGGTCTGACCGGAGCGTGACGTTCGCCCCGAAACGATCAGAGCGTTTTGATGTCGATGATGCCGGGGGCGGCACGCAGTGCAGCAAGCGTGGCCTCGGGGATAGCCGCAGTCGGAGCGATCAGCATCACCGCCGTGCCGGAGCCTTCAACGCGGCTGACGTCCATATCGGCAATGTTTACCTCGGCGTCACCGAGGAGCGTGCCGACGGTGCCAATCACACCAGGGCGATCGTCATTGGTGATTACGACCATGTGGTCGGCCGGGGGCACGTCAAACGGGATGTTGTCGATGTTGACGATGCGCTGATCGTTCCGCGGGCCAGAGAGCGTGCCGGCGATCGAATGCCCCCCACCGCGCAGCGTCAAGAGGTTGACATAGTCGGCAGCTGTAGCGCAGTTGACGTCACGTACTTCGACGCCGTGTTCCTTGGCGAGCTGTGGGGCGTTGACGTAGGTGACAGGTTCGTCGGAAATGGCACCGAAGAAGCCCTTCAGAACAGCAAGTTCGAGGATACGGGTGTCGTAACCGGCGATTTCGCCCTCGGTGCAGACCTCGAGCGTCTTCGGGAGCGAGCCGTTCAGCGACACGAACAACGCACCAAGGCGCTCGGCGAGGGGCAGGTACGGACGGATCGTCTCGTTCGCTTCGGCGGCATCGACGTTGACCGCGAACGGCACGAACTCGCCGGCCAGCGCGAGCTCGACCATGGTGGCAATGGTGTCGCCAGCCTTGTCTTGGGCTTCGTTGGTGCTGGCGCCGAGGTGTGGGGTAACGACGACGCTCGGCAGCTCGAACAGCGGCGACTCGGTCATGGGCTCAGTCGAGAACACATCAATACCGGCACCGGCAATAACGCCGTCACGGATGCAATCGGCCAAGTCGCCTTCGTGGACGATGCCGCCACGGGCCACGTTGATGACGCGCAGCGAGGGCTTCGCCTTGAGCAGCAGGTCCCGGTTGATGAGGCCCAGCGTCTCCGGCGTCTTGGGGAGATGGACCGTCAAGAAGTCCGACTCGGCAACCAGCTGATCGAGAGTCATCAGTTCGACGCCCATCGCCTTCGCACGATCTTCCGAGACGAATGGGTCGTATGCGGCAATCCGCATGCCGAACGCCTTCGCACGGTCAGCAACCAGCTTGCCGATGCGACCGAGGCCGACGACACCGAGGGTCTTGTCGACCAGCTCGACGCCGGTCCATTGGCTGCGCTCCCAGCGACCAGCGACGAGCGCCGCGTGGGCCTGCGGAACGTTACGCGCTGAGGCGAGCAGCAGTGCCATCGTGTGCTCGGCGGCCGACACGATGTTGCTTTGCGGTGCGTTGACAACCATGACGCCCTGCTTCGTGGCAGCAGCGACGTCAACGTTGTCGAGGCCAATGCCTGCACGACCCACGACCATCAGATTGTCAGCGACTGCGAGTAGTTCGGCGGTGACCTGGGTCGCAGAGCGAATGATCAGCGCTGCGGCGCCGGGGATAATCGTGAGGAGTTCTTCGGCGGACTTGCCGACCTGAATATCGACGTCGTGACCGGCTTGACGAAGCCGTTCAAGTCCACCATCAGCGATTTCTTCTGTCACCAGGATACGAGCCATCCGGAATGTTTATCGGCGCCCCGGTCCTCCTTCCAAGAGATTTGACGAACCGTTAGCGACGTTGCTCGTCGCGTCCACTGATGGTCCAGGAAGTACCGTGAGAGACGTGTCCGATGACCACCCCAAGCAACCTGATCTGCGGGTGATTGAGCTGTGGTTCGTCGAACGCGGTGTGCCTCACTTCGTCGAGCGAAAATCGGATGGATCCTTGCTCGATGCATGGACTCGCGCACTCCCGCTGCTCGTGGTCGCTTACCTGCTGCAGGGGCTCAATGCGCTGAACCTGGCGGAGTGGTCGCTCCGCCGGAATCTCTTCGTCGCCGTGGTTGTCATCACCATGCTGCTGGCTGCCTGGGTGCTGTCCAATCGGCTACGCGGCGTCGCAGCCTTCGCTCGGCCGACTGATATCGATGCGCCAGAACTCGCGCTCTTCCTCTTTGGCCCGGCCGTCCCAGCGCTGCTGTTCGAGCAGACCGGCGATGCAATCGAGAGCGTCCTGTCCGCCACCGTCCTACTCGCAGCGATCTACATCTGGTCTTCATACGGTCTCGGCCCACTCACCCGATGGGGCCTCCGTCGTGGCCGGAATCAGTTGACCGGTCTGGGTTCGCTTGTCGCCAGGGCACTCCCTCTCCTCCTACTGTTCAACACCTTCTTGTTCATCAACGCCGAGGTCTGGGAGATGGCAGGCACGTTGAACGGGTTGGCCTACGTCGTGGTGATCCTGACATTCGCTTCCCTCGGAGTGACCTTCGCGTTAAGCCGGGTCCCCGGGGTAATCCGCTCGATGCGGTCGTTTGAGTCATGGAGCGACATTGATGAGCACCTCCAAGAAACGCCAGCGGCCGGGCTGCAGACCCCCACTGGCGAGCTCGTCGAGGATCGACTCCGTCTGCGCCAGCGGTTCAACATTGGTTTGATCGTCTTGTTCGGACAGGCCCTGCAGATCACCCTCGTCACAGTGGCACTGACCGGCTTCTTCGTCGGTTTCGGCTTCTTCGCCATCACCGAGACCACCACCCTTGGCTGGACCCGGCTCGACGAGATCCGCATCCTCGCCGAGTGGTCGTTCGGCGGCCGCCCCCTGATTCTCTCCGAGCCGTTGCTCCGGGTGTCGGGATTCCTCGGATCATTCTCTGGCATGTACTTCACTGTCGTCCTCACCACTGACGACACCTACCGCACCGAGTTCACTGACGACGTTGGACCCGAGGTTCGTGAGGCGCTTGCAGTACGCAGCGCGTACCGTGTGGCACGAGGAACCCATCCACAGTCGGCGCTTGCAACAGCGACGCCCAAACCAGTTCCGCTGGCGTCAGGCGACGCTGCGGAGGAAGTCCAGGCATGAGTACCATCGACACCGCCAACGGCGAAACTCCGGCTGTCGGCTCGGAACCGCCACCGCCCAAGTCCACGATCCAAATCCGTGCTCTGACGATCGCTGACGAGATGGTCGTGATGAGCGACGTGTTCCAGCAGGTATGGGGTTCGGCAACCGAGATCATTCGGCTCGAGATGCTGGTGGCAATCTCTCACGCCGGCGGCTACGTGGTCGGAGCATTCGACATGAGTCGTGGAGACGACGGCCGTGGCGAGATTCTTGGCGCCTCGGTCGGCGTGCTCGCCGTCCATCATGGACAGCCGGCATTGCATAGCCACGTCACTGGAATTTTGCCCGGAGCGCGCAGTACAGGCCTCGGTCGGGCAATGAAGCTACATCAACAGCAATGGGCGCTCGACCGCAGCATCGAATGGATCGTCTGGACCTTTGATCCGCTCGTCCGGCGCAACGCCTGGTTCAACATCGCGATCCTCGGAGCGGAGGTCCACGAGTACCTGCCGCACTTCTACGGGACGATGACCGATGCGATCAACGCCGGCGACGACTCCGACCGTTTACTGATGGCGTGGTCGACTGC
>CAWUXP010000290.1:0-10328 GCA_963926495.1 Candidatus Ilumatobacter herschelensis
CCAGCACTGCGTCACGAATGTCGACCACATCTACGCAGCCGGTGATATTTCGGGCAAGTTGCCACTCTCGTCTGTGGCGTCGATCCAAGGCCGCAAGGTCGCCGAGCACGTGATGGGCCTCCACACTCGCAACCACCGCCATCTCGACTACGACAAAGCTGCGTCCGCCATCTTCACCGAACCCGAGATCGCCGACGTCGGCCTCGCCGAAGCAGAAGCGTTCGCTTCAGGCCGCAAGATCCGCGTCACCAAGGTGCCGTTCTCGTCGACCGCCAAGGCCATGATCAACAGCGACACCCGCGGGTTCGTCAAGATCATTTCCGACCCGAATACGGGTGAGATTCTGGGTGGCTCGATCGTCGGCCGTCACGCCGCAGAACTCATCTCGGTGATTGCCGTTGCGGTCACCGCAGGCCTCACCGTGAGCGATCTCGTCGAGAGCATTCTGGTCCACCCGGCACTGAGCGAAGCCCTCGCAGAAGCAGCCGAATAGCAGGAACTGCTCGAACTGAGCTGATCGCTCGGACCCCAAAGCGCAGCGATTCGAGCCGGAGGTTCGAGAAAATGGTCGGAGGCGATGGCAGTCGCCCGTGGCGTAGTAGCCGACGACGTCAGTTGTGGCGGCCCGCGTTGGTGTTGTGCAGGTTCATCGGGTGATGCGGGTTCGGCGAACTGGTGACGCGGTCAGACCGATTCGGTCGTCAAGGTCCTTGTACGAGATACGTCCTTCGTGTTGGAGAACGTCGAGGAGATCGCGCTTGAGGCCCTCCAGGAAAGACCTGCGTTTTGGCTTTCAGGGCTCTGAGCCTGAACAAATTCGCCAAGGCAGTTCGCCGGAACAGCCAGCACTGCACGGCAACGATTGATATAAACGCCGATTTCAACAGACTCCGCCCCGTTGGCGATGCTCGTCCCAATCTTGCATCGATCGATCGTCACTTCAGGATCTGAGTTGTTACGGCACGCAGTGCGAGCGACGTTTGTTCTCCCCTGAAACCGCAACGGCTAGCCCCTCGCTGAGGGAGGCGGGCCGTTGCGCGTTCCGAACTGGCTATTCGATGCTGGCTATTCGATGCTGGCTATTCGATGATGGCGAGCACGTCGCCGCCGCCGACGGTGTCACCAGCAGCAACCCTGAGTTCCTTGATCGTGCCTGCTTTCTCGGCGTTGATCTGGTTTTCCATCTTCATCGCTTCGAGGACGACAATTCCGGCGCCGACCTCGACCGCGTCGCCAACTGTCACAAGCAGCTTGACGATGGTGCCTTGCATCGGAGCTTCGACGGTGCCCGAGGCGGCGCCCCCACCGCCGCCGCCGGACGCGCCGCGCTTGGTCTTCTTCTTGGCTGGTGCAGCAGCACCAGCCGGAGCCTCAGGGACCCACATGTTGACGCTGAAACGCTTGCCGTTTACTTCGACGGTGGTCGATCGCTGCACAAGTGGCTCGGCATCGTCGTCTTGCTCGGGAGCAGGCGCGGCGAGCCCGGTGACGCCAGTCAGGTCGAGTGTTTCTTCGACCCACTTCGTTGAGAAGTTCATCGAAGCGAAGTCGGGGTGGCGCAGAATGGCGAGGTCGGCCGCGATGGTGGTGGCGACGCCTTCGACGACGAGTTCTTCGAGGGCGCGGATCGTGCGGGCGATCGCAACCTCACGAGTGCGGCCCCAGACGACGAGCTTGCCAACCAGATTGTCGTAGAACTGGCTGATCTCGTCGCCAGACAGATAACCGGAGTCAAAGCGGACACCGAAACCGTCCGGCGGGACAAGCTGAGTGATTCGGCCCGGCGACGGAAGGAACTTGCCCTCGGCGGGGTCTTCGGCGTTGATCCGGACCTCGATCGAGTGGCCGCGTCGTGACGCGGTGACCTCGTCTTGAGTCATGGGCAGTTCTTCGCCAGCAGCGACACGAATCTGCCATTCAACGAGGTCGATGTCGGTGATCATCTCGCTGACGCAGTGCTCGACCTGGAGCCTGGTGTTCATCTCGAGGAAGAAGAATTCGCCGTCCTGGTAGATGAACTCGACAGTGCCGGCGCCGTAGTAGCCAACCGCCTTAGCGGCCTTGACGGCCGCCTCGCCCATGGCCTCTTCGATGCCGTCGTCGAGTTTGTGTGCCGGAGCTTCTTCGATCAGCTTCTGGTGCCGGCGTTGTGCCGAGCAGTCACGACTGGAGATCCAGACACAATTGCCCTGCTTGTCGCCGACGAGCTGGATCTCGACGTGGCGGGGCCAAGTGAGGTACCGCTCGACATAGACCTCGTCGCGACCGAAGAACGCGAGCGCCTCGCGCTGCGCGCTTGCAAAGGCGTCATCGACTGCGTCTGCGTTCTTGACGACTTTCATGCCGCGTCCACCGCCACCGAAAGCGGCTTTGATGACCGCTGGCCAGCCGTGCTCGTTGCCGAAGTTGCGAATGTCGTCGGGGCCTTGCGCGAATTCGGTGGTTCCAGGAACGACCGGAGCCCCGCCGCGAATTGCAGCGAGACGGCTCGACACCTTGTCGCTCATCTCGTCCATCGCTTCTGGTGGAGGGCCGATGAACTCGACGCCCATCTCGCCGATTGCTCGAGCGAAGTCGGGGTTCTCGGAGAAGAAGCCATAGCCAGGGTGTACGGCGTCGGCGCCGCTCTCACGGATGGCGTTCAACACCGCTTCGGTGTTGATGTAACTCTCCGCTGCCGTCTGGCCGCCGAGCGCATAGGCCTCGTCGGCGAGCCGTACATGCAGGCTGTCTCGATCGAGCTCGGAGTACACCGCGACGGTGGCGATGCCCATCTCCTTGGCGGCACGGATGACACGGACGGCAATTTCGCCTCTATTGGCGATCAGGATCTTCTTCAGCACGGGTGCCAATGTAGAGGGCATGGCCGCCACACCTATCATTTGGGACCTTCGCGAGGTCACTGAAACCGGGAGTACCAACACGGATCTCTTGCGGTCTGCTGAAGCTGGCGAGATTGGACACGGCACCGTTCTGCGCACCGACCACCAGACAGCAGGTCGTGGCCGCCTCGACCGGCGATGGGACGCACCGCCGGGAACGAACCTGCTGGCCTCGATATACCTCGACGTGGTGCAGTCGAGAGCGGTCGACCTCATGCACCGCGTCGGCCTGGCCATCGTTGGAGCGGTAACCGAATTCGAGTCCGCTGATTCGATGCTTGGTCTGAAATGGCCCAACGACGTCCTGCTGCACGGAACGAAGCTCGCCGGGGTCCTCGCGCAGCGATCGACGAGCGTTCCAGGGGTCGTCGTCGGATTCGGCGTAAATGTTGGTTGGGCGCCGCCGGGCGCGGCTCGGGTCCACGAGCTCGACACGTCTGTCACTCCTGCGTTGCTCCTCGAGCGGGTCTTGCTTGCGTTCGATGCGCTTCCTGAGGACATCTCGACGTCGTATCGGGCGCGTCTACAGACGCTTGGCCAACGGGTTCGCGTGGAGTTGCCGGGAGCGGTGAACGTGTTCGGTCAGGCGATTGACGTAGACGCCGACGGTCGGCTGATGGTTCGGCTCGACGACGGTCAGATACGTGCGTTCGACGTCGGTGATGTCGTCCATCTCCGCCCCGTGACCTGAGTAATAAGCGGGCCATCAGAGGGCAATAAAGAGGGCAGGGTGCCGCTTGCGTCGAGATCGGCGGCGTTATCGTGCGCCGGATGCAGCAGCATCCACAGGGTCGTCTCCTTGACGAGCCGCGTCGTCGTGCTCGTCGGCGGAGCTCGGCTCCGTTGGCTTTGGTCCTCGCGATCGTCGTCGGTGCAGTTGGCGCTGTCGGAGTGATCCGTGCCGCCGACCAGCGGTCAGCCAATGTCGAACGCATCCAAGGGCTCGAAGAGATCCTCGTGGCCGTCGACGGTCCGGCCGTAAATTACTTGCTGATCGGCTCGGACTCCCGCGAGGGCTCCGACCCGGACTCGTCCGACTTCGGCGGCATCGGTGACACCAACGCAGTCTCGGGACGGCGCAGCGACACGATCATGATCTTGCGCCAGGAAAAGGACGGCAACGGCGCCGCTTTGATGAGCATTCCGCGCGACCTGCTCGTCACCATTGCGGGGTCCGGGAAGCAAGATCGCATCAACTCGGCCTACAACCAGGGCCCCGACGTCCTGGCCGCCACGGTGACTCAACAGCTGGGGATCCCGATTAATCATGTCGTCGACATCGACTTCTTCGGATTTAAAGACCTGGTCGACACGGTGGGTGGCACCACGATCTGCTTCGATTTCGTCACACGCGATGAGAACTCAGGTCTGGTGCAAGAGCCGGGCTGCAACCTGCTCGATGGCGTCCAGGCGCTGGCCTACGCCCGCTCGCGTAACTACGAGGAGTTCCGCGACGGCGAGTGGCGCAAGGACCCGACCGCCGACCTGGGTCGGATCACTCGGCAGCAGGCATTCATTTCGACCACCGCCAATGCCACACTCGCCAAGCTGCAGGCCGACCCGTTTCTCGCATCCGAACTGATCGAATCGGTCAGTGCTTCTGTGCGGATCGATAATGGGCTTGACCCGGTCTCGGCGGCGGGCACCCTGCGCAAAGCGTTCTCGACGGGTC
This sequence comes from Candidatus Ilumatobacter herschelensis, assembly GCA_963926495.1. Taxonomy (GTDB): domain Bacteria; phylum Actinomycetota; class Acidimicrobiia; order Acidimicrobiales; family Ilumatobacteraceae; genus Ilumatobacter_A; species Ilumatobacter_A herschelensis. The sequence goes on from CAWUXP010000290.1 coordinate 4,555, forward strand.
TGGCTACCTACCAGCTCGATGTACGTGGTGAAACCTTTAATGACAAGTCGATCCTGCTGCTCAACGATTCGTCGCAGCCGGTCCTCGACTACTTCAGGGGCCTCGGCCCGCTTCCGGTCGAGCAGGTCGCCGAGTAACCGTGAAGCTGATTGTCACAGGAGCAGCGGGCCAACTCGGAACCGATCTCGTCCGGTACGCAACCGGCGCTGGCGACGACGTCGTCGTTGCCGACCGGAGCACCCTCGACATCACTGATTCGATGGCGGTCCGTTCCCTTGTTGAAACACATCGACCCGACGTGATCATCAACGCTGCGGCCTACACCGCCGTCGATGCGTGCGAGACGAATCGTGAGCTTGCTCGCGCCGTCAACGCCGAGGCCGTTGGTTTCCTACGCGAGGCAGCGGATGCCACCGATGCACATCTCGTGCACGTGAGCACCGACTACGTGTTTGATGGGACGCTCGATCGGCCATACGTGGAGGATGACACGCCGAACCCCCAGTCGGTCTACGGCATTACCAAACTCGAAGGTGAAGGCCTCGCTGGCGACGGCGCATCGGTGGTCCGTACCTCGTGGGTATGCGGTGAGTACGGGAACAACATGGTCAAGCTCATTCTCCGATTGGCGGGCGGTGACGGACCACTTGCGTTCGTTGATGATCAACGCGGGTGCCCGACCTTTACTGCCGACCTCGCGCCGGCACTGCATCGGCTGGCATTCGATCGGCACGCGGGAACATTCCACCTCACCAATGCCGGAGCGGTGTCGTGGTATGAGTTCGTCGGCGACATCCTCGAGGCCGCAGGACACAGCCGATCACGCGTCACGCCCATCGGTACCGCCGACCTCGAGCCGCCTCGCCCGGCGCCCCGTCCGGCGAACGGCGTACTCGACAATGCTGCGTGGCGAGACGCTGGCCATCAACCACTGCGTGACTACCGGGAGCCGCTCGCCGAACTCGTCGCCCGACTGGCCTGACTGACGGACCGGCTGGTTGGCTCATGGGATTCACGCGCGCTGAACTGGACTCGTACATTGGCGCAAGCGTTGCCGACCTGGTAGGACCAGACACGCAGCTGTTGTTCGTCGGCATCAACCCAGGGCTCTGGACTGCGGCGACGCAGACTCATTTCGCCCATCCGGGTAACCGGTACTACCCGGCACTGTTCGAGGCAGGAATCATCGAGCGTCAGATCGATCGTGGTGTCGGGATGAGCGACGACGATCGGCAGTATTTTCTGTCTCGGGGTCTGGGCATCTCGAACATTGCGCACCGGGCAACAGCCAAGGCTTCCGAGCTCACCGCAATCGAACTGCGTGAGGGCGGGGAGCAACTACGCGAGCTCGTGGCGGCCATGCAGCCGGCTGTGGTCGCAGTCGCCGGAATCACCGCCTACCGGGTCGCGTTCAAACAACCAAAGGCAGTGATGGGGGAGCAGCCCGACGATTTCGAAGGCGCCCGTCTGTGGGTCGTTCCGAACCCCAGCGGCCTCAATGCACACGAGACGACCAGCAGCCTTGCTGCGGCCTACCGTGCCGCAGCCGTGGCAGCAGGAGTCGTCTCCGTCGAATCCTGAGTGGCGCAACGCTGCAAGCTGGCTGACGGGCTGCCTGACGGGATTCAGGCGTGCGGATCTCGTTCGGCTTCGGCCCGGTTGGCGAGGTACCAGTCGATCGTGATGCGCAAGCCCTCGTCGAAGTCCATCGTGGGTTTCCATTCGAGTAGGCGGTGTGCTCGCGATCCGTCGACGCCGCGGCGTGGCTGGCCGTCGGGCTTGCTCGGATCCCAACGCAGTTCCCCGGTAAAGCCGACGAGCTCGGCGATTGTTTCCACGGTCTCTTTGATCGTGACCTCGCGGTCGGCCCCCAGGTTGATCGGCTCGACCACCCCCGGTTCGTCGTCGGCCTCGGCGGCGCGGACAATTGCATGCGCGGCGTCGTCGACGTAGAGATACTCACGCGAGGCCGAACCCGTGCCCCAGACATCGACGTGATCGGCCCCGACTTCGCTGGCCTCGACGCACTTCTTGATCAGTGCCGGGATCACATGGGACACCGATGGGTGAAACTTGTCGCCGGGACCATACAGGTTGGTCGGGATCAGGTAGGCCAGACGCTGGCCGTACTGCTGTGCGTTGACCTGGGCATGGATGAGCTGGGCCTTCTTGGCGATGCCGTAGGGGGCGTTGCTCTCTTCTGGGTAGCCGTTCCAGAGTTGGTCTTCGGCGAACGGAACCGGCGTGATCTTGGGATACGAACACACGGTGCCGATGAGTACCGTTTTCGTCACCGACGATGCATGGCGCGCCGCTTCGATGATGTACGTGCCCATCAGCAAATTGGCGAGGTACAGCGGGGCCGGTTGCGCGAGGTTGTAGCCGATGCCACCGACCTGCGCGGCGAGATGGATGATCTCGGTTGGCTGATGTTCAGCAAGCATTTGATCGGCCGCGCCGGGCACCGTCAGGTCGAACTCGGAGCTGCGGGGTGCGGTCACCGAGGCTCCGGCTGCCTCGAGGAGTGCGACGACCCGGCGGCCGAGAAAACCTGCACCGCCGGTCACGAGCACGTGGCGATCGACAAGGGAAGACATCTGCCGGACGATACTGGCCGACGGGCGCCGGTTGCCGAACCTGACATGAGATACTGGCGCCGTGGATGTCGCACCGATTCGAGTGGCGTACGCGCTTGAGCAGTGTTGGGACCCACTCCCCGGCGAGGCCGCGACCGCTGCGCTGCGGATCGCCGAGGTCCTGAGTGGTCGGCCTGCGGATGTCACCATCCTGCAAGTTGTCGGCAAGCATGCCGATGTACCGCCAGCCGCCTACCGCCCTGTTGGGTCCGTAATGATGCTGCCTCTCGGGCGGCGTTGGCTTTACGCGGGGTGGACCCGGCTCAATTGGCCCAAGGTCGAGTCGGTGACCGGCAGAGTCGATGTGGCGCATGCAACTGGTTTCGTCCCCTGCGGCACCTCGGTCCCGCTCGTCGTCACGATCGACGACATCCAATTTCTCGACCAACCCGCCAGCTTGCCGAAGCACATTCAACGGGTGATGCGTCGCAGCTTCGACATGATCCGCGAACGCGCCGACCGAGTCCTCTGTTCGAGCGTGGCGACGTTCGACGACTGTGTGCGAGCGGGGCTCGACGAGGCCAAGTTGCGGCTGGTTCCGGTCGGCGTTGACGCTGACTGGAAGTCCGCCGCGGAGCAGACGCTCGCCGTCTATCGTGAACTCGTTCCTGCCGGTGGCGGGGCAGCAGACTCATGATGGCGCAACACGGACAATCTGACAGCGTCGATGTGGTCGACCTCGCGGTACCTCAAATTGGGGCTGCGTCGGTGGCGGTCAACCTGCTGTGGTGCGTGCCCGGTGACGTCGGCGGGTCCGAGGAGTACCTCGTCCGTCAGTTGCTCGGCCTTGCCGGGCAAGCCAGTGGCTTCGCTCCGACGCTGTACGTCGTCAAGTCGTTTATCGAAACGCATCCGGTGCTGGCCGAGATGTATCCGATCGAGGTAGCCAACGTGACCGGCATCGACCGTCGCCGTCGGGTCGCTGCCGAGCACACCTGGCTTCGCCGGCGCACGCGACGAGCCGAGCTGGTGCACCACGGTGGTGGCACGACCCCGGCCGTCGGCGTGCGACCCATCGTCTTGACGATCCACGATCTGCAGTATCTCGCGCACCCCGAGTACCACAGCAAGCTGAAGCTGCAGTACCTGCGGCGAACAATGCCTCGGTCGGTGCAGCGTGCAAGCGTGATTGCCACCCCGACCGATTGGGTCCGGCGGACGGTGATCGAAGAATTCGATGTTGCACCGGACCGTGTGGTCGTCGTGCCGCACGGTGTCGAAGCAGATCTGGGGGCCGATGCTCCGACCGAGTTCGAGCTACGTCGCAACTACGGGCTGGGCGGCGGCCGTGTCATCGTCTTCCCTGCGATTACCCATCCTCACAAGGGGCATGCCTTTCTGCTTGATGTGATGGCGCAGCACTGGGACGATCCTGATTTGCGTTTGGTCCTGCTTGGCGGCAAGGGGCTGGCGGATCAACGCGTCGCAGCCAAGATTGCCGAGCTACATCTGGAGCGCCGCGTGATCAGGCCGGGGCGCGTGCCGGCAGCGCACCGCGACGGACTGCTTCGGCTGGCCCATGCTCTGGTTTTTCCGAGTGAGTACGAAGGTTTTGGCGCCCCGGTGGTCGAAGCGATGTCGCTCGACACGCCGGTCATCGCCGCCGATCAACCAGCTGTCTCCGAAGTGATCGGCAATGCAGGATTGGTGCTTCCTCGTGATTCGGAGGCCTGGGCTGACGCGCTGGACGTCGTGGCCGAGCAGCGCGCGGAGCTGATCGCTGCGGGGCGTCGACGCGTCGCCGAGTTCACGGCGGCGAAATCCGGCGCAGCGCTGGCCGAGGCGTATCGGCTCGCACTGTCATGACCCGTTCAGCCCCCCGTTCGTTTCGCCGACCGGCCGACCCATCGGCCAACCGGCGGGATCGAGGTCGGCCGATCGTTGTGCTCTGTCCGCACTTTGCGCCGGACAACGCCCCGACGGGCACGGTGATGACGCGCATCGTCGACGAGCTCGCCGATCTCGGTCATGAGGTGCATGTGGTCACAGCACTGCCCTGGTACCGAAATCACGCCATCGAAGACGGCTGGACCGGCAAATGGGTCCGAACGGAAGCAACGCCGTGGGGATCGATCACCCGGCTCCACCCGTTCCCGGGCGACGACAAGTCGAACCTGATGCGGCGGGCCTCCGGCTTCGTCGCCTACTCGCTGCTCGCTGGAATAATTGGGCTCCGGGCCGGCGGCTGGTTCCGGCGGGCCGGAGTAGTGATTGCCATGTCCCCTCCGCTCACGCTGGGGCTGACGGGCAAAGTGGTCGCCATGCTCCGGCGTTCGCCGCTGGTGTTCAACATTCAGGATCACTGCATACGAACTTATCGGATTTACAAAAGAAAGTGGAAAGCTGTACGCTGCAGTAAAACAATCATTTGTGACAATAACCCAAGAAACAGACTTAAATAAGGTGAAGTCATTTCTTGAGGCGAACGGATTCATCAACAATCGAAATAACGACTACTTTAATCCTAATTTGGGGATTATTTTAGAGGATTTGCATGACGAGAACGTTTTAACCAAAAACGATATTCTCTATTTCATTGACACCGTCTTTTACACCACGAAAGAGTTTTGGGCGGAGAAGTAAAACTACCAGTAAATCGTATTGGCTGCAAAGGGGTTTAAGTGCTAAATTGAATCCTTTCCTTTCTTTAGTACATCGTGCTACTAGTCAAGTGTGGCACTCCATATCCCCCACATCGTCAAGCCACAAAACGATATGGGTGTTTTTTGAATAACACTGCAAAAACAAGAGCATGCTAGAAATTGAAAACACAATTGAATTAAAAACGAATTCCGAAACAGAACGGCTTTCGTTTGCGGCGAGGTATTTAGTTCAAATCAATTTCACTTTTGACTTAACTGTTTTATCAAATGGATTCAGTGGAACATCGCACTTTTGTGTCGGACGTGACCAATTAGAAAAAATGTGCAACGACTTGACAAACATGCATTTTAATTTATCCGGAACAACCAATCTTGAGGACAACGATTCGGACGGGTTTGTAAAGTTTGAAATTGAATCAAACGGACGGCTTAAGGTAATTGGGCAGGTTGGTGGCACAGATGAAGATTACTTTGTGAGATTTAAATTCCATACTGACCAAACCTGCATTCCATTTTTTGTGCAGGACTTTTACTC
>CAWUXP010000291.1:0-3082 GCA_963926495.1 Candidatus Ilumatobacter herschelensis
GCATCGATCCATGCCTGATTGGTGAGTTCGTCGCGGATCAGTACGTGCATCATTGCGAGAATCATGGCGATGTCGGTGCCGGGGAACGGCTGGATGAACTGGTCGCCCCGTGCCTCGTCGATGGCGTCGGCGGTAACGGTCTGGATGGGGTCGATGACGACGAGGCGCGCCCCGTTGGCTCGGGCCGCCTCGATGGTTGGCCACAGGTGCCGGTTGGTGAGGCGAGTGTTTGTGCCCCAGAGAATCAGCAGCTTCGAGTGCAGGTGCTGCATCGGGTCGATGCCGCGGGGCGAACCTACTGTCTTAGCCATACCGGCACCGACGGTGACGCCGCAGATGTTCCGGTCGAGTTTGGTCGCCCCCATGTGGCCGAAGAATCGACCGCTCAGCCCCATCAGAGCAAGCATGCTCTGGTTGCCGGCGTCGGAGTAGGGGAGCACCGCTTCGGGGCCGTGTTCGCGAATGACGCGGTGGAGATTGGTCGCGATCTCGGTGAGGGCGTGGTCCCAGCTGATCTGCTCGAATTCGCCGGCGCCCTTCGGACCGACTCGGCGCATCGGATGCAGCAGTCGGTCGGGGGAGTACACCCGGTCGAGGAATCGGTTGACCTTGGGGCACAGCTCGCCCGCAGAGTATGGATGGTCGGGGTTGCCGCGTAATTTGACGGCAACGGGCCCGGCCGGGCGGTCTTCGACTGTGACGATCCAGCCGCACGAATCGGGGCAGTCGTGGTGGCACGTGCCGTTGATCGTTCGCGTGGCGGCGGGCTTGAGCACGTCGGTCATACATCAAGCGTACGGCTGTCCGCGCGTCCAAGCGGCGTGTCATGCTGGACCACGATGAGCTCCGATGTGACCCGCATGATCCTGATCCGCCACGGCCAGTCGGCCTCGAATGCCGGTGGGTGGTTGAGCGGTCAGGACACATGTGGCGGTTTGACCGATCTGGGCGTTGCCCAGGCCGAAGCCTTGCGCGACCGGCTCGCGGCCGACCCGTCGATGACACCTGATGTCGTGCTGGTGTCGACAATGCGGCGTGCGGTCCACACTGCCGAGATCATCTCCGAGCCGCTCGGCATCGTGCCTGAGCAGCATGCCGACCTGATGGAGCGCACCTCGGGCGAAGCTGAAGGGATGACGATTGCCGAGTACACGGCAAAGTACGGCATCGCGCCGTGGACCGACTGGGCGAATCCGCTGTCACCGGGTGGCGAGTCAGGCCACGACTTTGGTGTGCGTGTACTTGCGGCGACCGATCGCGTGGTGAATGAGCATCGCGGCAAAACCGTCTGGGTGATCTGTCACGGTGGCGTCATCATGGTGTCGGCAGTTCGCCGGTGGCCCGGAGCTTCCAACGATCTGAGCAGGCTGCCCGTGACGAGCCCGCAGAACACGTCGGTCAGCGAATGGCACGTCGATGGTGAGGGCAACTGGCAGATGGCCAGCTTCAACGATCAGACCCACCTCGTCGGCATCACCAGCGGCGCTGCCAACATCACGGGCTGAGAATGCAGGGACAACGTCGCCGTTTGTCACTGCCAGCCACGTCTTGTTGGCTCTTCAAAAATTTCAGGCGATGACGATGGCTTTGAGTTCGGGCCAGGCTGCTGCGAAGCCAGCGTGTAGCGGAAGTGCTTCGACTTCGGCAGGTGTACACCAGTCGACGGCGTCGGTTTCGAAGTTGATCGATGATCCGAACCGTTCGTCGACTTCGACCACGACTGTCGTGTAGGCCCAGTCGGTGGCGGGTTGAAATACGACCTGACCAATGAGCCGTGGCGTGCCAACAATGTCACCGACTTCTTCGGAGGCTTCACGCAACGCTCCCTCGAGCGGCATCTCGCCCTGATCGAGTGCTCCACCGGCACAGCTCCAGGTGCCACCCTCGTGGGCCATCTGTGACCGCTTCTGCACCATCACCCGAGGGCCGTCATTCTCACGGATGACGAACACAACACCCGCTGCACCGTAGATTCCCCAACGCACGTGACCGTCGCTGCATCGCATGAACCCGTCGCCGGAAGCCGGTCGTTTCTCGTTGAACACCATCCCACCCTGACACATGGAGGGTGCACCGATCTCGTCCAATGCCGAGTTCAGGAACAAAGCGGCTTGTTCGTGGTTGTATTCAAGTCGTGAGCGACAACATGGACAACGAACAGTTCGACCTGGTGATTATCGGATCGGGTTCCGGTAACTCGATTCCCGAGTACCTCAGCGACTGGAACATTGCCATTGTGGAGCGTGGCGTCTACGGGGGTACCTGTCTCAATGTGGGCTGTATCCCGTCCAAAATGTTCGTGCTTCCCGCTGACGCAGCACTGGCTGCAGGAAATGGCGCCAAGCTCGGTATCGACACGCAGTTCAACGGTGCTGACTTCCGGGCAATTCGTGATCGCGTGTTTGGCCGAATCGATGAGATTTCCGCAGGCGGCCGCGAGTACCGCGCGACGGGCAGCCCGAACGTCACGCTCTTCGAAGGTACGGCCTCGTTCATCGGCGACAAGGTCTTTCGTGTCGACATGAACGACGGCAGCCAACGCACGATTAGCGGCGACAAGGTCCTGCTTGCTGCTGGTGCTCGCCCCGTTGTGCCACAGATTTCTGGACTTACCCAGGTGGGCTTCCACACGTCTGACACGATCATGCGTCTTGACGATCTGCCGAAGCGCCTCGGCATCATCGGTGGTGGTTTTATCGCCGTCGAGATGGGCCACGTGTTCTCGGGCCTCGGCTCTGACGTCACGCTTTTCAACCGCTCAAATACGCTGCTGCGTGGTTTCGACAACGACATCGCCGAACGCTTCACCGAAATCTTTGCCGAGCGTGTCAACTTGCGCCTCGGTGTCGTGCCAACCCATGTCGAGCGCACGGCTGACGGCATCGCGCTCACGGTTGGCGCCGAGACGGTCATCGTCGACGAACTGCTCGTGGCGACCGGCCGGGAGCCGAATAGCGACCTTGTTGACGTCAAGTCCGGCGGCCTTGAATGCCATAGCCGCGGGACCGTTGTCGTTGACGACATGATGGCCACCACCGTTGAGAACGTCTGGGCGATCGGCGATATCGCCAATAGTTACCAG
>CAWUXP010000292.1:0-10014 GCA_963926495.1 Candidatus Ilumatobacter herschelensis
AACAAGAAGAATGATGCCCTCTGGGCCACCGAGTGTAAATCCGATCATGTCGACAGGCTACCCCACTGCCGTATCGATGGCGGCGCGCCGTCCATACGGCACTCACAAGTTTTGGACGTCGAGCCCTCGTGGACGTCAGAAATGTCGGCTCACGCGCCGATGATGCTACGCGCAACCTGGGCACGTTGACGGCGTATACGCCGGCGTTCGCGTTCCGACAGGCCGCCCCAGATGCCGAACTTTTCGCCGTTCTGCAATGCGAACTCGAGGCAATCGTGCTGGACTTCGCAGCCCCGGCAGACCTCCTTTGCTTCTCGGGTGGACGCACCGCGCTCGGGGAAAAAGAGATCGGGGTCAACGCCAAGGCAGTTCGCGTGGTCATGCCAGTCCTGCTCCGGCTCGACCGGTGTGGCGCTGACTGTGATGCTCGATGTCGTAATGAACTGCATGTGAGGGACTTCCTGTGTGGGTCCGAAAATCGTCTGAGTTGTAGCACTTCTTTTCAAATGCCACTGCTTGCGGCATCTCACCAATCGTGGATGCTTGACGCCGTCGCAACAACGTTGTAACTACACGAATGTCATTCTGCCAGAGCCCACCACTCTTGCGCAAGTGCACGTTTGGATTATTCGCGCGGAGCGCGCGAATAATCGCGCTCAACCCGCGTGAGCAGGTTCACTAAAGCCGCAAGCGGCTGGCCAAGTCCTTAGCCAGCGCGGCGGGCGTTGCGAGCCATGGCCCGCTTGCCCTCCATGAAGTCGACGAGCACGTAGTCACCGAGGTTCTCCGGCGTAGTGAAGAAGGCCCGACCTCGGTTAATCGACGTCATCTGTTCGATGAACGCCCGGAGTGAACCGTCAGCGCCGAGGCCGAAGGTGTTGATCCGGATCTGTTCCTTCGTGCACCTCACCACCTCGCGCAGCGTTGCTTCGATCGTCTCGCGCGCCGGCGGATAGTTGAAGAAGGGGTACCCATCGGGCGTGATGTGAGCCGTGGGCTCGCCGTCAGTGATCATGATGATCTGCTTCGTGCCGGATTCTCGTGACAGCAGTTGGCGGGCCAACGTGAAGCCGTGGTGCATGTTCGTGCCGTACACGAAGTCCCAGGACACCTCGGGCAGCTGCTCAGCCTTCAGGATGCGGGCGGTCTCTGAGAACCCCACAATGCCGAGGTAGTCACGAGGGAACTGCGAGCTGATCAGGCTGTGTAAGGCCATTGCAACCTTCTTGGCCGGCAAGAAATTGTCCCGCATCGGCATCGACAGCGACAGATCAAGCATCAGCACCGTCGAAGAACGAGTGAAGTGCTCGGTCTTCTCGATCTCGAAGTCATCGGGATGCAGGCTGATCGGTGTGCCACCGCCAGATCGACGAACAGCGTTGCGAATAGTGCGGTTCAAGTCGAGCTGGAAGGGATCGCCGTACTCATAGGGCTTCGTGTCGTACGTGCGCTCGTGACCCTGACCAATATTGCTGGTCTCGTGCTGGCCAATCTGGTCCTTGGCAAGTTTAGAGAAGAGCTCGCGCAGTGCGTTTGAGCCGATCTTGCGGAGGCCCTTTGGCGTCATCTCGAGCCGACCTTCCTTCTGTTCGATCAGGCCAGCCTCTTCGAGTTGCTTGGTGAGGTCAGCGAGACGCTGCAGTGACTTGGCAGCGTCATCGCCCATCAGGTCGCGGACCTTGTCCATGTCAGCTTCGGCAAGCGCACCTGGGCTCGATGCGTTGCGGAGCAGGTTCTCGAGCTGATCGAGGTCGCCGAGCTCTTGCATCTGCTGCATGGCCTGACCCAAACCCATCGGGTCCTGGCCTTCGAAGTCGTAGCTCTTGCTCCACTGCATTTGCGGGAACATCTGCTGCAGGTTTCCTGAAAGTTGCTGCATCTGCCACTGCAGGTCCATGTCGTCCATCAACTGATCGCTGAGTTGCTGCATCTGCGCCCGCTGTTCAGGCGACAACGAGTTCATCATCGCCTGCATCGCCGCCATGCGCTGGGCCATCTGTTCCAGCAGTTCTTCGACCGTTTCGGGGTTCTCTGGGAAGAAATCGCCGAACTTCTCCATGAAGTCTTCGAACCCGGGGTCGTCGCCGCGCTGATGCTTCTCAAGCATCTCGTTGAGCGCCGCCATCATATCTTTCATGCGGGCCATGTCTTCGGGGCCCATGTTCTCCATGGCGCCAGACATCTGGTCGACCATCTGCTGCATCAGTTGGTCTTTAAGCTTCTCCATGAGCTGTTCGAATCGCTGCTTCGACTCGTTGGACTCGAAGTTGTAGCTCTCGAGCTCGCGCACCTTGCCAGCCAAGTCATCAGGCATCAGATCGAGACGCATATTGCGTTCCGCGGCAGCCGACGCAGCGTTGTCGGCACGGCGCTGGTCGCCGGAATTCTGGGCGTCGCGCAGCGCATTTTCGATTGCGTGGCGTTCTTCGTCAATCAGGTCGTTCAACTCGTCGTTGATCTCGTCATAGACGCCACCGAGATCATGTTGATCGAGGCGGTTCTGGCGCTCTTCACGGAGTTGTTCGAGTAGCTCACGGAGGCCCTTCAGTTGATTGCCATCGCGGTCGCGCATGCCCTCCTGCATCATCTTGCGGAGCGCAGCATTGACATCGCCGTGGTACAGCAGTTCGTCGGTCAACTCGTCGAAAGCGGCATCGGCGTCAAGTTCGAAGCCGGTCTGTGTGCCGTCCCACCGCGAGTACGTGAATCGTGACGCCATTACCCGAACCTACTCCCCTCCTGCCCCGCCGTCGCCCTCAGGCCAGAGCGGAGTTTGGGATGCGTCATCGTGAGTAATGGTTTGCTGCGTCGTGGCGAGACAACCATTTGGACACGGTTCTTTACGAGCATCGGCACCCTACTCGGCCAGATGGTGACATCAATTCCAGAAACTTCAAGAACCTGCTCGTCAAACGATATTGATGTGACGATGCAATTAGCATGAATGGCATGCGGGTGCCCCGAACGTTCGTCTTCGTTGACCTCTCGGGGTTCACGAACTACACGGCTGCGTTCGGCGACGATGCGGCCGGGCGAATCCTCAGCGCATTCCGCGCAATCGTTCGTACCGTGGCGTCCGAGCGAGGCGTTCGCATTGCCAAGTGGCTGGGTGACGGCTGCATGGTGGTCTCCGTCGACCAGAGCGACGCGATCGAGTTCGTGCTCGACCTCGATCGTCTCTCCAACGAAGTATGTGCACCGCTGACCGTCCGTTCAGGCCTGGCCACTGGCCACGCACTGCTGTTCGAGGGCGACGATTACATCGGCTCGGCGGTCAACATGGCATCACGTCTCTGTGACCACGCCAAGGGCGTCGAAGCACTCATCCCCACAATGCACATCGAGCGACTCCCCGCAGGAGTCACCGCCACCTCGGTGGGTGAAGTTGAACTCCGTGGGTTCCCAGGGTCGATCGACGTCGTCGCGCTCAGCGGTGTTCCGATGGCAGCCGAGTCTGACACCAGCGATCTCTGGACTCGATCGCCATTCATCTGACGTCGGGCTCGATGAGCCCCGCACCAACATGACCTTTGCACGCGGCGCCACGCTCACCACTGCGGTGACCCTCGGATACGGCGATATGTCGAACCTCGGCCCCACGGCTGGCAACGGGTTTCGGACGCGCTGGCCTGAGGACCTCGCCGTCCTGCAGCAAGTTGGCGTCACCGACATTCGGCTCACGTTCGACTGGGCACGACTGCAAGCAAGACCTGGCGACCTCGACCGCGGATGGGCCGACTGGTACGACCAAGTGCTCGCCGCTGCCGATGCAATCGGGCTCCGAGTGTGGGCGGCGCTGCACGACGGCGACGAGCCGCGCTGGGTGACCAATGAAGGCGGCATCGACGACGCCGATGTCGCAGCCAAGTGGTTACCGAGATTTGTCGAGCGGGTCGCTGACCGATTCGGTACGGGTGTCCACGGTTGGATCCCGTTTGCCGAAATCACCGCTGACTTTCCTGCAGCAGGCTGGGCAGCCACATGGTCGGCGCTGCGCAGCGGAGAGGCCCCCGTTGTTGCATCGCTGTCAGCCAGCATGATCGACCACGCTGCAAGTTTTCTCGAAACGTGCGACGTGATCGGCATTGCCCTCGCCCACGCTGACCTCGACGACCCAGAACCGAACGACGAACAACTCGAGCAACTTCGCGAGCAGATGCACGCCGAGGTAATGCGCTCAGCCGAACTCATCCAAGACACGCCGATGCTGATCAGCCAATTCACTGCACGGCACCGGGACGCCGACGTGCAGGGCCTCATCGCAGAACAGTTCGTCAGCGCACTCGACGCAGCAATCGCCGACGGGGTGTCCATCGGGGCCGCATTCGTCGACCCCGCAGTCACCGGCCCCGAGTCATCCGGAGGCCTACTCGACTCGACTCGCTCTGCGACGCCGATGGCCGACGCCGTCCTCGGCGGCGCCAACACTGACGCCGACTGAATCTCAGAGCTCATCGTGGTGAATCGACGACAGGCCGTCGGTGAGGCCTGCGACGGTGTGCGTCACGTCGGCCACAGCTGCACCCAACTCCGACGGGGCGTAATTGAGATGACCAAATCGTGACATGATTGGATGGGGCGCTATTTCGAGGCCAAAGCTCGCTCCAAAGTGCTCGGTTACCTCAGGCGACGTGCACAGGTCGCGGAGCCACTTCGAGCGATCTCGTCAGCGGTGTAGCCCAATTCGTCGAGGGTGCGCACAACATCGGGCAGCCCAACTTGAAGGTGCCGAGCCAGTCGCATCAACGCCAGTCGACTGACCCGACCCGACTTGCTGGCTAGCTTTCACACTTTGGCCAGACCGCAGCGTGAACGCCGAGCGAATTAGGTACGGCTGCGGTAGGTGGCGCTGTCGCCGCTGGCGTCCTTGTTCAGGCGCTTCGACAGATGCAGGCCTTCAAGGATGAATTCGACCGCGGCAGCGACGGCGCCGGGTGACTCGTCGCCACCAGTGAGAATCGTCACGGGTGTCTGCAACGCATCAACCTGCTCAGCCACAGCGGCGAGTTCGGTGCTCGTCATCGACTCGCCAGTGTGCGCCACCGCCCCCGCTTCGAATGCGTCGACGACTGCCCGGGTCTGTTCGGGCGGCACCATGTCTTTAAAGACAGTGAGCACAGCACCCTTGATGAGGCTTTCCATTATCGCTCCATCGCGGCCCTCATCGATGGACTCGATTTCGATCTTGCCCATCGAGCTCGCTGCGAGCGCGCCGAGGTCATCCACACGGGCGACAATGCTCGTCTCGCCGGAACGCAGGCCGCGGCGCAGGGCGTTGGCGGAGAGCGCTTCATAGTTGCTGACCGACAGACGGACCGACACCCCACTGCGTTGGTTGACCTGATTGCTCGATCGCGCAAGGTGGGAGAACGTTGCGATGACGTCGGTGAGGTAGCCGGGGACACTCACCGTCACTGGGCCGTTCGGCGTCTCGATGTCAAGCGTCTGCGCCTCTTGCAGCATGATGTCGACTTCGGTTTGCACTTCTAGTGGGTAGTGCGTGCGGATCTGGCTGCCGAAGCGGTCTTTCAGCGGCGTGATGATGCGGCCGCGGTTGGTGTAGTCCTCCGGGTTGGCTGAGGCCATCAGCATCACATCGAGGGGCAGTCGGATCTTGTAGCCACGGATCTGCACGTCGCGTTCTTCGAGCACATTCAGCAGGCCGACCTGAATGCGCTCGGCGAGGTCAGGGAGTTCGTTGATCGCGAAGATCCCGCGATTGGTGCGCGGCACCATGCCGTAGTGCAGCGTGAGCTCGTCGGAGAGATAGCGACCTTCGGCCACTTTAATCGGGTCGACCTCACCGATGAGGTCAGCAATCGAGGTGTCCGGGGTGGCGAGCTTCTCGCCGTAACGGAGGTCGCGGTGCACCCAGTCGATCGGCGTGTTATCGCCGTGCTCGGCAACGAGGTCCTTGGCGTACTTCGAGACCGGATTGTATGGATCGTCCATGATCTCGCTGCCGGCAACGATCGGCATCCACTCGTCGAGCAAGCCAGTCAGCGAACGGATCATACGAGTCTTGGCCTGACCGCGTTCACCAAGGAACACCACGTCGTGGCCGGCGAGCAGCGCATTTTCGAGCTGCGGCATCACGGTATTTTCATAGCCCTGCACACCGTCAAAGAGCGGTTCGCCAGCCATCACCTTGGCAATTGCGTGCTCGCGGACTTCCTGCTTGACGGGCCGCGACACCCATCCAGAAGCCGCCAGTTCGCCGAGTGTTGCCGCACGATCGTTCATCTCTTCTGCCATCCGCCGAACCTACCGCGCCCGCTCTGCCCATGTTCAGGCGAGCCAGCATCCTCGAAGATCCATTCTGGCCCAGAAGCCAGAACGGAGAATGGACCATCGAGGGCAGTCAATGCGGGCGTACGCTCACGACCATGGCAACCGATTCCGCCGACCGTTGGAACGCGACGCGACGCGAACTCGCCGGCCGCTGGGTTGCTACCGAGGCCGACGATGACATCCGCCGGTACGGCATCGGGCTCGACACCGACGACCGGAACTGGGAACCGGTCGAAGTCCCTGGACACTGGCGCGACGCTGAAAAGTTCGCCTCGAGCGACGGCCCGATTATGTACCGGCATCGCTTCTCCGCCGATCCCCCAGCCGAGGGCGCCCGCCGCTGGGTCACGCTCGACGGCATCTTCTACCAGGCTGACGTCTGGCTCGACGGCGCTTACCTCGGTGACCCCGAGGGTTACTTCTTCCCTCACACCTTCGATATCACGGCACTTTCGAAGCTTGACGAACAGCACGTCCTCGCCATCGAGGTCACCTGTGCGCCTCATTCCGGCGCGAACAATCGGCGCAACATCACCGGCATTTTCCAGCACTGGGACGGTCTCGATCGCCACTGGAACCCGGGTGGCATTTGGCGACCCATCCACGTATACGACACCGGCCCCGTCCGCATCGAGCGACTGCGTGTGCTGTGCCGTGACGCCGACGACCGACGAGCACATGTCCGCCTGTCGTCACATCTCGACAGTGATAAGCAACGCACCGTCACTGTCCGGACCTTGGTCGACGGCGTCGTGCACGATGAGCAAGACCACGTCCTTGCGTTGGGCGAGAATCAGATCGAGTGGAACATCGACATCGTCGAGCCGGCCCTGTGGTGGCCGCATGCACTCGGTGAACAACCGTTGACCAACATCGCGGTCGAGGTTGTCGTCACGCCCGATACGCCCGGTGCCACACCGGAGATCAGCGATCGACGAGACCGCCGCACGGGGCTGCGCCAAGTGTCCTGGGATAAGTGGATCTGCTCGGTCAACGGTGAGCAGATCTTCCTCAAAGGCGCCAACGTGCTGCCGACTCGTGCTGGGCTGGCCTGCGCCGACGACGCCGCCGTCCGACGAGACATCGAGTTGGCCGTCGAACTCGGCCTCGACGCCGTGCGCGTCCACGGACACATTGCGAACCGCGAGCTCTACCGAGCAGCAGACGAACTCGGTGTACTGATCCTCCAAGACTTTCCACTGCAGTGGGGCCACGCCCGATCAGTGCGCGGGCAAGCGGTCGATCAGGCCAAAGCCGCCGTCGACGCACTTGGTCATCACCCGTCGATTATCCAGTGGAAGGCGCACAACGACCCAGCGGCCACGACCGGCGCCGACCGTTCCGACTGGAAGAAGCGCACGCGAACCGTGCTGGCACAGCAGTTGCCATCGTGGAACAAGTCAGTACTCGATCGCTGGGTCAAGCGATCGTTCGAGAAGGCCGACTCCACCCGCGAAACAGTCGCTCACTCCGGCGTTCTTCCCCACTTCCCCCAGCTCAGTGGGACCGACACGCACGTCTGGTTCGGTTGGCATCAAGGCAAAGCCGAAGACCTCGCACGGTTCGCCTCGCGGGTGCCGCGGCTCGTGCGCTTCGTTTCCGAATTCGGTGCGCATGCGCCGCCATACACGGCGCCCTTTATCGACGAGCAACTCCGCAACAACGACTGGCCCCATCTCGACTGGGCGCGCCTCCAAGTTGAGTACGGATACCAGCGTGCCCAATTCGAGCGAATGTTCCCACCAGGGTCATTCGAGTCGTACGAGCACTGGCGTGACGCGGCGCAGCAGCATCAGTCGCACGTGCTCAAGACCCAGATCGAAACTCTCCGGCGACTGAAGTACCGGCCGTCAGGTGGCTTCTGCTTCTACGCACTCGCCGACCCCGCACCCGTCATCTCCGCAAGCATCCTCGATCACGAACGCGTCCCGAAAAATGCCTTCGCAGTCGTGCAAGCAGCCTGCGCCCCGGTGCTCATCGTGGCAGACCAGCCACCGGAATGGATCAACGAAGGCGACCGGATGAAACTTGATGTGCATCTGATCAACGATCTGCGTACGCCGATCGACTTCGCCGTGGTCGACGCCATTGCCTCGTGGGCGGGTGGCGAGCAACGCTGGCGCTTCGGTGGCCCCGTCGATGCCGACGAGGTCGTCAAGGTGGGCACGATCGACCTCACCGTGCCCAACACGCTCGGTGGACTTGCGATCGAACTCACGATGACCGCTGGCGACATCACCAGCCACAACCGTTACACCACCGCCATCACGCTCCCCTGAGCGCAGCCCGAACGCGGCGAAGGCGTGAGGTTAGGTGCGCATCACGTGCGCATCTACCTCACGCCTTCGCAAGCGGTTCTAGTGGCAAAGGCCGCCTAGCGGGAGAGTGCTTTGCGGTTCTTGAACTTCGACCTTGCGTAGTCGGCGTTCATCGTGGCGATGGTGTCGATCGAGATCTCTTTCGGACATGCCGCTTCGCACTCACCGTGGTTGGTGCATGAACCGAAGTGACGGTCCATCTCCTCGACCATGGCCTCGGTGCGCTTGTACCGCTCAGCTTGGCCCTGCGGAAGCAGATTCAGGTGCGTAATCTTTGCCCCGGTGAAGAGGTTTGCTGCACCGTTCGGACATGCTGCCACACAGGCACCGCAACCAATGCAGGCCGCAGCGTCCATCGACGCGTCAGAAACCGGCTTCGGAATCGGAATCAGGTTGGCATCGGGGGCACCACCGGTCGGCGCGGTGATGTAACCGCCCGCTTCGATGATGCGGTCGAACGATGAGCGATCGACCATGAGATCTTTGATGATCGGGAATGCCGAGGCTCGCCACGGCTCGATCACGATCTCGGCACCAGACTCGAACTGGCGCATGTGCAGCTGGCAGGTTGCTGTACCGCGCTGCGGGCCGTGCGCCTGGCCGTCGATCATCAACGAACAGGTGCCGCAGATGCCTTCGCGGCAGTCGTGGTCGAAGACCACGGCTTCCTTGCCTTCTTCGATGAGGCGTTCGTTCAAGATGTCGAGCATCTCGAGGAACGAAGCTTCGTCACTGATCTCGGGGATCTGATGGCTTTCGAAGCGGCCCTGCGAATCAGGACCGTCCTGGCGCCAGATCTTGAGGTTGATGTTGGAGAGATTGCTCACGTGGTGTCTCTTACTTCTCAGATGCGATTCAGATGATGGGACGGCAGCAGTTACTTGTACGAACGGGTGGCCAAATGGACGACTTCGTACTCGAGCTTTTCGCGATGTTCGATTGGCTCGGACGGGTTGCCGCTCCACTCCCAAGCCGTCACGTGGGCAAAGTCGTCATCGTTGCGAAGCGCCTCGCCATCGTCGGTCTGATGCTCGGAACGGAAGTGACCGCCGCAGCTCTCTTCACGGGTGAGTGCGTCCTGGCACATTAAGATACCGAGTTCGAAGAAGTCGTCGACTCGTGCTGCCTTTTCGAGCGTCTGGTTGAGGCTTGTTCCTGAACCGGTGACTCGGAGGTCTTTCTTGAACTCGGCGTGGAGCGCCGGGATCTCGGCGAGCGCCTTCTCGAGGCCGACCTGGCTGCGATCCATGCCGCAGTAGTCCCAGATGATCCGGCCGAGTTCACGATGGAAGTGATCGGGGCCTTTCGTTCCGCCAATGTCGAGGTATCCCTGGAAACGGTCTCGCGCCTCTTGCTCGGCAGTGACAAAGGCCTCGTGGCTGGTGTCTGGGATCGGCTTGTTGAG
>CAWUXP010000293.1:0-3404 GCA_963926495.1 Candidatus Ilumatobacter herschelensis
GCGGGAGATCGCTTGCTCGGGGTCCCCGGTTTGCAGCTTGATCTCAACCTGGGGATGAGCGGGTCGAAAGCGGTTCAACAGGTCGACCAGAATGCTGTGGCTGGCGGTGACGGAACACCACAAGCTGATCTCGCCTTGAAGTTGCTCGGCCGGGTCGGTCAGCTCGAAACGGATCTGATCCCACTGCTGCACCGCATTGTGGGCGTATCGCTGGAACTTGAGTCCCTCGACAGTGAGTTGAACGGTGCGGTTGTCGCGGTCGAACAGCGACACGTTGAGTTCGGTCTCGAGTTGTCGTATGTGGCGCGACAGTGCTGACGTGCTGATGTTGGACCGAGCGCTGGCCCGGCCAAAATGGAGGGTTTCGCTGAGCACGATGAAGTGTTTGAGCGTGGTGATGTTCATGGCGGGGATGGAGGGGAGAAAGGGGAGAAAGGAGAGAAAGGGGAGTGTTGCACAAAGCGGGATCAAGTATTGCATATATGTCAATTTACGAAACGACCACCGACCGTTAGGATCTGGTCGTCTCACTTTCCGACCTCCGATGGAGTCCACCCCATGGCCAACTACTTCAATACCCTCCCGCTTCGAGAGCAGCTCGCCGAACTCGGCAAGTGCCGTTTCATGCACCTTGACGAATTCACCGAGGGTGTCGACGCACTCAAGGGCAAGAAGATCGTCGTGATCGGCTGTGGTGCGCAGGGACTCAATCAGGGTTTGAACCTTCGAGACAGTGGCCTCGATGTCTCCTACACGCTGCGCGCTGAGGCCATCGAGCAACAGCGTCAGTCATGGAAGAACGCAACGGAGAATGGCTTCACTGTCGGCACCTACGAAGAGCTGCTGCCCACCGCTGATGTGGTTTTGAATCTCACCCCAGACAAGCAGCACACCTCGGTGGTCAACATGATCATGCCGCTCATGAAGCACGGCGCTTGTCTGTCGTATTCGCACGGCTTCAACATCGTTGAAGAGGGCATGCAGATTCGCGATGACATCACCGTCATCATGGTTGCTCCGAAGTGCCCGGGCTCAGAAGTTCGCGCCGAGTACGTGCGCGGCTTTGGTGTGCCGACCTTGATCGCCGTGCACGAGGACAACGATCCGAACGGTGAGGGTCTCGCTCTCGCAAAGGCCTATGCCGTGGGCACGGGCGGCCACAAGGCTGGTGTGCTCATGTCGTCGTTCATCGCCGAGGTCAAGTCCGACCTCATGGGTGAGCAAACGATCCTGTGCGGCATGTTGCAAACCGGCTCGCTGTTGTGCTTCGACAAGATGATCGAAGAGGGCATCGATGCTGGCTACGCCTCGAAGCTGATCCAGTACGGCTGGGAGACGACCACCGAAGCGCTGAAGTACGGCGGCGTCACCAACATGATGGACCGCCTGTCGAACCCGGCGAAGATTCGAGCCTTCGATCTGGCAGAACAGATGAAGGACATCATGCGTCCGCTCTACTGGAAGCACCAGGACGACATCATGACGGGCACGTTCTCGTCAGGAATGATGGACGACTGGGCCAACGACGACGCCAAGCTGCTCGGCTGGCGTGCCGACACCGCAGAAACAGCGTTTGAAAAGACGCCGGCAGGCGACGTCGAGATCTCCGAGCAGGAGTACTTCGACAACGGCATTCTCATGGTCGCCATGGTGAAGGCCGGCGTCGAGCTTGCCTTCGAAACCATGACCGCCGCAGGCATCATTGCCGATTCGGCCTACTACGAGTCACTTCACGAGACGCCGTTGATTGCCAACACCGTCGCACGCAAGAAGCTCTACGAAATGAACGCGACCATCTCGGACACGGCCGAGTACGGCTGCTACCTGTACAACCACGCCTGCGTGCCGCTGTTGGGTGAGTTCATCAAGGGCATCTCGACCGACGTCATCGGCAAGGGTCTCGACCTCAGCGACACCGGCGTCGACAACGCCCGCCTCATCGAGGTGAACGCAGCAATCCGCAGCCATCCGGTTGAAGCGATCGGTGGCGTCCTGCGCGGCTACATGGCCGACATGAAGCAGATCATCTAGAGCAGATCTTCTCGATCAGTGCACGTCATTCGTCTGGATGCCGTCTCGGTTGATTTCGACGGGCGATTTCAACTCAGCGACATCAACTGGGTGATCGAGCCAGGACAGCACTGGCTGGTCACCGGAACCAACGGCTCTGGCAAGTCGGCGCTTGTGGCCGCGCTCGCAGGCGTTGGCGAGCGCTTGTCAGGGACATGGTCTGGCGTACCCGAACGGGTCGCACTCGTTTCCTACGAACGACAAGCCGAGCTCATCGAAGCCGAACGGCGCAAGGATGACGCCGACATCCTGGATGTGATTTCAGAGGGCACACCCGTCGGAGAGATCATCGACGCGGGCTGTCAGGATCGTGACCTGGCGAACGAGCTGGTCGACACGTTGGGCTTGCAGCCGCTGATCGATCGAGCGTTCCGCAAACTCTCGACCGGTGAGACTCGCAAGGTCATGCTCATCCGAGCGCTGACGAGTCAGCCGGATCTGCTCGTTCTGGACGAACCCTTCGATGGGCTCGACAGCGATTCGCTGGCTTGGCTCCAGGATTACCTGCGTGTCTTGGCAACCACAGTGCCCATGGTCATCGTGCTGAACCGGTTCGATGAGATTCCGGAGTTCATCACCCACGTGGCGTATGTCGACGACGGTCACCTGCTCAATCGGGTGGAGCGCAGCGACGAGCCTTCGATGGCCGACCTGTATCAGCTCCTGCATTTGAAGACGAGCGATCTCGAAGTGCCGCAGGCCGATCCTGCTGATCGGCTGCCTGCCCTCAACCCCAGCGACCCTCTGGTTCGGATCACCGATGCCTCGATTCGCTACGACGAGAACACCGTCTTCGAGCACCTCGACTGGACGATCGAAACAAACCAGCACTGGCAGTTGAGCGGGCCGAACGGCAGCGGCAAGACCGGCCTGTTGTCATTGATTACCGGCGATCATCCGCAGTGCTACGTCAACGACATCTTCGTGTTCGGGTTTCAGCGCGGAACGGGGGAGAGCATCTGGCAGATCAAGCAGTACATCGGATACGTCTCGACTGCGCTTCAGTGGGAGTACCGGGTCGGCACCGGGCTGAGAAACGTCATCATCTCCGGCTTCTTCGACAGCATTGGTCTGTACAGCAAGAGCACCAACATGCAGAAGGCAATTGCCGATGAATGGCTTGCGCTGCTGGGGATGTCGGAGCGCGCAGATGAGCCATTCAGCGGCTTGTCGTTTGGCGATCGGCGCCTCGTACTCATCGCCCGTGCGATGGTGAAGCACCCGCCGTTGCTGATTCTCGATGAACCGTGCCTTGGCCTCGACGACATGAACCGTCAATTGGTCCTCGCGCTGATCGAACGCATCTGCGCATCCAACGAGACGGCGGTGTTGTA
>CAWUXP010000294.1:0-3092 GCA_963926495.1 Candidatus Ilumatobacter herschelensis
GGCAAGAGCTACGACTTTGAAGGCCAGGACCCGATGGGCATGGGCCAGGCCATGCAGCAGATGCAAGAGCTCGGCGATCTTGACCAGCTCGAGAACCTGCTCCGCAACGCATCGAGCCCGGGTGCGCTCGCCGAAGCTGACATGGACAAGGTCCGCGACCTGTTGGGCGACGACGCTGCCAAGTCATTGCAGCGGCTCGCTGACCTCACCAAGCAACTCGAAGAGGCCGGCCTGATCGAACAGAAGGAAGGTCGGCTCGAGATGACGCCAAAGGGCCTCCGCAAGATCGGCTCAAACGCGCTGCGCGAGCTCTTCTCTAAATTGGCCAAGGACCACATTGGTCAGCACGAGACCAGCAATATTGGTCAGGGTCACGAGCGCACGTACGACACGAAGCCCTACGAGTACGGCGATCCGTTCCAGCTCGACTTGAACCGCACTATTCGTAATGCCGTTCGTCGATCTGGCGGTGGCACACCGATCAGCCTGCATCCCGATGACTTTGAGATCGAGAAGACCGAGCACTTCACTCGTTCGTCGACGGTACTGATGCTCGATCTGTCGTTGTCGATGCCGATGCGGGACAATTTCCTGCCGGCCAAGAAGGTTGCCATGGCCTTGCACAGCTTGATCAGCTCGCAGTTCCCTCGTGACTACCTCGGCATTGTCGGGTTCTCAGAGACCGCGCGCATCCTGAAGGCTGAGCAGCTACCTGAGGTGTCCTGGGACTTCGTCTACGGCACGAACATGCACCACGGCTTCACGCTCGCCCGCCAGCTGCTGTCACGGGAGTCCGGTACGAAGCAGATCATCATGATCACCGACGGCGAACCCACAGCTCACATCACGCCCGAGGGATATCCCTTCTTCAACTATCCGCCAGCGCGTGAGACAATTGAGGCAACGCTGCGCGAAGTCGTGCGGTGCACGAAGGAACAGATCCGGATCAACACGTTCGGCCTCGGTGCCGACGGCTCGCTCCGGGCGTTCATCGAGCAGATGACGGCGATCAACCGAGGCCGAGCTTTTTTCACAACTCCGGAGAACCTTGGCGACTACGTGCTCGTCGACTTCATGGAGGGCAAGCGCGCCCTGGCCCGCAACGCCCGCCGCGCCGGCTGAGAGCTGCGTGTAAGCCCGCGGAGGTTTGATCGCCAGCGGAGTTCGAGTGACGTGAGCCCGCCGTAGGCAACAGAACAGATCACCAGGACGCGCCGCGTAACACCATCTGCGTGATGCCGTGCCCGACGCACTGCGTGCTCGTGCGTCGTTACATCGCCCCAATCGCGCGTTCCGTGCGACGGATTCGCGCGGTCCGCGCGATAAATCTGATCGCGCACTTGCGGAATGTGGGTGGGCTCTGGCAGAATGACGAGCGTGTAGTTACAAGGTTGTTGCGACGACGTCAAGCATTCACGATTGGTGAGGCGTCACAAGTAATCGCATTTGAAAAGAAGTTCTACAACTCGACGATTTTCGGACCCATACAGGAAGTCCCTCACATGCAGTTCATCACGACATCGAGCATCACAGTCAGCGCTACACCGGTTGAGCCAGAGCAGGATTGGCATGATCACGCGAACTGCCTCGGCGTGGACCCTGATCTCTTCTTCCCTGAGCGCGGCGCATCCACCCGAGAGGCCAAAGAAGTTTGCCGCGGCTGCGAAGTGCAGCACGATTGCCTCGAGTTCGCATTGCAGAACGGCGAGAAGTTCGGCATCTGGGGCGGCCTGTCGGAACGCGAACGCCGGCGTATTCGCCGTCAACGCGCCCAGGTTGCGCGCAGCATCATCGGCGCCTGAGCTGACCCTCCTGCGGTCCACGAGGCCTGCTCGGCGCGAACTGGTCGGGGCCTTGACGACCCGCTACCTCATCGGTAGCACGGTGGAGTAGTCTTGCTTCATGATCGGATTTACACTCGGTGGCCCAGAGGGCATCATTCTTCTTGTTCTCATTCTCGTGCTCTTCGGTGGCTCGCAGCTTCCTAAACTCGCGAAGAACCTGGGCAAGGCACAGAAAGAATTTAAGGACGGTCTGGACGAGGCGAACAAGCCGCGCGAAGACGCCAGCACCGACGCTGACTGAATCGCTCCGCTCGCTCTGGCTGTTCCACAAACAGCAGAGTGGCTGAAAACGCAACGATGCCCCGGCGCTCAGCCGGGGCATAGTCGCGTTTTCGGATCGATTCAGTCGACAATCGGGACGGCTGGCCTGGAGTCGCTCGTGGCTCAGACGCTGGCGCCGACGACAGCGTCTTCGCGGCGACGCTTCAGAATCCGACGACGCTCGCGCTCGCTGCATGCGCCCCACACGCCGTGATCGATGCGTGAATCGAGTGCGTACTCGAGACATTGACCGACGACAGGGCAGTCCTTGCAGATCTTGCGGGCACGGTCGACCCCGACGCCATCGCTGGGGAAGAACGTGGCCGGGGGATGCAGGCGGCAGTTGCCTTCGGCCATCCACGCCGTTTCCGAGTCTGGGTCATGTGGTGCGGTGTTCAGTTCGACTGGGCGTTCGTTGAGGGCAGCGTGCTCTGCACGGCTGAGGCCCTTGAGTGCGGCGTTCTTGTTGGTCTTGGCTCGCTTGATCATGTTGATGGTCCTCTTCACGATGCTGTGCTGATCGGCCCGAAAATTAGCGGGATACCTATATTGACGCTTTTGGTAGCCGCTTGGTTCCCAATTCTTGTTCGTTTTGATGTGGTTCTTGGATGTTTTTTGTCACGTTTCGAGGCTCTTGGCATGGTGGCAGCTCATACGTGTGTTGCGCCGTTGATCGCAAACTGTAACACGTTCGTAACGAAAGATCACGCTGTTTTGGACAGTTTTGTCGATGTCCTTCGCGCTGGTTCAGTGACGCGCAGCAAGCACACCCCCGGACCCTCGGCGACACTCTTCGCTCCCCTCCTCTTACTCTCCCCGCACTCGGATCATCCCGTTGGCGGGTCAAGAGCCTGGTGAGGGCAAACGAAACGATCGGGAACTTCGCGCCGTTAGTCTGGAAGGCATGAGTGACGTCGCTGTCGAAACCCGAGAACCCAAAGCGCACGCTCGGATCGTGTACCACGGCCCGGTGTCACCGCACTGGGA
>CAWUXP010000295.1:0-6649 GCA_963926495.1 Candidatus Ilumatobacter herschelensis
CACCAGCCTCGACACCAGTCAGAACGGAGCCGACTCATGAGTCGCACCGCCACCCGCACCCGCACCACTAAAGAGACGTCGATTGAGATTTCGATCGACCTCGATGGCACCGGTGTCACCGATATCTCGACCGGCATCCCGTTTTATGACCACATGCTCGATCAAATTGGTCGCCACGGCGCTTTCGATCTGACGATCAAGGCCACGGGTGACATCGAGATCGACACGCACCACACCGTCGAAGACGTCGCCATCACTCTTGGCGAGTGCTTTGCCGAAGCGCTTGGCGACAAAGCAGGCGTGCGTCGATTCGCCAGCGGCAAGTACCCGCTCGACGAAGCACTGATCGATGTCGCACTTGACCTGTCGGGCCGCCCCCACGTCGAGTGGCACGTCGATATGCCCGAGAGCTTGGCGCTCGGCAACCCAGCATTCGACCCGCAGCTCGCCGAGCACGTCGTGTCGTCGTTCGCCACGGCGGCCGGCATCACGCTGCACGTCGAAATGGTGCGCGGTCGCAACACCCATCATGTGATCGAAGCAACGTTCAAAGGCCTCGCTCGTGCGCTGCGCGATGCAGTTCGTGTCGAAGGGCCAGGGGGCGTGCCGTCGACGAAGGGCGTTCTGTGACCCGACCCGTGGTGGCCGTTATCGACTACGGCATCGGCAATTCGCACTCGGCACGGAAGGCGTTGGAAGTTTGCGGTGCCGATGCTCGACTCACCGCCGACCCCGAACTGATCGCTTCGGCTGACGGCGTCGTCCTGCCAGGCGTCGGGGCATTCGGCGCATGCATGGCTGCGCTGCGTGACGGTGGTCTCGAGCAGCCAGCCCTTGACGCCGTCACCTCTGGGCGTCCGTTCCTCGGGATCTGCGTCGGCATGCAGATGCTCTTCACGCGGTCTGAGGAGAACCCAGACGCAACCGGCCTCGGGATCATCCCCGGCACCGTCCGCTGGATTCCTACTGCACCCGGGGTTGGGCCCAAGATCCCGCAGATGCAGTGGAACCGTCTCGACCTCGTGCTGCCCGACGATCCGATGCTCGCCGGTCTGGGGGCCGACGCATGGGTGTACTTCGTGCATTCGCTACACGGCATTCCCGATGATCCCACCGTGGTCGCTGCGACGGTCGAATACGGCACCACGTTGAATGCCGCGTTCCGGCTCGACAACGTATTCGCTGCTCAGTTCCACCCTGAAAAGTCGAGCGCACCCGGCCTGGCGTTGCTGTCGAACTTCGTTGCAGTGTGTTCCCGAGCTGATGCCGCTGGAGAACTGCCACTCTCCACTGGAGCCGAACGATGATCGAGTTGTATCCAGCGATCGACCTGTTGGGCGGTCGTGTTGTGCGGCTCCGTCAGGGCGACTATGCCGACGAGACTGTCTATGGCAGCGACCCAGTCGCCATGGCACGCAGCTTTGCCGAGGCGGGTTCGCCGTGGATCCACGTCGTCGACCTCGACGCTGCCAAGTCCGGCGATCCGATCAATCGGCCGGTCGTTGCGGCGATTGTGCAGGCAGTCTTAGGCATCAGCAAGGTCCAAACTGGCGGTGGGGTCCGCAGCGTCGCTGACGCCGAAGAGTTGGCGAACGCCGGCGTGGCTCGCGTCGTCATGGGGTCAGCAGCTGTCCGCGAACCATCACTCGTCGCGGAAGCATCCAAAGTTGTCCCGGTTGCGGTTGGTCTGGATCACCGCAGCGGTGAAATTTCGATTCACGGTTGGACGCAGGGGAGCGGAATGATGCTCGACGATGCGTACGACCTCTTTCCGACCGCAGCCGTCTTCGTGATCACCGACATCGGTCGTGACGGCATGCTGGAAGGGCCCGACACTGAGGGGCTGACACGGTCGGCTGCATCTGCCGGCGCCCCGATTATTGCCTCGGGTGGGGTGTCGAGCATTGCTGACATCGAAGCATTGGCGAAGATCCCCGGGCTCGGCGGAGTGATCACTGGCAAGGCGGTCTACGAAGGCCGGTTCACGGTCGCTGAGGGCCTGGCTGCACTGGCTGCAGCGCAAGCAGGGCAGTCATGAAGGTCGCTCGCGTCATTCCTTGTCTCGACGTCGCCGAGGGCCGCGTGGTCAAGGGGACCAACTTTGTCGACCTCCGCGATGCGGGCGATCCGATCGAATTGGCCGCCCGGTACGACCTCGAGGGTGCCGATGAGCTGGTGTTTCTCGACATCACCGCGTCGAGCGACAACCGTGACACCACTATCGAAATGGTCCGCCGCATCGCTGAGCAGGTGTACATCCCCTTCACTGTCGGCGGTGGCATCCGGACGCTTGAAGACGCACGTCGGATGCTGCGTGCCGGCGCTGACAAGGTCAGCGTAAACACTGCTGCGGTTCAGCGACCGGAGTTGATCTCCGAGATCGCTGCCGAATTTGGCGTCCAGTGTGTGGTGTGCGCGATCGACGCTCGGCGTCGACGACCTGACGGCGCTGCTGGCGTTGGTGACGACGTTCCTGTCGACGGGTGGGAGGTGTACCTGCATGGCGGTCGCACCCCGACCGGCATCGACGCCGTCGAGTGGGCGATCGAAGCGGTGCGCCTCGGGGCTGGCGAACTCCTGCTCACCTCGATGGATCGTGATGGCACTCGGGAGGGGTTCGACGTCGAATTGACCCGAGCTATCTCCGATGCTGTCAACGTGCCAATCATCGCCAGTGGCGGTGTTGGCACGCTCGAACATCTTGCCGACGGCATCACCCAGGGCGGCGCCGATGCAGTCCTCGCCGCGTCGATCTTTCACTTCCGCGAGCACACCGTCGCCGAGGCCAAAGCAGCAATGACCGCCGCAGGCATCATCGTCCGGCCGGCACCCCACTGACCAGCGGGCCAAGCTTCCCGTTGGCGTCACGAAATTGGTGGCCATCAGCACCAAAATTGCCACGCAATCGAGGAATTGCGTAGGTTTCGCCGCATGAGCGATTCTTTGGTCACGACGGAACGGCGCGACGGCGTCCTGATCTGCCACCTCGACGACGGCAAGGCCAACGCGCTGTCGCAGGCAATGATCACGGCGATCACCGACGCGCTGGATGCGGCAGAGTCCGATGACAGCGTTCACGCCGTCGTGCTGCACGGCCGAGAGGGCAAGTTCTCCGCTGGCTTCGACTTGAGCGTGATGCTCGGCAACGACGTTGCAGCAATGGTTGACCTGGTTGCCAATGGAGGCGAGCTTGTTCGGCGGATCTACGCCGCGCAGGTCCCCGTGGTTGCTGCCTGCACTGGACACGCTCTTGCGGCGGGCGCGCTCGTGCTCCTCGGGTGCGACGTGCGTATCGGGTCCGATCGGCCATGCAAGATTGGGCTGAATGAGGTCGCCATCGGCATGACACTGCCCGATTGGGCACTCACGATCGCCGCTGATCGGCTGAGTAATCGTCATCTGCAGCGCGCGATTCCCACCGCACGAATCACCGATGGCGCCGGCGCCGTCGACGCTGGCTATCTGGACGAGGTCGTTGCCGACAATACCGTTCTTGAGGTCGCTGTGGCCCAGGCGATGGAGTTCGCAGCGCTCAGCCCCAAGGCCTACGCGGTCACGATTCGCAAGATGCGCGGAAAGACCGTTGCGACGATGGCCGAACAGATCGCGGCTGACCGCTCGGGTGGTGTCGGCGCACCACTCTGATCGCGAGCGGGGCACGCGTCTGAATCTTCGCGGTACGAACCTGTTGAGCGCTCAACCGTTCGGTACGGTCTGGGGCATGGCAACACCCAAAGTCAATCCCAACATGGAATACCGTCGCCTCGGCAACACTGGCCTGCAGGTGAGCATCCTGTCGCTCGGCAGTTGGGTCACGTTTAACACCCAGCTCGATAACCAGCTTGCCGCCGAATGCATCGAGGCTGCTGGCGAAGCAGGCTGCAACTTCTTCGACAACGCCGAGGCCTACGACGGTGGCAAGGCCGAAACGATCATGGGCCAGGCATTCCGCGACCTCGGCTGGGAGCGCTGGTCGTACGTGCTCACCACCAAGATCTACTGGGGAATCAACGGCGAAGTCCCGAACATGAAGAACACGCTCAATCGTAAGTATCTCATGCAGGCGATCGACGGCTCACTCGAGCGACTCGAGCACGACTTCGTCGACGTGCTCTACTGCCACCGTTCCGATCCGAACACGCCGCTCGAAGAGACCGTGTTCGCAATGAGCGACATCGTGTCATCCGGCAAGGCCACCTACTGGGGTACTAGCGAGTGGAATGCCGAAGAGATTCGCGGCGCTATCGAAATCGCCGAGAAGCATCACCTCCACAAGCCGGTCACCGAGCAGAGCCAGTACAACCTGTTCGAGCGCAAAAAGGTCGAGCACGAGTACAGCCGCCTGTGGGCCGACTACCGCTACGGCAACACCATCTGGAGCCCGCTCGCATCTGGGCTGCTGACCGGCAAGTACAAAGACGGCATCCCAGACGACTCACGCGGCGCACTCAAGGGCTACGAGTGGTTGCAGGACCGCTTCACGAACCAGGCCGAGGTCGCCAAGGTCGAGAACCTGCGTCCGATCGCTGACCGCTTCGGTTGCACGCTTGCTCAGCTCGCACTCGCCTGGGCGACGAAGCACCCGATGGTCTCTAGCGTCATCACTGGCGCATCACGCGTCAGCCAGGTCGTGCAGAACTTCGAGGCCCTCGATGTGATCCCGCTGATTACCGATGAGGTCGACGAAGAGATGCGCGCCATCGTCAAAGGCTGAGAACGCTTCACTCGATCCTTGGTTGAGTGATGAAGGCCAGCGTCCGCTCAGCAACGAGTGCGGTGCGGCCGTTGAGAAAGTGATCTGCTGAGGCGATCGTCTCGTGAGTGGTCTGGGGCCAGTCCGAGATGATCGTCTCAGTCGTGTCCGGAGCCGAGAACTGATCGTGTGCTGGCGTGAGGACGAGCGTCGGTACGTCCATGCCGCGAACCGTTGACCCGCGAACCGTTGACATCGCTGCAAACGGGGGAGCGATGAGCACCTTTGTCGTGATGCGTGTATCGTCAAGAGCGCACACGATTGCAGCCCCGAACGAGTAACCAATGGCGACGAGTTGCAGGTCGGTCAACCGAGATTGCAGCGCGTCGAGCGCAGCAATCGCATCGAGTTGTTCGCCGCGTCCGTCGTCGAAGTCTGCTCGGAAATCGAAGCGCAGTGTGGCGACTCCTGCGGCCGGGAGCGCGTCGAACAGCGCTTGCACCACATTGTTGTGGCGGTTGCCGCCGTACTGTGGGTGCGGGTGGCAGGTGATCGCGGCAGCGTGCGGAGCGTCGGGCACAGCCAGGTCGGCTTGCAGTACGACACCGTCGCTGGTCGTGAGTTGCAGGTAGTCAACAACGGTCTCTGTCATGAGCCTCGACGGTACCCTCAGCACTCATGACCGGGCCCGATGAAAAGCTACCGATCAAAATGCTGAACGACCGCGTGCTGGTCAGCATCTCCGACAGGGGCTCCGACCGGAAGTCATCCGGTGGCATCGTCATTCCGGCCACGGCGCAGGTGCAGAAGCGGCTCGTATGGGCGACCGTCGTCGCACAGGGACAGAGCGTTCGAAGCTGCGAAATCGGCGACAAAGTGCTGTTCAGCCCGGATGATCGCTACGAGGTCGAAGTGCAGGGCCAAGATTACGTCATGCTCCGCGAACGCGAACTCCACGCGGTAGCGGCCGAACGTATCGAAGCGTCCACCGGCCTCTATCTCTGATTCGCCTTGTTTGCGGCTCGACGATCTGGTCTAGATTGGCCGTTCCGAGCTAACCAAAGGGATTCCGATGATCAAAGTCAGTGTCATGTATCCGAGCGGCGACGATGCCACGTTCGACATGGAGTATTACAAGACGTCCCATATGGAGATCGTTGACCGGACGATGCAGCCCAGCAGGTGGGAGATCGAGTCCGGCGTGGACGGGCCGTACATCGCGATTGGCAATCTCTACTTCGAGTCGATGGAGGCCATGCAAGCTGGCATGGGAGGTGCCGGCGAGGCGCTCGCTGACATCCCGAACTTCACGAACACCGAGTCAGCTGTTCAGGTCTCCCAAATCGTCGAGGCCTGAAACCGAGGAATCGCTCCGGCTGCCTGGTCCGTAGAATGTTGTGATGCCTGAGGGAATCACGATCGATGCAACGGACCAGCAGCTGGCCAGCCTGAAGTACAACAGCGACGGGTTGATTACAGCAATCGCCCAAGACGTCGAGAACGGCGACATCTTGATGCTCGCATGGATGAACGAAGAGTCGCTCAAGATGACGTTCGCCGAGGGCCGGATGGTGTACTGGTCGCGCAGCCGCCAGGAACTGTGGCGCAAGGGCGACACCAGCGGTGACCGGCAGTTCGTCAAAGAGGCCTATTACGACTGCGACGCCGACGCACTGCTTTTCAAGGTCGAGCAAGAGGGCGCAGGCGCCTGCCACACCGGTGCGCGCAGCTGCTTCTTCCGCAGCTTCGGCGCTGACGCCTGACAATGCAGTTCCAACCGTCCCGCGAGGCCTTCCACGCGCACGCCGCGGATCACACCATCGTGCCGGTCTGGACCGAGCTGCTTGCCGACCTTGAAACACCGGTCGCGGCGTACACAAAACTCGTCGGTGACAGGCCGGGCTTCCTGCTCGAGTCGGTCGAGGGTGCCGAGCGCTGGGCGAGGTTCTCGTTTGT
>CAWUXP010000296.1:0-13267 GCA_963926495.1 Candidatus Ilumatobacter herschelensis
CCCGGCACAGCCAGCAACGATCAGCGCACTCGTCGGCACATGCCGTCATTGTGACCGCTCGGATGCCATGCTCGGCATCATGCCTCAGACTGCCCCGACCGGGGTTCGCCCCACGATCCTCCTCGACTGCGATCCAGGCCACGACGACGCCATTGCCATCGTGGTCGCCGCTCGGCACACCAAACTCGTCGGGATCACCACCGTTGCCGGCAACGCGCCACTCGACAGCACCACGCACAATGCACTCGTCATGCGCGACCTCCTCGGCGTCGACGTACCAATTCACTCCGGAGCAGCCGGACCGCTTGTCGGCGAACCCAAGTTCGCCGGACACGTCCACGGCCAAAGCGGCCTCGACGGTGCCGACCTACCGACTCCGTCGACACCACTCGACGGGACCGACGGGATCAACTTCATCATCGACATGTGCCGGAGCACGGACGACCTCTGGCTGGTGCCGATCGGGCCACTGACCAACATTGCGCTCGCACTGCGGACCGCGCCTGACATCGCTCATCGGATCGCCGGGATCTCGTTGATGGGCGGCGGTACGTTCGGCAACCGCAGCAGTACTGCTGAGTTCAACATCTGGGCCGACCCGGAGGCCGCGCACGTCGTATTTTCGAGTGGCGTCCGCATCGTGATGGCAGGGCTCGACGTGACGCACCAGTTCACCGCCACACCAGATCGCATCGCCGCTATCCGTTCTACCGGCGGCCTGCTCGGCACGACCCTTGCTGACCTCCTCACGTTCTTCTCAGCAAAGTACGGCGAGCTGCACGACGACGGCGCACTTATCGGCGGGGCAATTCACGACCCGCTCGCGGTGATGGCGCTGTCTCATCCGCACCTGTTCGAACGCGTTGCGCGCCATGTCGTCGTGGAGACACGCGGGGAGTACACCCGCGGGATGACGGTGATTGACCAGCGCAAGGTCACCGAACGACAGACCCCCAACTGCGACATGTTGACCTCGGTCGACGCACCGGCTGCCTTCGACGTCGCCCTCGAAGCAATCACGCACTTCACCAGCTGACTGCCGCGACGCGACTGGCTCACTGCCGCGGAGCGGTTGACTGATGCGACGCGGCGTGCCCATCGGGACGCGAGCGTCGAGCGGCTCTAGTCTCTGCGGCGTGACCGACGCCGACACGTTCCCCCGCCAGCACGCTCGCACCCAGCGATTCACCCTCGGCGCGCCCCGCGACATCACCGTCTCGGCAGACGGCGAACGCGTGATGTTCCTCCGCAGCTCCAGCGGGACCGACCCGGTCAACGCACTCTGGGTACTCGACGTCGCTGATGGCACTGAACGGCTCGTCGGTGATCCGCTTGTGCTGCTGAGCGACGGCACCGACGACGACCTGCCGCCGATGGAACGCGCCCGACGCGAACGCTCTCGGGAAGGCGCTGGCGGCATTACGAGCTACGCAACCGACGGGGCCAGCAAGGTCGCCGCGTTCGCACTCGGCGGCCGAATGTTCGTTGCAGGTTTGCTCACGGGCCTCGCCCGATCGCTCGACGTCGCCGGTCCTGTCTTTGACCCCCGCCCCGATCCAACCGCTCGTCGCATCGCCTACGCGAGCGGCCGGCTGCTCTGCATCGGCGAGCTGGACGGCACGTGGCGCGTTCTCGCCGGTGGCGACCCGGCAGAAGCCGACACGGTGTCGTGGGGCAGTGCTGACTTCATCGCAGCCGAGGAGATGCACCGCTTCCGGGGCTATTGGTGGAGCCCCGACGGCAGCACCATTGCTGCATGCCGCGTCGATACATCACCAGTTGACGAGTGGGTCATCGCCGATCCGGCCAACCCCGACCGCCCCGCCAAGACCGTGCGCTACCCATCGGCCGGAACGAATAATGCCACCGTGTCGCTTCACCTGCTCGGCCTCAACGGGTCCCGCACCGACGTCGACTGGGACCACGAGTTCTTCCCCTACATCTCCTCCGTCGAATGGACCCGAGCTGGCCTGATCATGGCTGTGCAGGCACGCGACCAACGCAGCACCATGACGCTCAAGGTCGACGAGATCACCGGCGAAACCGAAGTACTCGCCCATGACAACGACGATGCCTGGGTCGAGTTGGTCCCCGGGGTCCCGCGCCTCCTGCCCGACGGCACACTCGTCTCCGCTGCCGATCGCGACGGAACTCGACGGCTCATGGTCAATGACCAACCCGTGACACCCGTGGACCTGCAAGTCCGTGCCGTGCTCGAAGCCGATGGCGGGTCAATTCTATTTCAAGCGAACCCGATTGACGACTCGACATCGCTCCATGTCTGGCGGCGCACTCACGACGGCACGCTCACGGCACTCACCGACGAGCCGGGCATCCACACGCTCACCGAACGCGGCGGCACTTCGGTGGCGCGTTCGGCAACACTCGACGAACCGGGCGCCACTCATCTGGTATCTCACTCGTCCGGCACGACACGCCCACTCGAATCGTTCGCCGAGACACCGCTCGTCACGCCGAATGTTCAGTTCTTCCGGAGTGATGTGACCGGGCTGACGTCGGCACTGCTCCTCCCACACGATCATGACGGCTCGCCCCTGCCCGTACTGCTCGATCCTTACGGCGGTCCCCATGCCCTACGCGTCCAGAATTCCTTCAACGCGTTCGTGGCCTCACAGTGGTTCGCAGATCAAGGGTTCGCCGTCCTCGTCACCGACAATCGCGGCACCCCCGGGCGAGGATCAGTCTGGGAACGAGCGGTGCACGGCGATCTCGCCACCGCACCGCTCGACGACCAGATCGAGGCATTGCAGTTCGTGGCGAAGGAAACCGGGGTACTCGACCGACGCCGTGTTGCAATCAGAGGTTGGAGCTTTGGTGGCTATCTCGCAGCGCTTGCAGTACTGCGCCGACCCGACGTGTTCCATGCCGCGATCGCCGGAGCACCTGTCACCGAATGGCGGCTCTACGACACCCATTACACCGAGCGGTACCTCGGCGACCCAAACGTCAGCGCAGCGCAGTACGACGCCAGCTCACTCCTGCCCCTCGCCGGCGACCTCACACGGCCGCTCCTGCTGATCCACGGGCTGGCGGACGACAACGTCGTGGCGGCCCACACGCTCCAACTCTCATCAGCGCTACTCGCGGCAGGAAAGCCACACGAAGTTCTCCCCCTGGTCGGTGTCACCCACATGACTCCGCAGGAGCAGGTCGCTGAGAACCTGTTGCTCCACCAGCTGGACTTCCTTCGCCGGTCACTTCCCGAGTCAATAAACTGACATTCCCGATGACGATTCAGATGTCTACCGCGGCGCGCGCAGGGCGATTCATCTAACGTCTTCGTCGTATGAATGATCGCCTACTTGAGATGTACCGCGGAGTCGCCGTGCACGCCACTGCAAACCTGGAACACCAGGCCGCCCTCGAACTTCTGGCCCTGGTGATGCTTGCCGACCAAAACATCGCCGATGAAGAGGTCGCACTCGTGCGCGAGATCAGCACAGACTGGCACGACGACGAATTCTCCTTCGAGGACTACCTCCGACCTGCAATCGAAGAGGCCCGCCACGCAATCGAGCGCGACCGGGTCGAAGAGTTCATCGACTCGATCGACGAACGAATCAGCAGCCGAGTGCTGCGCTCCGCGCTCTTCTCCGCGTCACGCGAGGTCGCCGGAGTCGACGACGAAGTCAACCCCGAAGAAGGCTCCATCCTCGCTGCCGTGGCTGTTCGCTTCAACTGAGAGAGGCGGGGCGTTTGGCGAGGACGATGCGGTCGAGATTCGCAAGATCTTGGCGGACTTCGACCTCTCGATAGCCATGCTCTTCCAACAGTGCTGAAACTGCTGTGCCCTGGTCGTAGCCAATCTCGAGGACCAACCAACCGTTCGGTCGCAGGTAATTGATCGCACCCGGAACGATGACTCGATAGTCGTCGAGGCCATCCGCACCGGCGAAGAGCGCACCGTCCGGCTCCCACTCCCCCACGTTCGCCTCGAGGTCGACCGAGCCAACAGAGACGTACGGCGGGTTCGACACGATCACGTCGGCCTGCAGGCCGTCGGGCAGTGCGTCAAACCAGTTGCCCAGCGCGACCCGCACGTTCCGCGCCGCTCGACCAACTCCGGCAAGGTTCGCCCGCGCAACATCGAGCGCATCGCTACTCGAATCAGTGAGCCACACCGTCGTGCCGTCGAGCGGAAGTTCGTCGGCACACGCCAGCCCGATCGCGCCTGACCCCGTGCCGAGGTCGACCACGGTGCGCTCGTCTTCGAACATGCGGGCGAGGCCAAGCGCCACTTCGGCGACGATCTCGGTCTCCGGCCTCGGGATCAACACACGCTTGTCGACGTTGAGATCGAGTCGACGGAACGACCAGCTGCCGAGTACGTACTGCAGTGGCTCGCCGGTTCGATAGCGCGCCACCATCGCGTCGAGGTGGCTGACCATCCGAGTCATCGGTGTGTCGTCGAGGCCCGCAAGAAACTCATCCGGATCGGTCGAGGATGCTGTTTCGCACATCCATCGCGCGTGTTGACGATCGCCGATGACCGACGCGGTCTCGTCCCACAGCCCTCGCCAGGTCACCGTGGCGTCAGTGTCCTCAGACATCGCCTTCGGCGAGTAGACGCGCGCGCTCGTCGGCTGCAAGCGCGTCGACGACCGGTTGCAGATCGCCACGCAACACTTCGGCCAGTCGGTAGATCGTGAAGCCGATGCGATGATCGGTCAACCGGTTTTCTTTGTAGTTGTAGGTGCGGATCTTTTCGCTGCGTCCACCGCCACCGGTCTGGGATCGACGGGCGTCAGACATTTCTTCGCGCCGCTCGCGCTCAGCTAGCTCAAACAAGCGTGACCGCAGCACCGTCATTGCGCGCAGCCTGTTCTGGAGTTGCGACCGCTCGTCTTGCATCGAGACGACAACGCCAGTCGGCCGGTGCGTGATGCGGACGGCGGAGTCAGTGGTGTTTACGCCCTGGCCGCCCGGGCCGCTCGCACGAAACACATCAATGTCGAGATCCCGATCATCGATCGTCACGTCGACCTCGTCGACCTCAGGCAGGGCCGTCACGGTTGCTGACGAGGTGTGGATGCGACCCTGGCTCTCCGTCACCGGCACGCGCTGCACCCGATGCGGACCACCTTCGAACTTCAGGTTTCGCCATGCCGTAGCACCGCTGACCATGAGCGTCACCTCGTTGAATCCGCCCATGTCGCTCAGCGTCGTCGACATCAGTTCGACCTTCCAACCACTGTCGGCGGCGTACGCGGAGTACATCTCAAACAAGTTTCGGGCGAACAAGTTGGCCTCTTCACCGCCTTCGGCACCGCGGATCTCCAGGATGACGTTCTTGCCGTCGTGGGGATCGGTGGGCAACATCATCTCGCGCAACTCGTCGATCAGCTTCGGAAGTTCGGCGTTGACGTCGTCGATTTCGCTCTGGAGCAATTCGCGCTCGTCCCCCTGCGCCTCAGGGAGCATCTCTCGCGCAGCTTCGCGGTCGGCAGCACGGCGCTGGTGGAGGCGGAACTTCTCCATCACCGGGCTGAGGTGGTTGTACCGCTTGGACAGGATCCGTAGCTGGGATGGGTCCGACAAGACTTCAGGGTCACTCAATTGATGTTCGAGTGTCTCGAATTCGTCACCGACTTGGCTGAGTCGGGCGATCATGTCGGGTTCGGCCATGGCGGCTTGAGGCTAGTGGCGCTGATCGACGTTCTGCCGGGAGCGGTCAGTCCAGAGCGATGAGTTCGATCGGCTTAAGCAGCAGTCGCGCCAGGTCGCGCGTCACCGGAACGAGGTCACGTGCCGGGACGGCAAGCCGCACCGGAGTCCCGGCCAACCGTTGCACGTCAGCCACGAACGGAATGGCGTCCAGGTCAACGCCGGACGAGAACACGACGTGCACTGCCTGATCGTCGGCCGTGGAGCCTGCTCCCACGCACGGAATGGGATCCTTCAGATTCGGGCGGGGCGCTGGTGGCTCGACCGGCTGCAGACTGGCCAAACCAACGCGACCCGGGTCTTGTTCGGCTTCCCAGCGGAGATATCGCTCGGCGCCGAGCCGGTTGAGTGGGTGCTGCCGTGCCGCAGCGGAGCGATGGGTAATGACCGTTGCAACCACTGACGTGAGCGCCTCCGACGTGGGCATGTCGCCATGCAGCATCTGAAACGCCTCACGGTCAGCAGCGCCGACGCCAACTTCGAGTCGAACACCTTCACCGCGGGCGAATGCTCCATCCGGCAATGACGCTGGCACGACCACGTCGCTGAGTTCGGCGAAGAACCCAACGGTGGGCTGATCGACGATCCGACAGATTTCCAACCCGCGGACCTCGCCGGCGACGGTGCCGTGCTCGACGTTGACCACTGCACCCGAGTTCGTGATCATCTCGATCAGGTCCGCGTTGCCGGTCGAGGCACTCCGGCGTTCAGGCAACGGTTCAGCAACCGTCGACAGAAGCGTTCGGTCTTCGGGGAACCACACACTGATCGGAAAGTCGAACATCTCGGCGCGGCGTGCAACCGTGCCACCACCGGCGTTGGCCACGACGTTGAGGGCGCTCGCGCCGTGCCGGATGGCCCAGGCGAGCGACGCGCCGAGCAGGCGGCTTGCATCACCATCGACGAGTACCCACGCAGTATTTGCATCGACAAGCGCTGACCCGCCAAGCAACGGCACTGGTTCGGCCTCGACGGCTCGATCTACATGGTCGCTCACGAGAGCGCGCAGCTTGATTCCGAGGAGCTGACCTCGACGTTGCGGATCCATCGCAGGACTCATGTCGCGAACGATACCGGCACCCACCAGCCTGAACCCGCCTGTCCAGATCATGCGAAGTAACCATTCAGGTCGGCGACAATGTCGACGTCGCCTGCGCGATTAAAAAGATCGGCCTTGCCGATGGCCCCGACCTTGCACATCACGAGGTTCGCGATGGCCATACCAGGTGTCGAGATGACCATGTCGGGTCCGATAGGCCGCCTCGCGAGAATTCCCGGCCCGGCCCGCACAGGCGCGCCAGGTGGCTCTGAGAACAGACCGAGGTTCTCGATGGCCTTGCCAAACACATCGGATGCTCCACCACCGAGCCAGCCGTCGGCCACCCCTGACGTCTGTGGAAAACGCAAAACGCCGCCCCGAAGGACGGCGTTTTGTTCGATCGATCTTGTCGATCTCTTGATCAACCCCCTACGCGACGGCAGGGGCGATGGGTCACTCCTCGACGTTAGAGGGAGCACCCTTGCGGGCGCCGTAGCGCTTGTTGAAGCGCTCCACGCGGCCACCGGAGTCGACAAGCTTTTGCTTGCCGGTGAAGAACGGGTGGCACTCGTTACAAAGCTCAAGGCTCAGTTCGTCAGCGCCAGTCGACTTCGTCGTGAAGACGTTCCCGCAGGAGCACTTCACTGTGGTGTCGGTGTAATTGGGGTGAATGTCAATCTGCATCGTTATGTCCTTTGTTGATCTTCTGGTGCCGGCTGAAGAGCCTTCGTCGGCGACAGATCGGGTGGAGCGAGTGTAACCACGCGCGATTCCGTTTTGTTTCGGCGCCAGAGGCGTCTGAATCACATTCCGGGTTGTTTGCCGATTTCGTTGAGGAACTCGGCGTTTGTCCGGAACGTCTTGAGACGGTCGATGAGTAGCTCAAGGCCAGGAGCCCCGCTGCCGCCGTCGGCGAGGCCGCTGAGGACTCGACGGAGCTTCCATACCATTTGGAGCTGCTTGCGATCGAAGAGCAGTTCCTCGTGACGAGTCGACGACGCATCGACGTCAATCGCCGGGTAGATCCGCCGCTCAGCGATCTTGCGATCGAGGCGGAGCTCCATATTGCCCGTGCCCTTGAATTCTTCGAAGATTGCTTCGTCCATGCGGCTGTTCGTGTCGACCAGGGCTGTGGCGAGAATCGTGAGCGAGCCACCTTCCTCGATGTTGCGGGCCGAACCAAAAAACTTCTTTGGCGGGTACAGCGCGCCGGCGTCGATACCACCGGACAGGATCTTGCCGCTCGAGGGAGCGGCCAAGTTGTACGCGCGACTGAGGCGGGTGATGCCGTCGAGAATG
The DNA here is from genome assembly GCA_963926495.1 of Candidatus Ilumatobacter herschelensis. Classification (GTDB taxonomy): domain Bacteria; phylum Actinomycetota; class Acidimicrobiia; order Acidimicrobiales; family Ilumatobacteraceae; genus Ilumatobacter_A; species Ilumatobacter_A herschelensis. The sequence continues at coordinate 8,024 of CAWUXP010000296.1, forward strand.
ATCACAACGTCTTCGCCCTGCTCAACTAGACGACGCGCCTTGGCAATGGCCATCTCCGCCACATGGGCATGCTCGTCGCTCGGGCGATCGAAGGTCGACGAAATGACTTCGCCGTTCACGCTGCGCTTCATGTCCGTGACTTCTTCGGGACGCTCGTCGATGAGCAGCACGATCAGCTTGCACTCGGGGTTGTTGAGTTCGATCGATTGGGCAATCGTCTTCATTACCGTGGTCTTGCCCGCCTTCGGAGGAGACACAATAATCCCGCGCTGACCCTTGCCAATCGGCGACAGCAGGTCGATGATACGTGCCGTCATGTTCGCCGGATCGGCCGGGTTCTCGAGGCGCAACTGCGAGTCGGGGAACAACGCAGTGAGATCTTCGAATCGAGGGCGCTTCTTCGCTGCTTCGGGGTCGCCGCCGTTGACGGTTGTGACTTCGATCAGCTGCGGGTTCTTCTCGTTCCGCTGCGCGGCGCGCATCGTGCCAACAACGAGGTCGCCACGACGAAGACCGAACTGCATGGCCACCTTGACGGTGATGTAGGCATCCTGCTTGCTCGGGAGGTACCCGTTGAGGCGGAGGAAGCCGTAGCCCTGGTCGTGCATGTCCAGGTAACCGGTGACTTCGGTTGATTCGTTGCCCTGGGGCTGACCCTCAAAATCTGTTTCAACAAAGTCGACATCTTCACCCTGGGGGCCATCGAAGCCCCGGTTGGCGCCACCCTTACGACGACGACGCCGGCGCTTGTTGTTGCCCTCGCCTCCGTCGTCGTTACGGTTCTGGGCACCCGGGTTGCGGTTGCCGCCCTGGTTGCCGCCCTGGTTGCTTTGCTGGTTGCCGCCCTGGTTGCGGTTGCGGTTTCCGCCCTCGACATTGCGGTTCCCGCCTTCACCATTGCGGCTGTCGCCGTCGGCGCGGTTGCCCTCGTTGTTCCGGTTGCGGTTGCGTTCGCCGGCCTCACCGTTGTTGCGATTCCGGTTGCGTTCGTTGTTCGATTTGTCGTCGCCTGACGTGGCCTCGGCGTCGACTTCGCTGGTCGTCGTGTTGATGCCATCAGCAAGCAGCTCAATTTCCCAGTCGGCGAGCGGATCGCCGTCAGGGCCGAGCACGACGCCGCCGTCAGTAGAAGCGGACCTGTCGTTCTGCTTCGAGATGGATTTCGGAGCGGACGACTTCGAATCCGAACTCCGTTCAAACGACTTCCGCTTCTGTGCGGGTTCGTCGTCGAGTGCGAGTTCACGCTGCTCGGCGACCTTCGGAGCAGGTGCCGGAGCGCTGGACGGGCCAGTGGTCTCGAGAATCTTGTCGATGATCTCCGACTTCTTCAGCCGAGCGGGGGCCTTGACGCCGAGCGCCTTAGCCATTTCTAAAAGGGTGTCCTTGTCCTTGGATTCCAGAACAGACTGTTCGAGTGCGGCAGCGGCCACGTTGTTCCTCTCGTTCCGCGCCCCACATTTGGCCACACGGCAAGTGATCGTGCCAGAGGGATGAAGGGTCAAAACGCGACCGACGGAGTTCCTCTGAACGTAATTCGCACACGACCGAAACCTCGGGGTGCGTCTCGGCGAACCGAGTGAGTACACGTTAGCCCGAGTCTGATTCGGAATGCAACGCGTGTCATTTGCCAACTGATGGCTGGCCGATCGTCAAGGTGAGGGCCTGCGCCACACCGAGACGTGCGTCGAGTCGAAGATCCGTGCGTTGTTCCCATTAACTCAGACGTGATGGCAATTCAGACGTGATAGCTGATCGAGATCTGATAAACGAGATCGGACTCGTCCCGGCCGATGTGACCGTCCGATGCTCGTGGTCGCTATGTCACCCGGTTTCCGTGACGAGGTGGCCTCCGGTCAGGGCCAGGCGCTCTGGCACATCGGCACCGCCGTCAGCGTGCGGTGAGTTCTTCGACCAAGGCCTGCACCGTGGCGAGGTCGTTAGCGACGGTCTGAGTACGTTCCTTGCGGTCGAAGAGGTCGGCGAGGTGCGCCGGCAGCTCGGGTCGACACCCAGTGGCCTGCTCGACTGCATCAGGGAACTTTGCTGGGTGAGCGGTCGCCAACGTGATGACAGGGCCTCCCCCATCGTTCGCCGACAACATCCTCGCCGCTGCGGTAGCCGTGGCCGTGTGGGGCTCGACCACGTAACCGCCGGTGACGTCATAGACCCGCTTGATCTCGGCAAGCGTGTGCTCGTCGTCGAAGGCTGCTGCGCGGATCGACCCGCTCAGGAAGGCGGCGCGTTGGTCGGGCTCGACTGAGAGGTTGCCCGTTGCCCGGAAGCGCTGCATCTGCTCGGCGGTCATCCCACCGTCGCGGCCATTCATCTCGAACAGCAGACGCTCAAAGTTGGACGACACTTGAATGTCCATCGACGGGCTCAAAGACGGAATCACGGCACGTGCGCTCATGTCGTTGTCATTGATGAAACGGGTCAAGATGTCGTTGGTATTCGACGAAATGATGAAGTCACGGATCGGAGCACCCATCTTGCGGGCGATCCACCCAGCGAGCACGTTGCCGAAGTTGCCGGTGGGCACGCTGAACGTGACCGGTTCGTCAAACTTCTCGGATGCTGTGACGTAGTAGACCGTTTGCGCCATGACGCGCGCCCAGTTGATCGAGTTGACCGCCGACAGCCGATTGCGTTGCCGGAATTCGGCGTCGTTAAACATCGCCTTGACCATGTCTTGGCAGTCGTCGAACGTCCCCTCGACGGCAACGGCATGCACATTCGGAGCATCGACAGTCGTCATCTGTTTGCGTTGCACGTCACTTGTGCGGCCGAGCGGATACAGGATGACAATGTCGATGTTCTCGCAACCGAGCACGCCATCGATCGCGGCCGAACCAGTGTCTCCTGAGGTGGCGCCGACGATGGTGACACGTTCGCCGCGTTGAGCGAGCACGTGATCGAACAGTTTGCCGACGAGTTGCAGTGCGACGTCTTTAAACGCAAGCGTCGGGCCGTGAAACAGCTCTTGGACCCATTGGTTGTGGTCGATTTGGACGAGTGGCACCACTGCCGGGTGCCGGAACGTCGCGTACGCCTCAGTGGCGAGGTGGGTGAGCGTCAGTTCATCGATATCTGGTTCAACGAAGGGCAGCATGACCTCGACGGCTCGCTCGACATAGGTCCGAGCGGTCGACGGCTGCTTGAGCGTCGGCCATTCCTCGGGCATGTACAGGCCGCCATCGGTGGCGAGCCCGGCCAACAGCACATCGCTGAAACCCAAGACGGGGGCGTCACCGCGGGTCGAGACGTACTTCATGTTGCTCAGTCTCCAATGACGCGCAGCAGGCCGCCGACCTTGAGCACGACATCAAGTTCGTTGAGTTCTCGGACGGTGGCTTGCACATCTTTTTCGAGGGCCGAGTGTGTGATGAACACGAGGCGGGCATCAGGCCCATTCCCCTCTTGCTCGGCGGCGCGGATCGAGACGCCATGCTTCGCGAACACGCCGGTGACCGAATGGAGCACACCTGGCTGGTCGGCAACCTCGAGCCCGAGCAAGTACTCGGCAGAGGTCTCATCGATCGGCCGGATTGTTGCCTTGCCCAGTTCGCCGAGCGAACCATGCGTTCCTGCACGCAGGTTGATAGCCGCATCGACGACATCACCAAACACGGCGCTTGCCGTCGGTGCCCCACCGGCACCGCGGCCGTAAAACATCAACGAGCCGACGAAGTCGCCCTCGACAAACACCGCGTTATAGCTGTCGCGAACCGAGGCGAGCGGATGCTGCACCGGCACCATCGTCGGGTGTACACGGACGCTGATCTCGTCGGTTGCCGTATCTCGCTCGACGATGCCAAGCAACTTGACGACGTAGCCGAGTCGGCGTGCGATCGCGATCTCGGAGGAAGTGATTTCGCTGATGCCTTGGTGGTACACGTCGCCAGCCACCACCTTCTTGCCGAAGGCCACGGTTGCGATGATTGCGGCCTTGGCTCCTGCGTCGTAGCCCTCGACATCGGCCGTGGGGTCACGTTCGGCGAAGCCGAGGCTCTGCGCATCTTTCAACGCTGCGCCGTAGTCGGCATCGCCACCGGCGTCGACCGCGTCCGTCATCTTGGTGAGGATGTAGTTGGTCGTACCATTGATGATCCCAAGCACACGGGTGATCGGTTCGCCGTGCAGGCTCTCGCGCAACGCACGCATGATCGGGATGCCACCGGCAACCGCTGCTTCGAAAAGCAGGTCGCGATCGGCCGCATCGGCTGCTGCATACAACTCGGCGCCAACGTTGGCGAGGAGTTCCTTGTTCGCAGTGATGACTGGTTTGCCGTGCGCCAGCGCAGCAAGAATCAGTTCGCGCGCCGGCTCGATGCCGCCGATCGACTCGACGATGATGTCGACGTCGGGATCGGTGACGACGCCCATGGCATCACGGGTCAGCACGCCCTCGGCAAGTTCGACATCACGGGGCGCCGACATGTTTCGCACGGCAACACGAGTGACGGTCAGGTCGATCCCGGTTCGAGCAAGCACAGTGGCGCGCTGCGCCTTCGCGAGTTCTACGAGTGCGGCGCCCACGTTGCCACAGCCGAGCACACCGATCTTGAGAGACGTTACGTCGCTGGTCACGCGGCCGAGGCTACTAGTTGCACACCATTGGTTCTCCGAACATTGCTTGACAGCTACCGTCAACCAGATGACGACGACCGATCATCCATTGGCAACCGTGAGCAGACAGTTTCGAGCAGCGGCCGCCATGGTCAGGGCCAACCAGTGGGACTTGCCGACGCCATGCTCCGACTGGAACGTCACCGAACTCCTCGGGCATGTGATCGCCGGCAGTCAGATGTCTGCCGCACTTGCTCATGGCGCTGATCGCGTGCAGGCAATCGACGTGCTTTCCACAGAGTTCATTGGCGACGACCCGCTCGCAGCACTCGATGACGCTTTGGCGATGCAAGAGAAAGCTCTCGGGGATTCCGCTGTCGACGAACGGGTTTGCCAGCACCCAGCTGGCGACATGCCCGGCGCACAGCTCCGCAACTTCCGCATCGGCGACTTGTTGGTCCACCAGTGGGACCTTGCCCGAGCGACCGGTGGAGACGAGGCGCTCGATGCCGACGTGGTGCAACTCGTCTGGGACGACATCTCACCAATGGCCCCAGTAATCGCTCAACTCGGCGTATTCGGCGACGGTCCAAGCGGCACGGTCCCAGCCGACGCGCCATTGCACGTTCGCCTGCTCGACCTCATGGGCCGCCGTCCGTAAATCATCACGTTTGGGGG
>CAWUXP010000297.1:0-3732 GCA_963926495.1 Candidatus Ilumatobacter herschelensis
CTCGGGGCCGAATCCGGCTCGTCGACCGGACAAAGGACCTCATCAAGTCGGGTGGCGAGTGGATCAGCTCGGTCGAGTTGGAGAACGAGATCATGTCCCATCCCGACGTTGCCGAAGCTGCGGTTGTCGGGATTGTGCACCAGAAGTGGGGCGAGGCTGCGCTTGCTTGCGTTGTACGTACCGATGATTCGCTCACCGAAGAAGCAGTGCTCGCCCACCTGGAGGGCAAGGTCGCCAAGTGGCAGATGCCTAAGGGTGTCGTCTGGATCGATGAAGTTCCGAAGACCAGCGTCGGCAAGTTCTCGAAGAAGACGTTGCGTGACGATCACGCCGATCTCTTCATGAACCAATGAGGCTGTCGAGCCGTGTGTTGGCTCCCTTTCTGGGTGGTCTGGCCGGCCTGATCAGCCTCGTGGCGTGTGCGCCTGATGGGCCTGACGCCTATTCGGCTCCGGTGGACGACGCTGCGGTCACGACTGACCGAGCGCTGCCATCGACCGCCTTGTCACCGCCCCCACCGGAGTCGGGCGAGACGGTGCCGCCGCCGATGACAATCGCTCCGGTCGCACCGAACGGCGAGGTTCTCCAGGTCCGCTCTCTCGACAACTCGTATCGGCTCCCGGATGCCGAGGTCTCGGCGGGTACAGAAATTTGGTGGACCAACAACGGTCGCAACGACCACAACATCCTGCCCGTCAACGACGATGAGGCCTGGGGCGTCGACACCGAGGATTTCATGCCGGGCGACGAATACCGCCGCGTCTTCGACACTCCTGGCACCTATTTCTACTACTGCTCGATTCACGGTACGAAGACCGCCGGCATGATCGGCTCCGTCACAGTTATCGCAGCGGGTGCCTGATCTGTAAACATCTCGTTAGTTCGCAAGACGACGTGGTGCCTGGCACCACCCGTCCGCTGACACCAAGCTGACACCGAGGGGAAATATGAAACGCAAACTTGCCGTGGCGCTGACCGCCGTGCTGACTCTGGCCGCCTGCGGAAGCAACGACGCAGCACCAGCGACTGAGGCTGCCGTTGAAACTGATGCGCCGGTCGCGACCGATGCTTCGGTCGAAACTGCTGCACCGGCGGAGACCGATCTGCCTGCTGGCGCCGACGGCGTGCTCCGGGTGCCGGCCGACTTCGGCGCCATCCAGGAGGCGGTCGACGCGGCGACACCAGGCGACCTCGTGCTTGTCTCGCCTGGCACCTATAACGAAGCAATCAACGTCGTCACCGACGAGATTACGATCCGTGGCACCGACCGCGCCGGTGTAGTGCTCGATGGTCAGTTCGAACTCGACAATGGCATCCGCGTCCTTGGAGCGAAGGGCGTCGTTGTCGAAAACCTGACCACGCAGAACTACACCAGCAACGGCGTGTTCTTTACTTCTGCGATCGGCTACCGGGCCTCGTACGTCACGGCAATCCGTAACGGCGACTACGGCATCTATGCCTTCGACTCGATCAACGGCCAGATCGACAACTCGTACGGGTCGGGCAGCCCCGATGCTGGCTTCTACATTGGTCAGTGCTTCCCGTGTGATTCGATCATCGACAACGTGATCTCTGAGCACAACGGTCTGGGCTACTCGGGCACCAACGCCGGTGGCAACCTCGTCATCATGAATTCCACGTTCCGCTACAACCGTGCCGGCATCGTGCCGAACTCGGGCAGCTACGAACTGTGTTACCCAGAGCGCGACACCACGATTGTCAGCAACATCGTGCACTCCAACAACCAGGCCGACACGCCGGCCATCGACGTGGCAATTCTCGCCATGGGCAACGGAATCTTGGCGCCGGGCGGTATCGACAACACGATTACGAAGAATCTCGTGTTCGATCATGACAAGACGGGCATCGGCCTGGTTCCCTTCCTCGAAGAGGGCGCCAACGACGACCTGCCCACGCCTGACGAGTGGGAAATCGGCTGCGCAGAACAGCGCGACGAGCCGCCGGCCGACGAGATCCCTGGCACGCTCCTCTGGGAAGCCCAGAACAACCGAGTCACACTCAACGACGTCAGCGACAGCCGCGTTGCTGACATCGCTGTCGAGGGTGTTGGCATGGCGACCGAAGAACTCGGCAACTGCTGGGGCGGAAACATCTTCACGACGTCTGCGCCGCAGGACCTCGAGAACCTCGCACCGTGTGAGGGAGAAGGGAGCGGCGATTGGACGCTTGGTGTGCTGAACGTGCTCACCTGGTTGGCCGACATCGAGACCGCACCGCCTCCGGTCGACTACAAGGACGCAGTCATCCCGGACCCGCCGGAACTGCCCAACATGCCTGATGCCGAAACTGCACCGGCGAGCCCGGCCACCAACATCGTCGTTGAGGTTGACCTCGGTGCGATGGTTGTGCCGGCCAAGCCAGTCTGATCAACTCGGAACCCGAGGTCGAACCGATGGTGGGGCAGTGGTGAACATCGCCGCACCATCGGTTCGACCTAGCCGAGCGATCTCTACGCTGCACGTCGTGAAGCGAATTCGATTCCCAATGCTCGTCGCCACACTGCTGATGCTGGTGGCCTGTGGATCGAGCGCACAGTCTGACGGCACTGGCGATCCGGACCCTGAACGTCGCGGCCCTCAGGGGCGTCTCGCCCAGTTCGTGGTGCAGTGCGACCTGAGCCACGCTGCGTTCGACGACCCGCTCGTGCTGCCGTGGCAGCCGGGCAAGAGCCATCTGCATCTGTTCTTCGGCAACAAGGCGGTGGATTCAAACCCGAAATACGACGACCGCTTACTGAACGCGGACACATCGTGCGAGCAGCGTCGTGACACTGCGTCGTATTGGGCGCCGGCGCTCCTCGATCCGACTGGGAGCGCCATCGAGCCGATTGGTATGACGGCTTACTACCGGCCTGGTCAGGGCGTCGACCACGAAGAACTCGTCGCCTATCCCGAGGGACTGATGCTGCTTGGTGGCAACTCCGCATCACAGCAGTCACAGTCGACCGACGTCGTGGCCTGGTCGTGTGGAACGGGAGCGGTTCGAGAAAACGTCCCGCTCCAGTGCGGTGAAAATTCGACGCTGCGGATGATCGTCACATTCCCGGATTGTTGGGACGGTGTGCGGCTCACCGGCTTTGGATCGTCGGGGCACGCCCTGTACAGCAGCGTCGAGACCGATGGCTGTCCTGACAGCCATCCGGTGGTGCTGCCGCAGCTGACAATCGGGATCGACTATCCGCCCGTTGACCCGGCCGACCTATCGCTCAGCTCGGGCGGCGTGGAGACAGCTCATGCCGACTTCTGGAACGTCTGGGACCAGTCCAAGCTCGAGAGTGAAGTCGCCAACTGTCTCAACCGCAATCTCGTCTGCGGCGTTTCAGGTTAGGAACGGTCGCGTCAGAGGCGTCCGGCGTCGATGACACGCTGCAGGAATTCGCGGGTGCGCTGTTCTTGCGGATCGCCGAAGATCTGTTCGGGCGAGCCCTGTTCGAGAATCCGGCCTCTGTGGAGGAAGCAGACTCGATCACTGATTTCACGGGCGAATGCCATCTCGTGAGTGGCGAACAGCATCGTCATCCCGTCGGCCTTGAGCCCGCGCACCACGTCGAGTACCTCGCCGACGAGTTCTGGGTCGAGCGCCGACGTGATTTCGTCGAGCAGCATCACCTCGGGTCCCATTGCGAGTGACCTGGCAATGGCCACGCGCTGCTGTTGGCCGCCGGACAGTTGGTCGGGATAGGCGTCGGCTCGGTCGGTCAGCCCAAGCCGT
>CAWUXP010000298.1:0-3716 GCA_963926495.1 Candidatus Ilumatobacter herschelensis
ATTATGGGAACGTCGCATCGCAAGCCTGCCGTGAAGAACCTCGTCGGGAATGTGCGGTCGAAGTTGACCGAGTTCTTCTCGTTGCCCGACGGCTGGGAGATCATCCTCGGCAACGGTGGATCTACCGTGTTCTGGGACGTCGCAACATTCGGTCTCGTGCGTGAGCGCAGCCAACACCTCGTGTTCGGCGAGTTCTCTTCGAAGTTCGCTGAGGCCTGCGCCACTGCGCCACACCTCGGGGACCCCTCCGTGATCAAGGTTGAGCCCGGCAGCCACCCCGAACCAACTGCAGAAGCCGGCATCGACCTCTACGCACTCACGCACAACGAAACCTCGACCGGCGTTGCAATGGAACTCCGTCGCCCCGCCGACACCGAAGGCGCACTCGTGGTCGTCGACGCCACCTCCGCAGCTGGCGGCCTCTTGTGGGACCCCGCCGAAGTTGATACGTATTACTTCGCACCCCAAAAGTGCTTTGCTTCCGACGGCGGCATCTGGCTTGCAGCCTGCTCCCCGGCTGCCATCGAACGGATCAACGAGATCGGCAGCTCAAATCGTTGGCGCCCCGCCTCGCTCGACCTGCAGATCGCGCTCGACAACTCGACACAGAACCAGACCTACAACACGCCGGCCATCGCCACCCTGGTGATGCTCGACGCGCAACTCGACTGGATGCTTGCGAACGGCAGCCTCGCCGGCATGGCAGGTCGCAGCGCTGCCTCAGCTGAAATCCTGTACTCCTGGGCTGACTCACGTGATTGGGCGACGCCCTTCGTTGCTGACCCGGCGCACCGGTCCAACGTGGTGGGCACGATCGATCTTGACGACTCGATCGATGCCACTGCGGTCAGCGACATCCTGCGCGCCAACGGAGTCCTCGACACCGACGCGTATCGCAAGCTGGGCCGCAACCAGTTGCGAGTTGGCATGTTCCCGGCGATCGACAGCGCCGACGTCGCGGCGCTGACCGCGTGCATCGACCACGTCGTCGCCGCTCTCTAACCTGAGCGGAATAGCCTGAGCGAATGCAGTCAACCGATGTGCTGACCTTCGGAATGGGCGACATCGGCTCGCTCGAGCGGCCGGTCATGCTGGTTGGCCTCGAAGGATGGTTTGACGTGGCGAGCGCAGCCACGGCTGCGGTCAATGCATTCACCTCTGCCGACCACGCCGTCGTGGTCGGTTCAATCGATCCCGACCCGTTCTACGACTTCACGCAGCAGCGTCCACACGTCACCATCGACGACGGTGTCCGCAACATCGTCTGGCCGACCAACGACTTCGTTCTCCAGCGGAGCGGCATCACCGGCCCGAACGGCAAGCTGCAACGCGATGTCGTCGGACTCATCGGTGTCGAGCCGCACTTCAATTGGCGCACCTACATCGATGCGATCATCACCGTTGCCGTTGCAATGGGGTGCGAGGCCGTCGTGACAGTCGGTGCCTCGGCCGAAGCAATCCCCCACACTCGCACGCCTCCGGTCACGGGCAGCACGGCGACGCCTGACCTGGCGGCCCGACTCGGGTTGTCGCAACCGTCGTACCAGGGGATCACCGGCGTCGCCGGCGTCCTCAATGCCGAGCTCGAAGCACGGAACATTCCGTCGATCTCGCTGCGTGTTGGTATCCCGCACTACCTCATTAACGCCGAGCACCCCCATGGCAGTGTCAGCGCTCGCCCGACACCTGAGCCACGTGCTCGACGTTCCGACCACGACCGACCTCGGCGAACAGGTCGACAGTTGGCGGGACGTGCACGACGAAATCATCGCGCACGACGACCAGCTCCGGATGTACGTCCGCATGCTCGAAGCCGAGTTCGACCGCCGCGCTGAAGCCCAGATCCCGACCGCCGACGACCTCGGCGACCAATTCGAAAACTTTCTCCGCGACCAACGCGACGAACCGTAGCCAGCGCATCGCAGACGCAGCGGTCGGCCCTCCGGGCAGCCGCTCCAATCACAAGCTATGAGCAGCGAGTCCCGGGGGCCGGTTGGCGTTTCACCGCTGACACCGAGATCGCCATCACAATGCCGGCTGGCTCAGATCTGGGCGAGAGCTTGGTCGATGTCGGCAAGGATGTCGGCAATTGTCTCGAGGCCGACACTCAACCGGATGAGGCCCGGCGTGACACCAGCAGCTGCGAGGTCTTCGGGCGACAGTTGGCTGTGGGTCGTGCTCGCGGGGTGAATCACGAGGCTGCGGACGTCGCCGATGTTCGCCACATGGCTGTGCAACTCGCACGCCTCAACGAACTTCTTGCCGGCGTCTGTACCGCCCTTCACTTCGAAGGCAACGATCGAGCCGGCCCCGATGCCGTTGCTGTACTTCTGCGTGCGCTCGTACCACGGACTGTTCGGGAGGCCGGCAAAGGTGACCGACTCGACCTTGTCGTGTGCAAGAAGGTGCTCAGCAACGGTCTGTGCGTTCGAGAAGTGACGCTCCATGCGCAGCGACAGTGTTTCGAGACCCTGCAGGATCAGGAATGCGTTAAACGGCGAGATCGCCATGCCGAGGTCGCGCAGCATCTGGACCCGCGCCTTGAGGATAAATGCTCCGTGGCCGAGCGCAGGGAAGTAGGCGAGACCGTGGTAACTCGGATCGGGCTCGGTGAAATTGGGAAAGCGGCCCGACGCGGCGTAGTCGAACGTGCCGCCGTCGACGATGGCGCCACCGATCGAGGTGCCGTGGCCACCACAGAACTTCGTGAGGCTGTGCACCACGATGTCGGCGCCAAGTTCGAGCGGACGCACCATATACGGCGTCGGCACGGTGTTATCGACCATCAGTGGGATGCCATTCTCGTGCCCAACGGCTGACACACCCTCGATGTCGAACATCGCGTTACGCGGGTTGGCGAGCACTTCACCAAAGAAGACCTTGGTGTTGTCCTTGATCGCCGCGCGCCACTGATCGAGATCGTCGGGGTCGTCGACGAAGGTGACTTCGATGCCCATCTTCGGCATCGTGTACTTGAGCAGGTTGTACGTACCGCCGTAGAGCGACGGCGACGCGACAATGTGGTCGCCTGACTCGCAGAGCGTCAGCAGTGAAAGTGTCGCAGCCGACTGGCCGGAGGCGACGACGAGGGTCCCGGGGATACCAATTGCGGTAGTGCAGCCACCCTCGAGCGCGTTGACACGCTCTTCGAGCGCGGCCTGCGTCGGGTTCATGATGCGGGTGTAGATGTTGCCGACTTCGGCCAGCCCGAACAGATTCGCGGCGTGCTCAGTGTCACGGAACTCGTACGACGTCGTCTGATAAATCGGTACGGCGCGTGCACCCGTCGTCGGGTCCGCCTCGCCGCCCACGTGAATCTGCTTGGTCTCAAAACCCCAGTTGTCGCTCATGGCACCGAACCATAGCGCCCAATACCCGACCTATCAAGTCGGGAATGGACGCGGGCTCGACCGTTGCAGGTATTGCTGCGAAAACGACAGAAGGAGAGCCCCGAAGAGCACTCCTTCCGTCGATCACTTCGGCTTCGATCACACGGGAGGGATGGTGACGGAGAAACCGAAGTGGCGAAGTTCTGCCTGAATGTTAGTCGGCGTCTTCGTGACAAAACATCACCGCGCCCGAAAAGTCGCGCCGGTCGTCAAATATTCTCAACCCCGGTGGAGTACCAACTTTCAAACCGCAGCATGTGCCGTAGGTTGGCGGGGTGATGCTCGATGGGCTCAAGCGACGGCTGTACATCCTGTCATTCATCGACA
>CAWUXP010000299.1:0-2926 GCA_963926495.1 Candidatus Ilumatobacter herschelensis
CACCTTGCGGCCGTCTTCCATCGCCTTCACAAGGTTGGTGTCTTGAAGCAGCGCACGACCGTAGAGCTTGGTCTCGATGTAGGAACGGACGTTGGCCGTGTCCGGCGTGACGTTCTCGATCCAGACACCAAGCGTCGAGCCGCAGTCGTCTTCGCGGACGATCAGCTCCTGGGCCACGTCGACGAGGCGACGAGTCAGGTAGCCCGAGTCAGCAGTACGAAGTGCGGTGTCGACCAGGCCCTTACGGGCACCAGGAGTAGCAATGAAGTACTCGAGGGTTTCGAGGCCTTCACGGAAGTTTGACTTGATCGGGCGAGGGATCATGTCACCACGTGGGTTGGCGACCAGCCCACGCATGCCAGCGATCTGACGCATCTGCGTCATGTTGCCTCGAGCACCCGAGCCGACCATCATGTCAATCGGGTTGAACTTGGCCTCCTTGAACTCGCGTTCCATCTCTGCCTGGACCTCGGCGGTAGCGTCTGTCCAGATGCGCACTTCCTGCTGACGGCGTTCGCCGTCAGTGATGATGCCACGACGGAACTGCGTCTCGACCTTGTCGGCCTGACGCTCGTACTCCTCCATCATGCCCTTTTTGGCTTTCGGGGTCCGCACGTCGTCGATCGACACGGTGATGCCGGACTGCGAGGCGAAGCGGTAGCAAAGGTCCTTGATGTTGTCGAGAGCGTTGGCGACTTCGGCCTTGCTGTAGTTGTCGGAGAGTTGCTCGACAATGACGCCCATCTCCTTCTTGGTGACGAGGTAATCGATATGACCGAACTTGTCGGGGTACGACTCCTGGTGCACCTCGCCGCTTTCAGCGACGCGACGTTGCGGAAGCGCCTCTTCGAACAGGGCGCGACCGGCAGTGGTCTCGAACGGAGCTTCGCCGGGGATGCGGATGTTGATCACGGCGTGCAGGTCGAGTGTCTTTTCGTCGTATGCGCGGAGCACTTCCCACAGGTGGCGGAACGTCCGGCCTTCGCCGGGAGCGCCTGCGATCGACTCGGTGAGGTAGTAGCCACCAATGATCAGGTCCTGGGACGGCGTGACGATCGGGCGACCGGAGGCCGGCGACAAGATGTTGTTGGCTGAGAGCATGAGCACACGAGCTTCGGCGCGAGCCTCAGCTGAGAGCGGCACGTGGATGGCCATCTGGTCACCGTCGAAGTCAGCGTTGAACGCCGTGCAAACGAGCGGGTGAATCTGGAGCGCCTTGCCCTCGACCAGCACGGGCTCGAAGGCCTGGATGCCGAGACGGTGCAGCGTGGGCGCACGGTTAAGCATGACGGGGTGCTCTTGGATGACGTCTTCGAGGACGTCCCACACCTGCGGGCGGCGCCGCTCGACCATGCGCTTGGCGGTCTTGATGTTCTGTGCCAGCTCGAGGTCGACGAGGCGCTTCATGACAAACGGCTTGAACAGTTCAAGTGCCATCAGCTTCGGCAGGCCGCACTGGTGCAAACGCAGCGTCGGGCCGGCCACGATGACCGAACGGCCCGAGTAGTCGACGCGCTTGCCGAGGAGGTTCTGACGGAAACGACCCTGTTTGCCCTTCAACATGTCGGACAGCGACTTGAGCGGACGGTTGCCCGGGCCAGTGACCGGACGGCCACGACGGCCGTTGTCGAAGAGTGCGTCGACCGCTTCCTGCAGCATGCGCTTCTCGTTGTTGACAATGATTTCCGGTGCACCAAGGTTCAGCAGGCGCTCTAGACGGTTGTTGCGGTTGATCACACGACGGTAGAGATCGTTGAGGTCGGATGTCGCAAAGCGGCCACCGTCGAGTTGCACCATCGGGCGCAGCTCCGGCGGGATGACCGGGACGACGTCCAGAATCATGGCCATCGGATCGTTTTCGCGGCGACCGTTCTCGTCGCGGCGGTTGAACGACGCAACGATCTTCAGGCGCTTAATGGCCTTCTGCTTGCGCTGGGCGCTGAGCGGCTTGCGACCGGAATCGCCAACGTCAATCGCTTCGCGAAGCTTGATCTCTTCTTCGTCGAAATCGATTCGGTTGATGAGCTGTTTGATGGCTTCGGCACCGGTGCCACCTTCGAAGTACTCGCCGTACTTGTCGCGCATTTCACGCCACAACATCTCGTCTTCGATGATCTTGCGGGAATGGACGCTCTTGAATTCATCCCAGGTCCGAGCAACGAGATCAAGCTCGATGGCGTACCGGTCGCGGATGCCTTCGAGCTCCTTGTCTCCTTCGCGTTGCAGCTTCTTGAGATCGGCGGGCTTGGCGCCCTCCTTCTCAGCAGCAGCCACTGCCTCTTCGAGGTCTTTGAACCGACGATCAATAGCGATCTCGAGTTCCTTATTGATGGCCTCGATTTCTTCGAGGTACTCGGCCTCAAGGCTCGGGAGAGCTTCGTGGCGGCCGTCTTCGTCAACCCAACTGACGAGGTGCGCAGCAAAGTAAATGACCTTTTCGAGCATCTTCGCCTTGAGCTCCTCCTTCGGCTCGATGCCGGCGAGGAGGTAGGCAAGCCACGAACGGGTACCGCGGAGATACCAGATATGGACGGCAGGTGCGGCCAGTTCGATGTGGCCCATGCGGTCGCGACGGACCTTCGAGCGCGTCACCTCTACCCCACAGCGCTCGCAGATGATGCCCTTGAATCGGACGCGCTTGTACTTGCCGCAGTAGCACTCCCAGTCGCGAGTTGGGCCGAAGATCTTCTCGCAGAATAAGCCGTCTTTTTCGGGACGGAGCGTGCGGTAGTTGATCGTCTCCGGCTTCTTCACTTCACCGTGTGACCAGTTACGAATCTGGTCCGCTTCGGCGAGGCCGATTTTCAGTTGGTCGAACATGTTGACGTCGAGCATGTGGTTTCCCTTTTGTCGGTTGCTCTGGGTGTTCGGGGTTCATCGGTCAGTTTCAGTTGGGGTCTGTCCCCAACTGAAACTGTCCGGAGAT
>CAWUXP010000300.1:0-7925 GCA_963926495.1 Candidatus Ilumatobacter herschelensis
CGCTCGCCAAAATTCGTTGACGCCTGATCAATTTCGAAACGGCGTGGCGACCAGGCTCGGCCTGGCATCCTGTCGGCCGTGATGCTTCGTTTTCGACAGCTGTTGGTCCTGGCCCTGTATGCCGGTGTACTCAGTGCGTTCTACGTGGCGATCGTTTGGGGCCGAGATTTACAACGCACCGCGCCCGAGGTGTTCCTCGGCTCGGCTCCGCTGGTCGGTCGGAACTTTCGTGATGGTTGGGACTGGCGGTTCGGCTGGAGTTTGATCGGTGCCGCTGGGCTCGCAGCAACGGTGATGGTCTTGGCCGCACGTGGTTGGTACGAACAGGCTCGTCTGCGCGTGATCATCCGCTCGACAGCGCTGGGCGCTGGGCTTTTTGGGTTACTGCTTGCGTTGACCGATGGTCGCGACGGAGTGTTCTACGGAGCCGAGGAGGAAACCGAGTACCTCGCGAACCTGCCGATCACGCCGCCGGCCGGCGACTTCGTCCGCAACTTTGTTGTCGACATCAACAACTACTCGGTGCACGTGCGTGGGCATCCTCCGGGCTTTATCGTGCTGCTCAAGTTCCTCGATGCCATCGGCCTCGGTGGATCGTTGCCGATCGTCGCGATCTCATTGGTCTCGTCGATCCTCCTTCCCGTCGGGGTACTCATTGCTGTCCGGGCGACTGCAGGCGACACGTGGGTTCGTCATAGCGCTCCGTTCCTGATCGTCGCTCCGTACGCGATTTGGATGATGACGTCAGCCGACGCCTTTTACGCAGCCCTCGCTGCATGGGGTGTCGCCTTCATCGCGGTCGGCGTCAGGCGAGACGGCCGAGGTGCCGTATGGCTTGGGGCCATTGGCGGGCTCTTGCTTACGACACTGTTGTTCATGACGTACGGCGGTGCGATCTTCATGATGATCCCGTTCGTCATCGTGCTCGCGGGCTGGGTACTGCGCCGGTCAGGGTCATTCGGAAAGGGCACAACGTCGACCGTCGTCGGCGCCGTCACCATGGCACTGATGGTCACGGCCATGTGGTTTGCTGCGGGGTTCTGGTGGTTCGACGGCGCAGAGGCAACGCGGTCCGAATACTGGGAGGGCACAGCCCAGTTCAGAATTTGGAACTACTTCATCTTCGCCAACCTCGTGGCCGCGCTCTTCGCGGTCGGCCCAGCCACGTTTTTTGGCCTCGCGAAGTTACGCGACAAGCGGCTCTGGATCCTCGTCGGCGGTTCGCTCGCCGCGGTGATCGCAGCCGACCTGTCGCAGCTCTCCAAAGCCGAGACCGAACGGATCTGGCTACTTTTCTACCCGTGGCTGGTGATCGCGGGCGCAGCGCTGGTGCAGCGCTTTGAGTCCAAACGGTTCGCCATTTCAAAGAACACGATGTTCGCCGGATGGATCGGTGTGCAAGCCCTCTGTGCAATCGTCCTGCAGGCGGCACTCGTTTCGAAATGGTGAGTGGTTCGCCTTCGGCGAACGGTGAGTGCGTCGCCTCACGGACTTCGTCCGCACACTCATTTTCTTCGGGCTCTGCCCGAACTCGCTTTCGCTCGGGCGCTCAGTTCTCAGCGAGCCTCAACCTTTCTGGTCTTTCTGCGATCTTCTTTCTTAACTCTGCTGTTTGGAATTCTTGCATTCCTGCTTCGAAGGTGATTTTTGCTTCGAATCCCAGGTCGGTTGCTGCTCGGTCGGGGCTGGCGAAGACGTGGCGGATGTCGCCGAGGCGGTAGCCGCCGACGACGACAGGGTGGGGGGAGCCTGGTGGACGGAGTGCAAGTGCCATGTCGAGCACGGTTTTTGGGTTGCCGGTGCACACGTTGAAGGCGCCGTGGCTCGGCTTGAGGTTCGTCAGTGCCAGCACGTTGCAGTGGGCGATGTCGCTGACGTGGATGAAGTCGCGTGCCTGGCCGCCGTCTTCCAAAACCTGCGGGGTGCGCCCGTCCTCGTAGGCGCTGCGGAAGATGCTGGCGACGCCTGCATACGGCGTGCCGCGCGGCATCCGAGGGCCGTAGACATTGTGGTAGCGCAGCGACGCGCATGACGATCCGACGTGCTCGCGAACGTAAGCGTTGCACAGTTGTTCCTGGGCAAGCTTGGTGGTGGCGTACACGTTGCGTGGGTCGAGCCAGTGGTCTTCGGGGACCGGCTCGCCAACAAGCCTCCCCCCACAAATGGGGCACGGCGGTTCGTAGTTACCAGCGTCGAGATCGCTGAGTTCACGGGGGCCGGGCCGGACCACGCCATGATCAACGCAGCGGTAGCGGCCCTCCCCGTACACGACCATCGACGAGGCCAGCACGATGCGGCCGCGAAAGTTGCGGTCGTGCAACGCTCGTAGCAAGACGGCAGTACCGCCGTCGTTGCGCGTGACGTACTCCTCGACGTCGGCGAAGTCGACACCGAGCCCGACTTTCGCTGCTTGATGGCAGACGGCGTCGATGTTGTCGAGCACGCCGGGAAATTCGAATGTCGAGCGGTCGCGTACATCAGCCCAGTGATACGTCGCTGCGTTGTTCAGGCCGGCGGGGGTGCCGTCGTGCGCCGCCGGGTCGAGGTCGTCGACGACCACAACCTCATGGCCCAGTTCGATCAGGTCGTCAACGATGTGGGAGCCGATGAACCCGGCGCCGCCGGTGACGAGGATCTTCATGCGCGGCAACCTACTGGCACTTCAGATATTCGACCAGCAGCACTCCACCGTGTCCACAAAACGTTGCGGTTCGACCCTGTGCGGATAGTTGGCCGTGGTTGGTCCAGACATCGATGAGTGCCCCTTCGATGCGGTCGCTGTGCCAGGTGCCAGAGTTGTTGCGAGGGCCAATTCCGAATAAGACGAGGTGCGGTGTGTTTCGTCGAGTAGTCGGCCAACGCCATCTCGCCGGCCAACGCCATCTCACCGGTCACGCTGATTTCGTCGACCGGCTGGGTGAGGATGACATCCCAGACTCCCAAGATCACATCCTGGCCGACGCGGTGTCCTGCATTGATTCGCTTCCGCTCGGCAGCAGGCATCTGGTCGCCCTGCATCGCATGCAACATGGCGTCGACCACCTGACGGTATTGGTCGGGGTCATGCAGCATTGGCTCGACTGGCAACAGCGTCTCCTTAAAACCGTGGAGCTGGAGTGACTGGTCGATGTCGACGACACTGGCGACGTCGGCCACGCCACCGACTGCTGACACGACGGCCCCGCCGAACGAATGACCAATCAGGTTGGGCGCCTTGAGGCCTGCGGCTGCCGCGACGGCAATCACATCACCAGCCACTTCTTTCAGGTTGTAGCGCTTGGCCGTCTCTGACTCCCCGTGGACGCGCAGGCCCATCGGTTGCTGTGGCTCGAAGATCGTGCGTATCCCGTCTGTCTCGCGAACCCGTACCCTCGATGCGGTGCCAGATGTGATCCTGCCAGCGCTCAACGAGGCAGTGGCAATCCCCTGGGTGCTCGCGCGCATGCCCGATGGATATCGACCAATCGTCGTCGACAACGGTTCGACCGACCGCACTGCCGAGCTGGCAGCCGAGCACGGCGCACTGGTCGTCAGCGAGGAACAGAAGGGGTTCGGCGCGGCGTGCTGGGCTGGCCTGCAGGCGTCCACCTCCGACATCGTGTGTTTTATGGACTGTGATGCATCGCTCGATCCGCTTGCGCTGCCGGTGGTCACGGCATATGTCGAGCACGGCGATGCAGACCTTGTGATCGGCAGTCGTATTGCCAGTCGAGGTGCATGGCCCCCGCATGCGCGACTCGCCAACAAAGTGTTGGCACTCGAAGTTCGGCGGCGGACGAAGCTCCGTCTCGACGACCTGGGCCCAATGCGTGCGATGCGGCGTGAGGTGTTACTCGACCTCGGCATGACCGACCGTCGTTCTGGCTGGCCGCTCGAGATGGTGCTGCGTGCTGTCAATGCCGGGCTGAAGGTTCGCAACATTCCAGTCGAGTACACCGAACGTTCGGGCCGTTCGAAGGTCACCGGCACGATTGGCGGGACGGCCCGCGCCGTCAAGGACATGGGCCGAATCCTTCGCGAGATCCGATGACGATGCCGTTCCACATCACGGTCATCGCCAAGGAGCCGATCGTCGGCAAGGTGAAGACCCGCCTGGTTCCGCCGCTGAGCTACGAGCAGGCTGCACAGATTGCGGCGGCGTGCCTGCACGACACGTTTGCAGCAGTTTCCGCGGTATGTGCAGCCCATCATGACGTTCGGGCTGTTGCACTCATCGACGGAGATGCCGGTTCATGGATTCCTCCTGACTACGACGTGCGCCACCAGCGCGGCGTGGGCCTGGGGGAGCGGCTCGCCAACGGCTTCGCCGACCTCGGCCCAGGCCTGGTGATCGGCATGGATACACCGTCATCGGGCAAGCACTTGGCGGCGGCACTCGATGCGCTCCGCCGCGGCAATGATGCAATGGGGATGACGCACGACGGTGGGTACTGGGGGATTGCCTTGGCGTCGCCTGAGCCAGCGGTCTTTGACAACGTGCCGATGAGTACCGGTCACACCGGGCAGGCGCAGCTCGATCAGCTCCACCGTCTCGGACGGCAGGTGACGTTGCTGCCCACCGTGCATGACCTTGATCACTTTGAAGACCTTGCACCGATCGTCGCCGACCTTCCCGGCTCGCACCTTGCGTCGGTTGCAGTGTCGCTGTTCAACCGTCGCTGGGGTTGACAGCACCAGAATCACGATCGAACGATCCGGGGGAGCGGGGCAATGACCCTCTACACTGGGCTCCCCCCGCTTGAGCCAGCGTTGTCTCGAGCATCTCGTAGCCGAACACTCGACCTCGCGGATGTGACAATGCAGAAGCCCCCTGGCCCCATTGGCCTGTACGACCCCAGGCATGAACACGATTCCTGTGGCGTGTCTTTCGTTGCCAACTTGAAAGGCGTCCGCTCGAATGAGCTCGTCGTCACCGGCTTGAAGGCACTGACCAACCTCGAACACCGAGGTGCGACCGGCGCAGAGCCCGACTCTGGTGACGGCGCAGGAATTCTCCTACAGATCCCGGATCGTTTCTTCCAGGAGGTCACTGACTTCGACCTGCCGGAAGCCGGCGCATACGCAGCTGGCGTGGCCTTCCTGCCGGCCGATGCTGCCAACGCAGCCAAGGCAATGACAGCGATTGAGGCGAGCGTCGTCGATGCCGGTTTGCAGGTCCTCGGCCGGCGCGACCTACCGACCAGCCCTGATTGCCTTGGCAAAACAGCGCGAGCTGCGATGCCGACCTTCAAGCAGTTGTTCGTCTCCGATCCGCAGGGCAGCACGGGCATCGACCTCGACCGCAAGGCATTCGTCGCTCGCAAAACTTCACGCCGTGAACTCGTCGGTGATCTCGACAGTTACTTCTCGTCGCTGTCGAGCCGCACCATCGTCTACAAGGGCATGCTCACCACGCCGCAGCTTAGCGAGTTCTTCCCCGACCTCCGCGACCCTCGCATCGAGTCGGCATTGCTGCTCGTGCACAGCCGGTTTTCCACCAACACGTTCCCGTCGTGGCCGCTTGCGCACCCGTACCGGTTCGTGGCGCACAACGGTGAAATCAACACCGTGCAGGGCAACCAGAACTGGATGCGGGCGCGCGAAGCCATGCTTGAGAGCCCGTTGCTGCCGGCCCTCGACCAGGCCTTCCCAATCTGTACCCCCGGCTCTTCTGACACGGCTCGCTTTGACGAGGTGCTTGAACTCCTGCACCTCGGTGGCTACCCGCTCCATCATGCCGTCCTGATGATGATCCCGGAAGCGTGGGAGAAGAACGAGACGATGTCCCAGGAGCAGCGCGACTTCTATCGATTCCACGCAGCGATGATGGAACCGTGGGACGGGCCCGCTTCGGTCACGTTCACCGATGGCGAGATGATCGGGGCTGTACTCGACCGCAACGGACTGCGCCCGAGCCGTTACTGGGTCACCGATGACGACCTCGTCGTGATGGCGTCTGAAGTTGGCGTCATCGACATCGCTCCGGAACGCATTGTTGCCAAGGGCCGTTTGCAGCCAGGCAAGATGTTCTTGATCGACACAAAGCAAGGTCGGATCGTCGGCGACGAAGAGATTAAGTCCAACCTCGCCGCTCAGCATCCCTATGGCGAGTGGCTCGCCGCGGGCATGACGAGCCTGTCCGACCTGCCGAGTCGTGAGCACGTCGTATTCAGCCACGCCAGTGTGTTGCGCCGTCAGCAGATGTTCGGATACACGCACGAAGAGCTCAAAATTCTGATCACTCCGATGGCGGCCAATGCCTACGAGGCGCTTGGATCGATGGGTACCGACACGCCGCTCGCCGTCCTGTCAGAACGACCACGGCTGTTGTTTGATTACTTCAAGCAGCTGTTTGCCCAGGTCACGAACCCGCCGCTCGACGCCATTCGCGAAGAAGTGGTTACGGCGGTGTCGTCATCGGTCGGCCCTGAGGCAAACCTGCTCGACCCAGGCCCCGACAGCTGCAAACAACTGTCGCTCCCGAACCCGATCATTAACAACGATGAGTTGGCGAAGATCATCCACATCAACGACGATGGCAACCATGATGCGTTACAAGCGAGGGTCCTGAGCGGGCTCTACCGCGTTGCCGATGGTGGACCGGGCTTGGCCTCGGCGCTTGAGCGGGTTTGCGCTGAAGCATCGGAGGCCATCGACTCTGGTGCACGCGTGATCGTGCTGTCGGACCGCAATGCCGACACCATTGACGCTCCGATTCCGTCGCTGCTCTTTACCGCTGCAGTGCACCATCACTTGGTGCGCACCAAGCAACGCACGATGGTCGGTCTAATCGTCGAAGCCGGCGACGCCCGCGAGGTGCATCACATGGCGCTCCTGATTGGTTATGGCGCCGGAGCGATCAACCCGTATCTCGCGTTCGAATCGATCGAAGACCTGATTGCCGAGGGCATGCACGGTCTCGGTGGCCTCGATCCGCACCAGGCCATCAGTAACTACATCCTCGCCTGCAACAAGGGCGTGCTCAAGATCATGTCCAAGATGGGTGTGTCGACGGTTGCGTCATACACCGGCGCGCAGATCTTCGAGGCGATCGGGCTCGGCCAGGGCCTGATAGACGCCTACTTCACTAACACGATCAGCCAACTCGGTGGCATCGGCATCGACGAAGTCGCAGCCGAGGTGGCAGCTCGTCACAAAATGGCGAACCCCGCCCGACCGGAAGATCGCGCGCACCGCAAACTCGAACTTGGTGGCGAATACCAGTGGCGCCGCGAAGGCGAGCAGCACCTGTTCAACCCGGAAACCGTCTTCAAATTGCAGCACGCCACGCGTGCGAAGCGCTACGACATTTTCAAGGAGTACACCGCCAAGGTCGACGATCAGTCAAAGAAGTTGATGACGCTGCGCGGGCTGTTCCAGTTCGCCGATCGTCCGTCGATCGACATCAGCGAGGTCGAGCCGATCGAAGAGGTTGTCAAGCGCTTCTCTACCGGTGCAATGAGCTACGGCTCGATCAGCGCCGAGGCACATGAAACGCTTGCTATCGCCATGAACCAAATCGGTGCCAAGTCGAACACCGGCGAAGGCGGCGAAGATTCTGACCGCCTCTATGACCCCGAGCGGCGCTCGGCAATCAAGCAGGTCGCGTCCGGTCGATTTGGAGTCACGTCCGAGTACTTGACAAACGCCGACGACATCCAGATCAAGATGGCCCAGGGCGCCAAGCCCGGCGAAGGCGGCCAGCTACCCGGCCACAAGGTGTGGCCGTGGATTGCCAAGACGCGTTACTCCACGCCAGGTGTTGGGCTGATCAGCCCTCCGCCGCATCACGACATCTACTCGATCGAGGATCTCAAGCAATTGATCCACGATCTGAAGAACGCCAACCCGTCAGCTCGCATTCACGTCAAGCTTGTTGCCGAAGCTGGTGTCGGCACGGTTGCTGCCGGCGTGTCGAAGGCGAAGGCCGACGTCGTGCTCATCTC
>CAWUXP010000301.1:0-5012 GCA_963926495.1 Candidatus Ilumatobacter herschelensis
GACGAAGGCCTCACGTCCGGTCTGGCCTTGGTCGACGATCAGGGAGCCTTCGGTCATCGTGATCTCGTCAGCCGCCTTGGCGACTGTCTCGAGTTCCTTCTTGCTGCATGCGTTGAAGAGCGGAACGTTCTTCAGGGACTCAAGTTGAAACTTCTTGCTGGCCATCTCGACACACTAGGCGCATCGTGGGATGTGCCGGGTCACGTGAACCGAAGCAGCTGCATTCACGTCGATGTCTAGCGTGCTGCGTCAGAACGTGATCAGCGGTTGGAGGTAGTCGTCGGGAGCGTCGAAGCCGAGCAGGTTGAAGATGGTCGCGGCGACATTCGCCAGGCCGTGTGCATCGCCTGGGGCTGCGTCGACCATGCGGTATTCGCCGTCGTAGTTCGGATCGTGGATTGCAAACGGCACCGGCGACAGTGTGTGGCTCGTCTTCGGATGCTTGTCGCCCGCTGCATCGATGGTGTACATCACGTCGGCATTGCCGTGGTCGGCGGTGTAAATGATGACGCCTCCGAGTTCGTCGATGACGTCGATCAGCAGTGCCATGCACTCGTCGATGACTTCCATTGCCTCGATCGTTGCGTGCAAGTGGCCGGTGTGGCCGACCATGTCGCCACTCGGGAAGTTCAACCGACCAAACTGGTACTCACCTGACCGCAGGAGATCGATGGTTTCGGCGGTGATCTCGCGGACCTTCATCGCAGGGGTGGTGTCGAATTCGACGTTGTCAGACGGGATCTCGACGTAGGTTTCGAGTGCCTCGTTGATGTAGCCGGACTTGTTGCCGTTCCAGAAGTAGGTGACGTGACCGAACTTTTGGGTCTCACTGATCGCGAAGCTGCGAATGCCCTCGGCACACAAGAAATCGCCCATGGTTCGGTCGATCGCCGGAGGATCGACGAGGTAGCGCTTCGGAATGAGCGCGTCGCCGTCGTACTGCAACATGCCGGCGTAGAACACGTCAGGGTGCTGCTCGCCGTTGGCTCCGGTGCGGTCGAACACGTCGAAGTCGGCTTCTTCGTAGGCGCGTGAGATCTCGATAGAACGGTCGCCGCGATAGTTGAACAGCAGGACAGCGTCGCCGTCGTGCATCGCCCCGACTGGTTGCTTGTCGCCATCGCCGACGACGAATCGGCCGAGGTACTGATCACCCTTGTCGGTCTCGGCGTACATAGTTTCGACCGCATCGGTAGCGGACGCGAACACCGGTCCTTCGCCGTGCGTGTGGCACAGGTAGCCGCGTTCGACCATGTCCCAATCGGCTTCGTAGCGATCCATCGTAATCGTCATGCGGCCACCGCCGGAAGCAATCCGGAAGTTGCGGAGCGCACCATTGCTTGCCTCGGCGGCGTTGATCTCGGCAAGCACCGCCTCGGTCTGCTCGATGTATGCGAGCGCACTGCGGTTCGCGACGTCACGACCGTCATGAAGGATGTGTACCGCACAGCTCGTGACGCCCTCGTCGGCTGCTCGGCGCAGCAGTTGATAGAGGTGAGCGGTCGTCGAGTGCACACCGCCGTCGGAGTGGAGGCCGAGGAGATGGAGTGTGTTCGCCGTTCCGCGCTCGATTGCCTCCTTCCAGACGTTGGTCTCGAAGATCGCCCCACTCGCGAGCGCCTTGTTCACCAACTTGGCGCCCTGGGCAAAGATCCGCCCCGCACCGAGTGCGTTGTGGCCGACCTCGCTGTTGCCCATGTCGTCGTCGGTCGGCAGCCCGACTGCGGGCCCGTGCGCCGCCAGCTCGGTGTGCAGCTCGCTCGCGGTGAGTTGGTCGAGGGTTGGTGTGGTCGCCTCGGTTACCGCATTGCTCGGACCTGCCGGCGCAACGCCAACACCGTCAGCGATGACGACAAGGACAGGGCCGGGCCGACCGGAGAACGACGGATGCTTGCTGAGCGACAACACCATGGCGTCAGGCTATGGCAGCCGGACTGGGTCACGCTGAAGTCGGCGTTCGTCGGAAAGCTGAAGCGGTCCTACGATCTCCTCATGGCCGACACGTACGACTTCGACCGGTTTCTGCGCTACGACGAACTGATGGCGTGGGTGGACGACCTCGTTGCCGAGCATCCCGACCTGGTCGAGGTTGAGACCTATGGCCAGTCGCACGAGGGCCGCGATCTTCGCCTAGTCACGGTCACCGATCAGGCAACCGGCTTGCACGACACGAAGCCGGCGCACTGGATCGACGCGAACATCCACTCGGTCGAACTCACGGCGTCGGTGGCTGCGTGCAGCGTCTTGCAGCACCTGGTTGAGGGCTTCGTGACCGGCGACGAACAGGTGACTCGGGCACTGCGCACCCGCACCTTCTACGTCGTACCGCGCGTCAATCCCGACGGCGCCGAGTGGGCCCTTGCTGACTCGCCCCGCTACCGCCGATCTAGCGTTCGGAACTGGCCGCTCGCCGACGGCCGTCGTTGGCCAGGTCATGAGAGCGAAGACATTGACGGCGATGGCCGGATTCTGCAGATGCGTATTGCCGACCCTGACGGCCAGTGGATGCCGCACCCCAACGACGAGCGTCTACTCGTGCCGGTGCCGCTCGATGGGCCTGGCGAGGCGACACCGCGCTATCGACTCTTTGGCGAGGGCACCATCGAAGACTTCGACGGGTTCACGATGCCGAAGCCACGAGTTCCGCAGGGACTCGACATGAACCGCAACTTCCCAGCCGGTTGGGGAACCACGGTGCCTGGTTCTGGTGATCATCCGTTGAGCGAGCCGGAGATCGACGCGCTCATCAGGGCGATCGTCGCTCGCCCGAACATCTGTGGCTTCAACGCGTTCCACACGTTTGGTGGTGTGCTGTTGCGGCCGTCGTCGATTGCTGCCGACGAAACGCTCCCGCCGAACGACGTGTGGGTGTGGAAGGAACTTGCCAAGCGCGGCACCGAACTCACTGGCTACCCGGCCCACTCGGTGTACGAAGATTTCACATGGGACACCACTGAGACGATGAGCGGCGCCTCTGACGACTGGGCGTACGAACACCTCGGCGTCTACGGCTGGACCACCGAGTTCTGGGACCTTGTCCACGCCGCGACCGGCGAGAAGATTTCGACTCATTTCTGGTATACGGGCCCGACCAATGACCAGGCGATCGCCGCACTGCACTGGCTGGACAGCCAGCCGGGCGATGCGCTGACGGCGGGCTTCGTCGATTGGTACTCGTTTGAACACCCACAACTCGGCGTGGTCGAACTGGGTGGGTGGAACGACTTGTACTCCTGGGGCAATCCGCCGAAGCATCTACTCGCCGACGAAGTCGACGGCCACGGAGCCTTCGCTGTCGTGCAAGCGTTAAGCGCCCCCTGCATCGAGATCAAGCACACCGCCGTCGAACAACTGGGGCCCGACACGTGGCGTGTTGATGTCGGCGTCGCGAACACCGGCTGGTTGCCGACGTACGTCACCGAGAAGGCGAACAACGACTCGATCGTTCGGCCGATCATCGTCGAGTTGCAGGGTGCTGAAGTCATCGGTGGATCGGCACGTCAAGAACTCGGTCAGCTCGTCGGGTCGATGGCAGCACGTTTCAATCGAGGCGACGGAGGGAGCCCCGAACGCGCGCTCGCGTCGTGGACGGTGCGTTGCCAGCCAGGTACGGAGCTGACGGTTGGGGCAACACACCAACGGGCCGGAACGAAATCGGCCACGGTCATCTGCAAGTAACAGAGTTGCGTCTGGGGTTAGGCCCCTTTCGCAACTCTGTAGGTCGTTATGACTGGTCGGCGAGTTCGTCGAAGAACTCGGGCTGCGGCCGAACGAGCTGCGCAGTGCGCTGCGGCGTCCAGTCGAGGTCGAGGTACTGCTTGTACCCGACGTGAGTCGGGATGAATCCGTGGTCCTGGAAGAACTTGTGGGTGTTCTGACGCTTCGTTCCAGCGGTGAGCTGCATGCGGTAGCACCCGAGATCGCGTGCGCGGCTCGCGGCGTACTCAAGAAGTTGGCTGCCGATGTCGGTGTCGCTGTGCGACGGAGCGACGTGCATCGATTCGATTTCGGCGCAACGGCCACCGCGATGTTGGAAGTGGCGGAAGGTCACGAGTTGCACCACGGCAACTGCACGTCCGCCGAGGTCCGCAACGAGTAGGTAGTTGCCGTTGGTTGCGTCGATCTCGCGGATGGCTTCGAGGTAGTCGCCGACGAAGCTCGGGTTATCGCGATTTGTTTGCATGAACCCGGGGTCACGAACCTTGTCGCCGAGCAACAGCTCGATCAGGTCGTCGACGTCGGATTCCAACGCATCGCGGATGTATAGCTGCATTGTCAACGCATTGTGCCAGAAGCCAGCGCGGTCACGCGCGATGGTCGAGCGATATCGGATGCGGTGCCGTGCGGATCGTGAGTGGCCCGTGGCACGATTGGGCCATGAGATGGAATCGCGCACTCGTTACGGGAGCATCGTCAGGTATCGGTCGAGCGATCGCACGGCAGTTGGCAGCCGACGGCACACGGCTGGTGGTCGTTGCTCGCGACCGAGCGCGGCTCGAGGCGCTTGCCAACGAGGTGGGCGTCGACTGCGAGGTCCTCGTTGCCGACCTCTCTGATCGGAATGCACTTGCCACCGTCGAGGCGCGGCTGCGTGACGATTCGCCGATTGATCTGGTAGTGAACAACGCAGGCTTCGGTCAGACCGGCCCGCTCCACGAGCTTGATGCCGAGCGGGAGACCGCAGTGATCAACGTCAACGTCATTGCCCTGCATCGCCTGTCGCAGGTGGCTGCTGAGGTGATGGTGCAACGTGGTGGAGGTGGTGGGATCCTCAACGTCTCGTCGGTCGCCGCATTCGCACCCGGACCGAACGGCGCCACGTATGCCGCGACGAAGGCCTTCGTCAGCTCGCTGTCCGAGGCGCTTCATGCCGAGTTGATCGAGCATCACGTGCACGTCACGGCGTTGTGCCCGGGCTTCACTCGCACCGAGTTCCAGGATCGTGCCGACTTTGATGCGTCCAAAGTGCCTGACCTCCTCTGGCAGTCAGCCGACGATGTTGCCGCTGCAGG
>CAWUXP010000302.1:0-12982 GCA_963926495.1 Candidatus Ilumatobacter herschelensis
TACCTTCCCCGGAGCCGGCGTCTGGGGTGCCAGCGGCCGCAACTGCGCCACCGTCGTCCTCAGCCAACACTCCTGACCGCCACGACCTTCGCGCCGCCACGACCCTCCAAAATGTGGAACATTTCAACGCGTTGCGAAGGAGTTTTGGCCCCAATTTCGGCTCGATTGGCCGGGCCATCCGAAACTGAGACCAAAACGCTCCACTGACGTGGTGAAAGAGTCTCCATTTTGGGAGGCGGTCGACCGGAGATATCGATGCCGGAAGGAATAGGGGGAACGGATGTACTGTTGGATGCAGTATGAAGACATCCGGATCACTCCATTTGGGTCGGTATTTTGGGATCCCAGTCCGAGCCCACTGGAGCATGGCGTTGATCGCCGTGTTCTTTGGAGTCAACCTTGCGACCGCGCTCGGCGTCATTTCTGGCATCGCAGCAACTGCCGCCTTCTTCCTCTCGATCCTCCTGCACGAGTTTGGTCATGCCCTCGTGGCCCGTCGATACGGCGTCAACACCGAATCAATCGATCTCTGGGCCCTCGGCGGCGTTGCGCGGCTCGACCGCGAGTCGCCGTCCCCGAAGGCTGACGGCCTTATCGCCGGTGCGGGCCCCGCGGTCAGCTTGGTGATCGGTGCCCTTGCATTCGGCTTCGGCTACCTCTTCCGATCAAACCTGCTGCTCTGGGTCGGGGTCGTCAACTTGGCGCTGGCTGTCTTCAACATGCTGCCGGGCGCTCCACTCGACGGCGGCCGTGTGTTGCGTGCAATCCGGTGGGCGCGTACCGGTAATAAGTATCTGGCCATGCGTGAAGCGGGCAATGCGGGCCGCGTGCTCGGCTGGAGTATGGCCCTCATCGGTGTGGCGATGATGGTGCAGGGTCTGCCAGGCCTGTTCGTCGCCGTCACTGGCGTGTTCATCGGCCTCAACGCCAAGCAAGAGATCCTGGCCTCGTACATGGGCGAACAGCTCCAAGGTGTGAAGGTCCGCGACCTGACGTGGTTTGGCGTCGCTCATGCCGGCTCGGACATGGACGCCGACTCGATGATCGACCAACGTCAGCGTCTCGGCGATGCCGGAGCTGTGGCGATCGACTCAAACGGCGACGGGCATGTCGACGGCCTCGTGCTCGAAGACCAGTTGTGGGCAATCCCGACCGACCGGCGGGCGATGGTCATGCTCACTCAGCTGATGACGCCATTCAGCACGCTGGCCAAGGCCGGCCCCGACGAGGAACTCAGCTCGGTCCTGTCGCGCATCAACCCTCTGAGGCCGGTCGTGACGGTATGGAGTGACGACAAGTTGCTCGGCGTCGTGTCTGCCAAGAGGCTGACCGAGCGGCTCGCCACGGCTCAGCGGCAAGCCTTCGGAAACTAGGCGTCTTTCACTGACCAGTTGCGTTTGGCGACCGGGTCTTGCTCGCTCCACGGGAAGTTGATCCACTCGTCGGTCCGCTTCCAGACGTAGTCGCACTTGACGACCGAGTGCGACTTCTCGTAAATGCAGGCGGTGCGGACTTCGCCGACCTTGCCTTCGCAAAACTCTTCGACCGACTTCAGCGTGTGGCCAGTGTCAGCGACGTCGTCGACGACGAGGATCTTGCCGTTCGACAGGTCAACGAAGTCGGGTGCCGGGGGAAGGATGCGAGGAACATCGAGGCGCTCGTCGACCCCGGTGTAGAACTCGACGTTCATCGTGTACACGTTCTTGACCGACAGTGCATATCCCATCGCACCCGCTGGCAGCAGTCCGCCACGAGCAATACCCAGGATCATGTCGGGTTCGTACCCGTCGTCGGCAACCATCTGCGAGAGGGCTCGTGTGGCTACCCCGAGCATGTCCCAGGTCATAATTTCGCGTACTTCTGACATCTCGTCGAAAACTACACGCGGCGGCATCGGTTGGCCTGATCTGTGACAATCAACCTCGGATCTGAATCCGACGCGGGTTGGGCGCGTCGCGATTGCCGACGCCGATCCTCGGGCTGTGAGAAACAAAATCAGGGCGTGCTGATCTGGATCGAGTCGGGCGCGATAATGAACCACACGGTCGACTGCACTTCGGACTGGCGGCACGACGTACTGAACGACGTCACCGAGTCAGGTTGGAAGATGTCGTCGTAGGCCTTCTCGTTGCCGCCGAAGTTCTCACTGCCGCCCCCACCGGTGATGAGGTCACCATCACGGATCTGTCGGCCGTCGGACAAAATGATGAGGTCGAGGCCCGGGTCGAACACCGTCCCATCGGGCCACGCAGCACGCTGCAGGCCTGTCGAGCCGTCCGACCCGTGCGAAAGGAGTGGACAGCCACCGTTGATCGACACCGTTTCCTCGAGGTAGCCGTCGAGAACTCCGATTGCCGGCTGTTGGAGGATCAGATAGCTGACGCGGTCGTCGTCAGGCTGACTTGAGCATCCGACGAGAGCGACGCCAGTAACGATCGCCGCGGCTGCCAAGCGACGCATTACAGGCAGATATCGCCAGGGCGGACCGGCACGCGGTTGAGCGGAGCGTTGATGCCCGCCTGTGCCAGCGCATCGCGGATCGCGGCGACAATTGCTGGCGTCGAGGAGATACACGGCGGCTCGCCAACGCCTTTGGCGCCGAGTGGCGCGAGAGGGTCTGGTTGCTCGATCAGCTTGGCGACGACCGGCGGCATGTCGAGGAAGGTTGGCAACAGGTAATCGGTGAAGTTGCCGTTCCGAATCACACCGTCGACTTGGATGATCTCTTCCATGAGCGCCATGCCGAGGCCCTGGGCGATACCGCCTTCGATCTGGCCCATTACCGACAACGGATTGAGTGCGACCCCGACGTCTTGCGCCGTGGCGATCTGGACGACCTTGACCAGACCCAATTCGGGGTCAACGTCAACCACGGCACGGTGCGCGACGAACGCGAACGCCGTGTGACAGTTGCCCTGGCCGTTCTCGTCGATCTCGCTGGTGTCGGGATGGCGATAGACGGCGGTTTCGTCGAACGACACGTCAGCGCAGGCCTCAGCGACGTCGAAGCGTCGACCAGTCGTCGGGTCAACAACGTCGGTGTGGTCGATGAACAGGTCCACCGCCGGGCAGCCATGAACAGCGGCAACGTGTTCGAAGATGAGCGAGCGCACGAGTTCGCAAGCAGCATTGACCGCGCCGCCACTCATCCAGGTTTGGCGAGACGCTGACGTCGAGCCTGCTGAACCGACCTGGGTGTCGATTTGGTCGAGTTCAACCCGGTCGATGCCGAGTACCGAACGAGCAATCTGCGGTGCCAGAGTCACGAAGCCCTGGCCGACCTCGGCTGTGGCGAACTTGAGGAACACCGTCGGACCGTCGGGGCCACCTTCGATCCGGCACCGCGCAGTCGCATAGTCGTCAAACGATTCGGAATACATCAGGTTTTTGATCGACACACCCCAACCAATCCCCCTGACGATGTCGCCGACATCGGCGGTACGTCCGGCGCCGCCGGGCAGCTTCATGGCGTCCATTGATCCATCAAGGAGGGCGTGTCCACCGACGGGCTCGTCAGGGAGCGGCAACGCATTGGTCTCGCGCAGGCACTCTTCGACCGGCGCGACGTTCAGCACGGGTTGACCGGTGATGAGTAGGTCACCCGTTGTCATCGCATTCAGCAGTCGAATGTCGAACGGCCCAACGCCGCAGGCTGCGGCCAGCTTGTCCATCTGCGACTCGTAGGCAAAGCACGCCTGCACGGCGCCGAAGCCACGCATCGCTCCACATGGCAAATGGTTGGTGCGGACGGCCCAGCCGTCGACGACCGCATTCGCACAGCGATACGGCCCCTGTGCCAGGGTGATCGCGTTGATGAGTACAGCGGACGAGGTGGAGGCGTAGGCGCCGCCGTCGAAAACCATCCTCGACTCAATTTTTACAATCGATCCGTCAGCGTTGGCATGGTGGCGCATCCAGATCTGTGCAGGATGCCGGTGGACATGGCCAAGGAAGCTTTCGGCGCGGCTGTACGCCATACGCACGGGCCGGCCGAGGCGGAGAGCAAGCAGGCTGCAGTGCACCTGCAGGCTGATGTCTTCGCGAGCACCGAACGCTCCCCCGACGCCACCGAGCACGAGCCGGACGTTGTCTTCTTCGAATCCGAGACACGCCGCGATCTGCTGCCGATCTTCGTGCAACCACTGCGTTGCCACGTGCATCTCGATGCCCTTGCCACCGGGATCAGGAATGGCCAAGGCCGCTTCGAGACCGAGGAACGCCTGGTCTTGCATGCCGATCTCATAGGTCCCTTCGACCACGATCGCGGCGGTTGCATCTGGGTCACCATGGACGATTCGCTGGTGGCGGATCACGTTCCCGTCAGGATGAATTGGATCGAACTCGCCGCTGATCGCCAACTCCGGGTCGAGCAACGGTGGGAGGAGTTCGTACGTGACCTCGATGGCGTCGAGCGCTCGACGTGCGTCTTCTGGATCGTCGGCTGCCAGCGCTGCCACCGGCTCGCCCACGTAGCGCACGACATCGCTCGCGAAGACCGGCTGGTCTTGCGAAATCAGCCCATACGTGAGCTTGCCGGGGACGTCCTCTGCCGTGACGATCGCCTGCACACCGTTGATCTTCCACGCCGCTGACAGGTCGATAGAGACGATGCGTGCGTGCGGATGCGGCGAGCGCAGGGTGGCACCAAAGAGGCAACCGTCGGCCGAGATGTCCGAGGAGAACTCAAAGGTCCCCTGCACCTTGGCAATGCCGTCGGGCCGAGTTGGTGACGTGCCGAGAGCGCCATAGCGGGGCCCCGTCGATGTGGTGCGATCGATGATGCTCATGCGCCGCTGCGATCGGTTCGACGAGCAACGGCAACTTGCTGGACCGCATCGATGATCCGGCCGTAGCCGGTGCATCGGCAGATATTGCCAGCCAACTCTTCGCGGATTTCTGTGTCACCTGGATCGGGCGTGCGTTCGAGGAGGCCGTGCACCGCCATGATCAAGCCCGGTGTGCAGAACCCGCATTGCACTGCTCCAAAGTCGACGAACGCCTGCTGCACATCACTGGGGCTGCCGACCGGCGCAACTCCCTCGATCGTGACGACCTGTTGGCCGACAGCACTCGCGGCCATGACGAGACATGAACACACGAGGTGGCCGTCGACGAGGACGCTGCACGAGCCGCACTCGCCCTGCTCGCACGCACCCTTGGAACCCATCAGGCCCAAGCGGTCGCGCAACACGTCCATCAGGTTCTCACCGAGCCAGGAGTCGCGCACCTGCTGTGCTTCTCCGTTGACATGGAGGGTGAAGATCTCGTTGCTCATGATGCTGCTCCTGCGCGCCGCGCGAGCCGTCGAGCAAGCACGCCGACCGCGTGTCGTCGGTAGTCGGCGGTCGATCGATGATCGGTGATTGGTTGGCTGGCCGCCGACACGAGTCGGCCGAACTCGGCTTGGTCGGCATCGGCCGCGACCATGGAATCCCAGTCGAGTCGTGCTGCAAGGAAGGACTCGGCATCGGGGCATCGCAAGATGGTGGGTCCGACCGAACCAAGTGCAACGGCGACGGTGCGGCGCGTCTTGTCGACCACGACGCATGTGCTGGCGACAGCGATCACCATGGCGTTCCGCACCCCCACCTTGGCGTAGCCCTGCCAACCGTCGACCACGGGAACGGTCACCCCGGTGATGATCTCGCCCTGCTTGAGTGCAGTCCGTTTGACGCCGACCATGAAATCGTTCACGTCAACGGCGCGCGTCGCGCCAGCAGTAGCGAGGTGCACGACAGCGTTCAGGGCTGACAGCACCGGGAGTCCGTCACCCGCCGGCGATGATGTTCCGAGATTGCCACCCAACGTCCCTGCATTTCGAATCTGAGGAGAACCGACGGTGCGCGATGCCTCGGCCAGCGCAGGAACGAGGCCAGCGATCGAGGGGTCCATCAGCTCCGTGTAGGTGACACCGGCACCTATCGTGAGCGTGCCTGAGCGCGGATCGTGTCGCCACGATCTCAGGTCGGCGATGCGGCTGACCGAGATCACCGTTGCGCCCGGTCGATGGTGCCCATCGTTAATGCCGACCATGGCATCGGTGCCACCGGCAAGGAGCATCGACTCGGGGTGGTCGGCGAGTGCAGTTGTTGCCTCGTCGATGGTGGTCGGGAAAAGGACCGGCATACCGCAGACTTTACAAACTGTTCAAACCAGATGTTGCGATGGCAGCCCCGGACTTCACCCGCCGTTCACACGGCGTAGGGCGAGCGAAGCAGGCGCTCAGGCGAGGGAGACCGGCTCAGTCGATGACGATCTCGTCCAAACCTGGCTCGGGGTCGGGGTACTGCGGATCAATCGCTTCGAGGTGGAAGCGCAAAATGCGAGCGATACAGACGTTACGCACCCACTTGCGATCGGCGGGAACGACGTACCACGGCGCGTCGTCGGTGGATGTTTGTTCGAGGGCGTCGGTGTACGCCTCCATAAACTCGGGCCAACGTGCCCGGTCGTCGAGATCGCCAGCGCGGAACTTCCAGTTCTTGTCGGGCCGTTCCAGCCGTTCCTGGAAACGCTCCTTCTGTTCGTCACGCGAGACGTTGAGGAAGATCTTGATGATCGTGGTGCCTTCGTCGACAAGCATCTGCTCGAAGTTGACGATGTGGCCATAGCGCTTCTTCCAGACCTTCTCGGTAGCGAAGTCCTTGACGCGCACGACGAGGACGTCTTCGTAATGGCTGCGATTGAACACACCAATCTTGCCGTCGGCTGGAGCGTGGTGATGGATCCGCCACAGGTAGTCGTGCGCACGTTCCTCATCGGTCGGCACGCCGAACGGGTGAACGTCGACGCCCGCCGGATTTAGCCCACTGAAGATGCTGCGAATGGTGCTGTCCTTGCCTGCAGCGTCCATGGCCTGGAGGACCACGAGTAGCGACGACGATCCGTCAGCGAACAGTCGTTTTTGGAGGTCGACTAGCTCGGTCATCTCGTCAGCAAGGTCGAGATACGACTGCTTCTTGTCCCATCCGAACGTCTCGAGGGCGTCGCGTTGATCAAGCCGGGCCGAGCCCTTGCCGCCTTCGACGCGCAGCGCCCGCAGTAGTTCCTTCACGGTCGGTTCCTTCGTACCCATGCGGCCACTCTTGCACGGCGCCCACCGCGCTGTACACCAGTTGGAGTTACTCGGTAACGTACGGACAGTGGCGGCAGCCGCTGTCGCAGCAGTACTTCCGAGACTCCAGGAATGTTGCGGTGAAGACGCTGAAACCGCTCACAGGATCGATATACGTGGGAATCGACAATGCGATTGCGGCTTCGTGCCGCTTCAAGATCTCAGCCCGCTGCGGATGCGCTAGTGCGACCCTCGACGCAATTGGCATGTGCCAATGTGGTCGCACAACGGGCTGTTCTGATGTCACACAGAGCATTGTCGCGGACGTACTCGTCGGTTCAAACGTCTCGTTCACGTTGCCCGCAACGGGACATTTTTATTGCACACAGCAAGTTTCTCGTTCCCGTGTTGAACTTGCGATGCGTTCTGCGTCTAAGGTCCGCTTACGTGACGCTAGTCACGACTTTTGCACCATACAAAAATTGGGGGAAAACCAATGAGGACACGATCGAATCGCAGTGCCAAGAAATTGGGTACGGCGGCCATCCTGAGCTTCTCGCTCGTCGCCGCAGCATGCGGTGGCGGCAGCAGCGACAGCACTCCGGACGACACACCAGATGCCACGGAAGCGCCTGACGCCACGGAAGCGCCTGACGCTGATCCGGCCGAAGATGACGCTGCTCCGGCGAACACCGCCGACGCCGCCGTCGTGATCGACGAGACCGATGTCGTCGATGAAGACTCCGTCCCGGTCGCCGGCGGCACATTGCGCTATGGCCTCGAAGCCGACGTGAATGGCATCAACCCGGCCACGTCGTCGCTGTCGTCGCCTGGTCTCATGATGAGCAATGCAGTGTTCGACACCCTCGCTGCATACACCCCCGACGGCCAGTGGGTCCCCTACCTCGCAGAGTCGTTCACTCCGAACGACGATTTCTCACAGTGGACAGTCAAGGTTCGCGAAGGCATCAGCTTCCACGACGGCACGCCACTGAACGCAGAGGCGCTGCAGATCAACTTCGAGACGCAGCGCGCCGACCCGTTGGTCGGCCTCGCCGTCAAGCCGTTCTTCCCAGCAGAAAACGCCACAGAGCTCATCGACGATCTGACCATCAAGTACAATCTGTCAGAGCCGAACGCCCAGTTCCCCGGCACCGTGAGTGGCCAGCTCGGCATGATCGCATCGCCAGCCTGGCTTGCTGCTGCACTCGTTGATCCGAACCTCAACCAGGCCCCCGTCGGCACTGGCCCATTCGTGTTCGACAGCCGTTCCCAAGACTCGACCACCAAGTTTGTCCGCAACGACAACTGGTGGGGTGGCGAGGTCTACCTCGACGCCATCGAGTTCATCCCGGTGACCGACCCCGACACCCGCAACGACTTGTTGCTCAACGGCGACCTCGACGCGCTGCAGACCACAAACGCCGCGTCAGTCGGCGACTTGCAGGACGAGGACAGCATCCAGAACATCATCGACGAGAACGGTGAAGAATCATTCGCCATGATCAACACGGAAGTTCCACCGTTCGACGACATCCGGGCCCGTGAAGCACTCGCTCAGGCGACGCCACTGAAGAACTATCGTGACCTCATTGGTCTTGGTATCAGCCGTGGGGCCGATCAGTCCTTCGTGCCCGAAAGCAAGTACTACAACCCCGACGTCGTGCAGCAGGGTGACAACCCCGAGCGCGCCCTCGAATTGGTTGCCGAGTACTGCGCCGAAAAGGGCAGCGAGATCAACACTGTCCTCGGCGAGACCACCACTTGCACCGATGGCAAAATCAACATCGAACTGCAGTGGAGCGGCCCGGCTGTGGTCCAGACCCGTATCGCCGACATTCTCAACGAAGGTTGGAAGAGCGCCGGCTTCAACGTCACTTACGACGAAAAGCCCCAAGACGAGCACATCCTGGAGACCGCCATTGGCTTTTACAACGTGGTCACATGGCGCCAGTTCGGTGCAACCGATCCGTCATCAGACAACGTCTGGTTGATGTGTCGCACCATCGGCGGCATTTCGCTCAACTGGCCGAGGTCATGTGATGAGTCACGTGACGCACTTCTCCTCGAGGCCCAGGCCAGCGAAGACGACGCGACCCGCGTCGCGCTCTACCAGGAGCTGCAGCAGAAGATCAATGATGATTTCATTTACATCTTCTTCACTCACACCACCTGGGACAATGCCTTCGCCGAGAACGTCCGCGGTGTGTGTGATCGTCTGGCGCCCGACGGCGAAACCACCCAGTGCGCCACCTCAGGTCGCACTTGGTTCAGCTCGGTGTACTTCGCCGCCTGATCCTCGGGTACTGACGTCCTGTTCCATTCACGAGAAAGACACTGAGAAACCGATTCCATGAGATATTGGCTTCAACGGCTAGGAGTAGCGGTTGCGCTACTCCTAGCCGTCAGTGCGCTGACATTCGGCGCCATGAACCTGTTGGGCGATCCGCTCTTCAACATTTTGGGGCCGACTTCGGCCAGTACCCTGCCTGAAGACCTCGAGATCATCGAGGCCGCGAAGGCCGAGTACAACCTCGACGACCCGCTTCCCGTGCGTTACGTGAAATGGGGATCGGCGTTCGTCACCGGCGACTTCGGCGTGCAGTTCAGCGTCGACGGTCAGCCACCCGTGAGTGACCTCATTAAGGAACGACTGCCTCGCACGGTGATGCTGCTCATCATCGCTCAGACCATGGCGGTCCTGATCGCCATCCCCTGGGCGCTGTTTGCAGCATCGCGTGCGGACAAGGCGGTCGACAAAGTGTCGACCGTTACGTCGTTCCTTTTTATTGCAATCCCAAACTTTGGTTTGGCGGTCATCCTCAAATACCTGTTCTCGTTGAAGTGGTCGATTTTCCCACTGATCTTCAACGCCGCAGATCCATTTTGGACACGGGTCTGGCAATTGGTTTTGCCAGCGATGGCCCTGGCACTGCCGGTGGCCTCGGTGTACCAGCGGCTGCTGCGGACAGACCTGATCACCACCTTGCAGGAGGACTACATCCTCACTGCACGTTCGAAAGGCGTCTCCAAACGCAACGTGCTGTTCAAGCACGCATTGCGTCCGTCGCTCTTTTCGTTCATCACGATCTTCGGCATCAACACGGGCGCTCTGCTCGGTGGTTCCCTGATCGTCGAACAGATTTTCATCATTCCCGGCTTGGGGACCGCGATCGTCGAAGCAATTCTGCGTGAAGACTTCCCGGTCGTTTTGGCAATCGTCATGATCGTCACGTCAGCATTCGTCGTGATCAACATTCTGGTCGACCTGTTCTATTCCTTGATTGACCCAAGAGTGAGGGCGGCATGAGCGACGGCAACATCCACGGCGCCGACATCGCAGTTGACGCCGCTGGCCTCACGGCCACCGGTGGCGTCGATCCGAACGGCGTCTCAACGAGCGACGCAACCGCCCAGGCCAACGCCGACGGCGCGGCTTCCAAGCGACGCCTCGGCGTGGGCTTCTGGATCGCTGTCTTCTGGCTTTTTATCGTGTTCTTCGCAGCGACCTTTGCTCCGTGGCTGCCGTTCAAGGATCCAGATAGCAACTACATCGTCAGCGGTGAACGGCCCCCGTACGCGCCATCTGGTGCGCACCTCTTCGGTACCGATCAGGACGCCCGTGACCTCTTGTCCCGGACCGTCTTCGGGGCTCGAGTGTCACTGACCGTTGGCCTCGTCGCCATCGGGATGGGCATGCTGTTCGGGGGCTTTATGGGAATCATGGCCGGCTACTTCCGTGGCTGGTGGGACCGTGTCATCTCGTTTATCTTCATCATCTTTCTGTCTTTCCCGGCCCTGGTGCTGGCCATCTTGATCACCGCGCTACTCGAACGCAGCTTGCGGACGATCTCCATCACGCTGGGCATCTTGTCGATTGCGCCCGTCGGTCGGATCGCTCGCGCAACCACGATTTCGTTTGCTGACCGAGAGTTTGTGCTCGCGGCAAGAACACTCGGAGCCAAAAACAGCCGGATTATTATCAGGGAACTGCTCCCAAACGTTCTCATTCCAATGTCGGCGCTCGCGCTGCTCGGGATGGCGGTTGCAGTCGTCGCCGAAGGCGGCCTGGCCTTCCTTGGCCTCTCCGTTGAGAAGGGCCCGACCTGGGGCAAGGTCATTTTGACTGGCGCTGGCTCGCGCGACCTCCAAAAAGCCCCGTGGATAGCAATTATTCCGATCATCGTGCTGTTCCTGACGGTGCTGGCACTGAACTTCGCCGGCGATCGAATCCGGTCCTACTTCGACGTCCGGGAGACCGCACTATGAACAAGAACGACCACATTCAGACCGACCGGCGAATGGAATCAGGAGCACCACTCCTCGAACTCGTCGATCTCAAGACGCACTTCAAGACCGAACGCGGTCTCGTCCGCGCTGTCGATGGTGTCACGCTGTCACTCAAGCGCGGCGAGTCGCTCGGTGTCGTCGGAGAATCTGGCTCGGGCAAGACCGTCCTCGCACGTTCAATCATGGGGCTACTGCCGTCTACGGCGGTCAAGCACGGATCGGTCAAGTTTGCTGGTCAAGACATCCTCGGATTCTCCGCCAAGCAGATGCGCCATCTGTGGGGTGCAGAAATGTCGATGGTGTTCCAAAACCCGTTGAACTCGCTCAACCCGCTGATGAAAATCGGCAAGCAGATCACCGAACCCCTCAAGCTCCACTTGGGGATGGACAAGGCAACGGCCACTGCAACCGCACTACAGCTCCTGCGCGACGTCCGTATTCCTGAGCCTGAGCGCCGACTCAACCAGCTCCCGCACGAGTTGTCTGGCGGCATGCGTCAGCGTGTGATGATCGCCATTGCGCTCGCGTGCGGGCCCACCCTGCTGTTCGCTGACGAGCCGACCACTGCACTCGATGTCACCGTCCAGGCGCAAATCCTCGACCTGATCGGCGAGCAGCGGCGGGACCGCAACATGTCGGTCATCCTGGTCACCCACGACCTCGGTGTCGTGGCCGGCCACACCGACCAAATCGCCGTCATGTACGGCGGCAAGCTGGTCGAGCATGCGCCCACTAAGACGCTCTTCGCCAACATGAAGATGCCGTACACCAAATCGTTGATGCGCAGCATCCCGAAACTGAGCGACCCAAGCCACACCCGGCTGGCAACGATTCCCGGCCGCCCGCCAGATCTCGTCAACCCGCCATTGGGCTGCAACTTCGCACCCCGCTGCATGTATGCGCTGCCGAAGTGCCACGTCGAAGAGCCGCCGCTCACCCCAACTGCTGACCCCAAGCATGTGTATGCGTGCTGGTACCCCGTTGGTTCCCCCGAGTTCGAGAAGCGAGACGCTGAATTGCAAGCAACCGGTTACATGCCCGAAGACTTTTCGGCGGTGTCCTGATGGCAGGCACCGGTAAAGCACACATGCGTGACGGTGACAAGGTCCTCAGCATCGAGGACCTTGTCGTCGAGTTCAAGGTCGGCCGTGACAGCACGGTCAAGGCCGTTTCCGGCATCAGTTTCGACGTCTTGCGCGGCGAAACGCTCGGCATCGTCGGCGAATCTGGCTGTGGAAAGAGCACCACTGGGCGCGCCATTATGCAGATCCCGCCACCGACCAGCGGCTCGATCATCTTCGAAGGCGCTGAGCTCACCGAGATGACGAGCAGCGCCGTGCGCGAAGCCCGCACTCGGGTGCAGATGATCTTCCAGGACCCTGTGTCGTCGCTCAACCCACGTCGCTCGGTTCGTGACAGCGTGCTCGAGCCGCTCGAGATCTGGAAGCGCGGCACCAAGGAAGAACGCAACAAGCTCGTCGATGAGATCCTCGAGTCAGTCGGTATCGACCCGGCGCGTGCTGCCGAAAGCAAGCCGCACCAGTTCTCGGGCGGTCAATGTCAGCGCATCTCCGTGGCCCGAGCCCTTGTGCTCGACCCCACGCTGATCATCTGCGACGAGCCCGTCTCCGCGCTTGA
>CAWUXP010000303.1:0-7731 GCA_963926495.1 Candidatus Ilumatobacter herschelensis
TTTCGGCTTGCCGATGTCGTGGAACAGCGCAGCAAGACGCGTGAGGCGAAAGTCGAACCCGGGGCGATCGCCGGATTCGATTGCCGGGTACTCGTGGAGCGGGCGGACATTCTCAACGACGGCCAACGAATGCGTCAGCACATCCTTGTGGCGATGAATCGGATCGTGCTCAAGCTGCATCGCCGGCAATTCGGGTAAGAACTCGGCGGCCAGACCGTTCTCGATCAAGAACCACAGACCCGCAGTCGGATGGTCAACGACCATCAACTTGTCGAGTTCGTCGCGAATCCGCTCGGCTGACACGATTTCCAGGCGAGTCGACATCGCTTTCACGGCAGCCACGAGTTCATCCGTGGGCTTGAGCTGGTAGCGCGCGATGAATCGGGCGGCGCGTAGCATCCGCAATGGGTCGTCGCTAAAACTCACCTCCGGGCCGAGGGGCGTGCGTAGGGTCTTCGTGGCCAGGTCGACCGCACCATTAAAAGGGTCAACCAGCGTCGGCATGGCCGAGCGACTACCGGAAGCAGCCGCGGTCAGTTCTAAGGCCATGGCATTAACCGTGAAATCGCGTCGCGACAGGTCGGCTTCGATCTCGTCAGCGAACACGACGTGCGGCTTACGCGATGCGTCGGTGTAGGCCTCGGCCCGGAACGTGGTGATCTCATAAGGCCGTGTTTCGCCGGTTTCTGGATTGACCTTGTTCGCGCCGATCGTGCCGAACTTCTCGCCCTGCGTCCAGATTGCGTCGGCCCAGCCAGCGAGGCATGCCTTGATCTCAGGTGGCCGTGCATCGGTCGTTAAATCGAGATCAAAATCGGTCCGTCCGCTGTCGACCAGGAGGTCGCGCACGGTGCCCCCGACCAGGTAGAGACGGTAACCGGCCGCGTGAAAACGCTCGGCAAGCGGTGACAGCTCGCGCAAGACGGGTTCGAATCGTTCAGGCACCACGACTGATCACGATATGGGATGACCGCTCGCTTCGATCAACTGCCTCCAATGTCACGGGGCGATTTGATCTCGGATCGACCCGTCCGGCTGCACGGTCCGTGTGGGCCTCGGGCCAGTAACGTTGGAGTTGTGACGATGGTGACTGCGGGGGACTCGGTACGGGGGCGTCTCGATGCCTGGCCGTACGAACCCGATATCGCTCATCTGGTACTCCTCGACCACCACATGGTGCCGACCCGCGCCGACGTGGCCGCCTGGGTCACCGCAGCACGCCAAGCACCCGAACCGATACGGGCAGTGCGGACTGGTGCGATGTTCCCCGAGGCCGCCGGTGTCTTTACTGGCGTCGGCTTCACGACGATTGACACGCTGGCCCTGCTCGACGTCCGTCTGTTGACGCGCCGCGATCGCAGCCGTCCGGGTCGTCGACGCAGCG
The DNA here is from genome assembly GCA_963926495.1 of Candidatus Ilumatobacter herschelensis. Taxonomy (GTDB): domain Bacteria; phylum Actinomycetota; class Acidimicrobiia; order Acidimicrobiales; family Ilumatobacteraceae; genus Ilumatobacter_A; species Ilumatobacter_A herschelensis. Next base: position 1,385 of record CAWUXP010000303.1, read on the forward strand.
CAGGCGCAACAACACGACGAATGCGCCCAAACGACCTGCCGGGAGTAGCCGAGCTCGACCGGACGGCATTCGGCAATCCGTGGGGCAACGACGTCCGTTCACTCCGCGACATCACCACAGCCACCCCACGGCACCGTGCCCGCATCGTTGAGGGCCCCGACAGCCTCGAGGCTTTTGCCATCAGTGGCCAATCCGGCAGCTACGGCTACCTGCAGCGCCTTGCGGTTCACCCCGATGCGCGTCGACGCGGCCACGCACGGCGCCTCGTCGGTGACGCACTGCATTGGATGGAACGGCGCGGTGCCTCGACTGCGCTGGTCAACACGGGCGTCGACAACGATGCCGCGCTTGACCTCTACCGCTCGCTCGGATTTACGCGGCGAACTGAAACCCTGCAGATTCTCGAACACGTTCTTACGTGATAGGCCATCGACACACACCGTGTGGCATCTTCGTCGCGGCCGCGATCCTCTTTGCGAGCATCGCGGCCGTTGCGGGAGTCGCAAGCGGAGCTCCCACGCCAGCCGAACAGGTCGCCCGACAGCGGTCCGGCCTCCAGGTCGAGCTCGTCGAGCAGGATTTCACGTTCCGCCCTGGTGCATCTATTCGTCTCATCTACCGCCTCACCGGCGACCTCGAAGCTGGCGGGATAACACCGCCGACCACCACCACAACGACATCGCCGACCACCAGTCCGGCGACCACTGGCCCAGCAACGCCACCCTCCGATGCAGCAACGCCAGTGAGGACCACCGGACCTGCTACCACCACAACGACAACCACCACAACGGTCCCACTCGTCCCCTTGCTGACGATCGACATCGCCAACTTCGGGTTAGTCACCAGCGCTGACAGCGCCACCTTCGATCAAATTCTCGGCCAAAACGCACAGCCCGGCGCGTTCCGCAACAACATCGATGGCGTCCGGTTCACCGATGCTCGCAACCAGCTCAAGATCGTCACGCCCACCGAAGCGATCCTCACCCTCGACATACCGACCGACACCGGGGGCGACGAGATACTGAGTGGGCCAAACAGCCTGGAGTTCCCAGCACCTGGCTTCACACCGCTACGAATGCAGCTCCTCATCGACGACAACCTCGTCGCCACCCACGGCACAATCATCGAACGCCTTCCGAGTAGCGACGAGATCCAGCGTCTGGCCGAACCCATCACGCTGGGGTTGGTCGCTGAAATCAGCCGGTCAAACGGGTCGGTGGCCGACGCACAAGCCACACAGGACGCAATCGTGACGCTCGTCGGCATCGCTGCACAACTCACTCCTCCAATCCTCGCTGCCGTGCCCTCCGTTGCAGTCTCTGCCTTGGTCGATCCGGAAGCAGCGGCAGCGGCATTCGCAAACGACGAGATCACCACCCACACCGACGTCGAGCTCGATGTATCATCAGCTGTCGCAGCAGGTGTCCCCGACGTCTTTACCAGGGCCCTCAACGCGGGCGAAGACAACGTCACTGCTGTCTTGGGTCAGACCCCGACCCGCGTCGTGTGGATTGCTTCGGAACCACTCAGTAGCGGTGGGGCACAGCTGCTGCGCGATCTCGGCGTGCGGTACGTAGTGATGACGCCCGAGCTCTTCGCGACGACTATCTCCGAAGACGTACCAGACACGGACAGGTTCATCGAGCTCCCGCTCCCCGACGGCAGCAACATGCCCGTTCTGCTGGTCGACCGACTCGGCGCATCATTGACCACAGAAATTGCTGACGACGTTCTTGCCGAACAGACCGCCGTCGAATGGGCCGTGCGGCTGGCCACCGAATTGGTTCTCGACCACCGAGAAAACGGCCGTAACGTCCGCCGGACGCGGCTTCTTGCCGGGCCTGACCTCACCGCGCCCGATCCGCGGTTCATCAACGCTCTCGCTGACATCGCCGAACTGACACCCGATCTCCGCTTTGCTGCACCGTCGACGCTGATTAGCTCGACTGACGTACAACGACTCACGTCGAGCGACGTCACGTTCCCAGACGTCGCGGGGCCCGATCTGACTGCACGCCTCCAGCGCATCAACGACGCCAAGCTGTCACTTGTCAGCGTCGCATCAATGCTCACGACCGACGAGGGACGGACCGCACATTGGATCGACGCACTCGATCGCCTTGTGTCGACATCGGTCGACAACAGCACAGCCAACACCGAGATCGACACAGTGCTCGACGAAGCCGGACGTATTCGTACCGCTGTTGTACTGCCGGATCCGTTCACTTTCACGCTGACGGGCAACACCGACGAGATCACCATTCGACTCAGGAATACCAGCGACGATCCGCTCAGCGTCATCTTGCAACTGTCGTCATCGAAACTCACCTTTCCGAACAACGACCAATTGATCAACCTGCGCCCGAACGACAGCAGCGACGTTCGGGTCCCGGTCCGAGCCCGTTCGAACGGAACCTCTGCTGTCACTGTCACGTTACTTACGCCGCTCGGCGACCCACTCGGCAAACCAGTGGTGTTGACATCACGGGTGAACGCACTCACTGGTCTCGGCCAGGTACTCACGGGAGCATTCATCGTGCTGCTGGGCACCTGGTGGTTCGCAAACTGGCGCAAGCGACGCAATGCCAACCGAGTTGACCATCAAGTTGACGACGACGCCAGCGCCGCAACCGTTAACATCTCATCCTCGTGAGCGCCCCAACAAACATCGTTCGTATCGTCACCGACAGTTCGTGTGACCTGCCCCAGGAGATCGCCGACGAACTCGGCATCGTGATCGTGCCGCTCAGCATTCGCTTCGGCGACGAGGAGTTGATTGACCGCGAAGAGCTCACGGTCGCCGAGTTCTGGAGCCGGTGCGCCGAATCAGACACGCTGCCCGAAACTGCTGCACCCGCACCAGGCCAGTTCGAGACCGCGTACCGTCGCCTCAAGGACGAAGGCGCAGCCGGTGTGGTTGTCATCTCACTGTCGGGTGCCCTCTCGGCCACCATGCAGAGTGCCGAACTCGCAGCACGGTCCATCGCCAGCGACGAGTCGATCGACTTCGACGTCCGCGTCGTCGACAGCCGCACCGTCACCCTCGGCCTCGGCACCATCGCTCTTGCCTGTGCACGCTCCGGACGCGACGGCGGATCGATCGATGAAATCGAAGCACTCGCTACCGATCTCGCCCAGCGGACCCGTGTGTTCGGTGCACTCGACACGCTCGAGAACTTGAAAAAGGGTGGCCGCGTCGGCAATGCGAAGGCAATGCTCGCTACAGCCCTGTCGATCAAGCCAATCATCGAAGTTGCGGGTGGCGTCGTTGAGGAAGCTGGCAAGCAGCGCACTCGTTCGAAGGCACTGAAGTACCTCGTCAACAAGGTGCAGAGCTTTGATGGCAAGATCGAAAACCTCGCGGTGCTTCACGCCGACTGCAGTGATGTCGACATGTTCGTCGACATGCTCACACCGCACTACGACGGCAACATTGTCGTCGGCGAGATCGGCCCAGTAATCGGCACCCACGGGGGTCGGGGCACGATTGGCGTGGCGTTCCACGAACTCTAGATTTTCCGCTGGGATCTAGCCCTCAGGTCCTGTCGAACCACACCCGACAAAAACCACAGCAATCCGAACAACACACCACCAACCGGTCCATTGCCCCAAGATCAATCCGTGGGCCAAGTAAAGTCGACAACGACCATGTCCGACCTGTCTTCAACGCTGATCGCCGAGCGTTACGAACTGAAACGCCGCCTGGCTCAGGGTGGCATGGCCGAAGTCTGGCTCGCTGTCGACCTAACGCTCGATCGTAAGGTCGCAGTTAAGTGGCTCAAGCCTGGACTGGCTTCTGACGAGGTTGTTGCGGAACGCTTCCGACGCGAGGCAATCGCCGCGGCAAGCCTCAACCACCCCAACATCGTGGCCGTCCACGACGTGTTCGAGCACGAGGGGCGCCAGGCCGTGGTGATGCAGCTTGTCGATGGCAAAAGCCTTCGGCAGCTACTCGACACACAGAAACGCCTCTCCCCCGAACTTACTGGACACATCGGCGCCTGCACGGCTGCGGCGCTGCATCACGCGCACGAAAATAACTTCGTCCACCGTGACGTGAAACCCGGAAACATTATGATCACGCCGGACGGTCGGGTACTCCTTACCGACTTCGGCATCGCCAAAGCACTGCAAGGCGGCGATGACCTGACAAGCGAAAACATCATGATGGGAACGGCGAAGTACCTGTCCCCCGAGCAGGTCCGTGGCAAGAAGCTCGACGGTCGCGCCGACCTGTACTCGCTTGGCCTGGTCTTGTACGAATGCCTCGCCGGTCGTGTCCCATTCCTTGGCGAAAGCGATGCAGACACGGCGCTGGCACGACTCCAACGCGACCCCACCGACCTCTCACGACTCCGTGCCACGCTGCCAACGAGCTTGGTAACAATCATCCACCAGCTTCTTGCACGTAACCCGATGCACCGTCCGGCAACCGGCGCTGACTTGGTTGCTGCACTCGAGCAGGCCGCAGCCGAAGGCCCACCCGAGATCGACGCAACACCCCACGAACGCTCGACGGTCGCGCCGTTCTCTGCAGGTCGTCTCCGTCGTGCGCCCTCGGATCTCGATGGCCGTGCCGAAGACCGTCGTCGCGCCACCCGCAACGACTCATCTGCTGACGGCACCCCCCGCCAACGTCGCGATCAGACACCGAGTGCCCCCCCACAGCGTGTCCGTCCCGCCGATGCAAACAAGGCGTCAACGAGCCCGCTACCTGAGCGTCACCGCATCCCCGGTGAGCCCGAACGAATCACGGGCACCGTGCCGATTCAGCAAGTCCCACGCGAAACTCGTCAGCGCGACAACACACCACACGCTGGAGCGCGGCTCCGTGGCAAGCCGGTCAAGGGCATGTCACAAGGATGGAAGCCGTCGGTCACCGTAATCGGTGGGCTACTGCTGTTAGCCGCCATCGTCGCTGGTGCACTCATGATGAGTGCACAGTTTGAAAGTGACGACAACGGTCAGGGTCAAGCCCAGAGCGCAGTCCCTGGTGAATCAATCATCGCTGAAGGCGACACCGCAACAGCTCAAGACGGCGGCCTCGCAGCGAGCGGTACAGGCCAATCGCCCGGAAGCGACCCTGCCGCCACACCCTCCGGCACTGCCTCGATCGCCAGCGTTACAACCTTTGACCCCGACGGTGACCGCGAAGAGAACGACGACGAAGCGATGCTGGCCATCAGCGATGGTGACACAAGCACCAGCTGGCGAACCGTGTGCTACGGCGGCGAGTACATGGGCGGCAAGGTCGGTGTCGGCCTCGTCGTCACTCTTGATCAGCCCGCACAACAGGCGCTCACCGTCGACGTAATAAACGGCCCGTACATCATCAACTTTTACACCTCGTCAGCCGAGAACGCCCCGGGCGAACTCAGTGGCTGGGATGGCCAGCTCGGCGCTCAACGGTTCGCGACCGAAGGCGAAGTGCTGCAGACCGACGTTCCAGCAGCTCCTGTCCGCCACGTGCTCGTCCTGTTGAAACAGCTTGGTGCCGACACATCATGCAGCGACAACAACCCGTACCGCGGTCGGCTCGGCGAGATTGCCCTGGTTGGGTAGTCCAATGGGTGAGATATCGCGCTGATGGCTCCGCTCTCCGATGATGAGCTCGTCGCCGCAGCTCAGGGTGGCGATCGCAATGCACTCGATCAGCTCCTGCGGCGCCACTACGACCGCATCTATGCGGTCTGCCGCCGGGTGACCGGTGGGACCAAGGACGCCGACGACGCCTGTCAAGAAGCACTGATCAAAATCACTCGAAGCCTGCCGCGCTTCGATGGGCGGGCAGCATTCAGCACCTGGGCATACCGCATCGCGACCAATGCCTCGCTCGACGAGCTTCGCAAACGTAAGCGGCGGCCCAGCTTGCATTCGATCAACCCCCACAGCAACGGTTCGGATGGTGCCGAGCCCGAAATAGTCGACGCGATGGCCGCGAAACACATCGACGCGATCGATGATCGGCTTGCCATCGACGAAGCGCTCGGTGAACTCAGCGTCGACTTCAAGGCCGCCGTCGTGCTGCGCGACGTCGCCGACCTCGACTACGACGAGATCGCAGACGTCCTGGACATTCCGATCGGCACGGTCAAATCACGAATCGCTCGAGGCCGTGCGGCGCTGGCCGCGACATTGCGCCTGGACGACCTGTTGAATGATCCACGCACTCGTCCTGCCAGCGAACACGACGACGTGATGAACGCCACCGACCCCGTTACCGAAGAAATCCGCATCATCGGGAACCAGGCAGACGATCAGAAGCGTCCAACAGATTCAACATGAACGACGACCTGACTCTTCTTGCGAGCGCGTATCTCGACGGCGACACCACTCCAGCCGAACGC
>CAWUXP010000304.1:0-20715 GCA_963926495.1 Candidatus Ilumatobacter herschelensis
CACTCGCTCCTCCTTGACCAGGGGCTCGACTTCCCGATCCGCAAGATCACTGCCGCAATGGCACAGAGCGGCGACATGCTCAACCTGGGCCCGGGTGGCCACATCGTGGTCGCACCGATTCATCGGGGCGCGACCCTGCCCAACGCGAAGGTCAGCATTGTCGCCGAAAGCGACTTAACCGGACGCCGCCGTGCGCACCGCAAGGCACGCCGCCAGCCGAAACGCGAAGGCACGACCACCTTCCAAGACCTCAAAGCCGGCAACTACGTGGTGCACCACCAGCACGGTGTCGGGCAGTACGAGGGCATGGTCAAGCGAGCTATCGGTGGCGTCGAGCGCGACTATCTTCTGATCTCGTACAAGGGCGGCGACAAGCTCTACGTGCCGTCTGACCAGATCGACGCACTCCGCCAGTACATCGGCGGTGAAGCCCCGACGATGCACAAGCTCGGCGGGTCCGACTTCGCCAAAGCCAAGAGCCGAGTCAAGTCAGAGGTTCGTCAGATTGCGCAAGAACTCGTCCTGCTGTACCAGCAGCGAATCACCGCAGTGGGCCACGCGTTCGCGCAGGACACGCCTTGGCAACGCGAGATGGAAGAGGCGTTTCCGTTCGTCGAGACGCCTGATCAGCGCACCGCAATCGCTGAGATCAAGGCCGACATGGAGCGCACTCACCCGATGGATCGCCTGGTGTGTGGCGACGTCGGTTTCGGCAAGACGGAGGTAGCGATCCGCGCTGCGTTCAAGGCAATCCAAGACGGCAAACAGGTCGCGGTGCTCGCACCGACCACTCTGCTTGCCACACAACATGGCAACACGTTCGCCGACCGCTTCGCCGGCTACCCGATCCGGGTTGAAGTGCTGTCGAGATTCTTGACTGCGGCTCAGGCCAAGAAGGTGATTGCTCAGGTCAAGTCCGGCGAGGTCGACTGCATCATCGGCACCCACCGGCTGTTGGCGGCTGACATCGACTTCAAGGATCTCGGCCTCCTCGTCGTCGATGAAGAGCAACGTTTCGGTGTACAGCACAAAGAGAAGATGAAAAGGATGAAGACGAACGTCGACGTCCTCACGCTCTCGGCAACGCCGATCCCGCGCACGCTTGAGATGTCCCTCGTCGGTATCCGTGACCTCTCGCTGTTGCAGACCCCACCGGCAGAACGCCAGCCCATCCTCACCTTTGTCGGCGAATACGAGGAGCGTGTCGCAGTCGAGGCAATCCGCCGTGAACTCCTCCGCGAAGGCCAGGTCTTCTGGGTCCACAACCGGGTGCGCTCGATCGATACGGCCGCTGCCCGACTGCGTCAACTCGTTCCGGATGCGCGCATCGCCGTAGCTCACGGCCAGATGGACGAGAGCACGCTTGAAACCGTTGTTCAAGACTTCTGGGACGGCCACTACGACGTCCTCGTGTGCACCACCATCATCGAGTCTGGCATCGATATGCCATCCGTCAACACGCTCGTTGTCGAACGGTCCGATCTGCTCGGCCTCGGCCAAATGCATCAACTGCGTGGCCGCGTCGGCCGCTCGGGCCAACGGGCCTACGCCTACCTCTTCTATCCGCCCGACAAGGTGCTGACCGAAGAGGCATACGAGCGTTTGCGTACGATCGGCGAATCGACCGAACTTGGATCGGGCTTCAAGATCGCGATGCGCGACCTCGAAATCCGCGGCGCCGGCAGCCTGCTCGGCGAGTCCCAGTCGGGCCATATCGCAGCCGTCGGCTACGACCTGTACTGCCAGATGGTCACCGAGGCGGTCAGCGAGATGAAGGGCGAGCCAGCGAAGAAGGCGCCTGCCGAGATCAAGCTCGACGTGCCGACCGACTCGTTCCTCCCAACTGACTACGTCGCCAAAGAAGAGCTCCGGCTCGAGGCCTATCGTCGGCTTGCCGGGGTGCAGACCGATGCGCAGGTCGACGACATCCGCACCGAATGGGAAGACCGCTACGGTCCGCTACCCGAGCCGGCCGAAGCGTTGCTGCAGGTTGGCTATCTGCGGGCACAGTGCCACCGCCTCGGCCTGCGCGACATTCAGATCTCCTCGAGTGACGCCAAGCTCGCCCCGCTCGAACTCAAGCTGAGCGAAACAATGCGGCTCCGTCGACTTTCGAAGGGTGCCAAGTACAAGGAAGATCTCGGTCAACTCGTCGTGCCACTCCCCCGACGGAACCCTGACGGTACCAAAGCCGAACCGTCGGCCTACCTCGTCAAGTTCCTTCGCGACCTGGTCGAAGAGGCCATCCCCCAAAACTGACTGACCGGTCACACTGTGCCTGGCACAGTGTGACCGCTATCGTCATGGCGGTGAAGCGCCGACTGTTGACGATCCTGCTCCCGCTGGCTGCTGCCTCGCTCACCGCGGGCTGCACCACATTCACCGACAACGACGTTGCCGCTCGCATCAACGACGTCGAGTACTCACACGAAGACCTGAGCGGCATCCTCGACGCCATCGGCATCCCCGAACAATCGATCAGCGACCTCGGCACGATCCGATCTGTGACGAGCACGTTGGTCCTCGCCGCCGCACTCAACGACTACTTCGGCGAGCAGGGCATTGAAATCACCGATGCCGACCGCGACGCTGCCACGCAGGGCCTTGCCGGCAGCCTGCCAACATTCCTCGAAGCATCTGACTACGTCCGCAACCTGCTCGTCGACGCCCAAGCTCACCTGACAGTCGTCAGCGCCCTGCCGAACGGCGCTCAGGCGCAACTCGATGCAATCAATGTCGCCGACGTCTACATTGATCCTCGGATCGGAACCTTCGACAGCGCAACCAGCGCTGTCGTCGCGCTCGGCTGAGCCGACGAATCGAAATCTACACATGCCCGGTCGCATCGTCGTCGTCGGTCTCGGGCCAGGAGGCGCCGACCACGTCACCACCGAGACGCTCGCTACCATCGACCGAATCGGGCACCGCCACCTCCGCACATCGATCCATCCGTCGGCGTATCTTGTGCCCGATGCCATCACACACGACGACCTGTACGAGACCGCCGACACGTTTGACGACGTCTACGTAGAGATCGCCAATCGGCTAACTGCAGCGGCGAGCGAGCACGGCGAGGTGCTCTACGCCGTTCCGGGTTCGCCGCTCGTCCTCGAACGCACTGTCCGATACCTACGCGAGCGGGCCGCCGCTGGAACGATCGAACTCGACGTTCTTCCCGCCATGTCGTTCCTTGACGTGGCGTGGGCGCGGCTCGGAATCGACCCGGTCGAAGCAGGCGTACGCCTCGTTGACGGCCACGACTTCACCACTGCCGCAGCCGGCGAGCGTGGGCCGATGCTCGTTGCGCATACGCACGCCAACTGGGTCCTCAACGACATCAAGCTGGCCGTCGAGGGAGCGCAGGGCGACGAACCCGTCACGATGCTGCATGCACTCGGCACCGATGCCGAACTCATTGTGCAGACGACCTGGGCCCAACTCGATCAAACGATCGAGGCCGACCATCTCACGTCGATCTACATACCGCAGTTGGCTGCACCGGTCGGCCAGGGCTACGTCCGATTCCACGAGCTCACCCGCATGTTGCGCGAGCAGTGCCCGTGGGACATCGAACAGACACACGAGACGCTCATTCCGTTCCTGCTCGAGGAGACCTACGAGGTCGTCGATGCACTCCAGGCTCTCGACCCCGACGAGCCTTCCAGCGACGATGACCTGATTGAAGAACTCGGCGACCTGCTGTTCCAGATCGAGTTCCACGCCACAATTGCCGAGCAGGAAGGTCGCTTCACGATCGCCGACGTGACGCAGGGAATCCACGACAAGCTGGTCCGTCGCCACCCGCACGTGTTCGGTGACATCATCGCCGACGACACCGGCACCGTGCTCGAGAACTGGGACGAGATCAAGAAAGCCGAGAAGGGCCGGACGTCCATCTTCGAAGGCATTCCACGATCACTGCCTTCGCTCGCGTACGCACAGAAGGTCGGCCGGAAGGCCTCCAAGGTCGGATTCGACTGGCCTGACGTCACCGGCGCGTTCCCGAAGATCATCGAAGAGACCGCCGAGCTCGCCGAAGCAATGACCGAAGCCGACACCGCTGCCACCGAACTCGAACTGGGTGATCTGCTGTTCGCCGTCGTGAACGTGGCACGGCACCTCAAGATCGACGCCGAACTGGCACTCCGTGCCGCAAGCGACAAGTTTCGCGTACGATTTGAAGGCGTTGAGGCGCTGGCCGCTTCGAGATCCATCGACCTGAAGGCCGCTGACCTCGTGACGCTCGACGCGCTCTGGGACGAAGTCAAGAGCAACCCGAGCTGAAATCAGTTCCCCCAGAAGTCGGGTGTCCGGTAAGCCTTCCGGCCCATGACGTTGGTCCAGCGACGGTGGCACCAGCTTGTTGGCGTTGCACATCGCAGCAACGCCTCCACGCTCAATCGAAGCAGCGATGACGATGTGGAGTGCGATCATCAAGCAGTGGGATCCAATGTCGTCCGCCTCACCCGTGTATTCGACCCACACGGTGAGCACCAGGGCGCCCAGCATCATCAACAGAATCGCGGTTCTCAACCACCACGTGGCGACGCGCGACGGGGGCGGGTCGGACCGCAGCGGCGAGATGCCGCGCCCGTAGGTGGCCTGCTGACCGGCCGGAGGTCCGACGATCGTCGGGTCGTCATCAATGCCATCGGTGAAGGCGGTGTCTGGACGCATCACTGCGGCGAGGCTCCAACGGAGGGTGCGACTGCCCGCTCGGCAACGCCCCGCTACTCCTCGACGCGCCGACGTTCCTCGACCTGGGCGTTGTGATGCTCTGCGAGGATCTCGGCCGCGTCACCGATCGAACGTGTCGATTCGGCCGCAGAGAAAGTTCCGACCAACTGGAGTAAGGCGCCAATCGCGAAATAGCCGACGAGCCGCACGATTGGCGTCAACTCTGACGTCGCGGGCAGCGTCGACAAGCCTCCCAGGCCCTGAATATGGACCAGCAGCAACACGCCGACACCATAGGTTAGCAAAATCGAATTCCGCCTCACGTTCACCGCTTTGGCCGAACGTTGCAGCAAGGCAAACGGCAGATACAGCACAAACGCCTGGGCGGCGAAGCCAGCAATGACCCGGATGGCATCGCCTTCGACAACCAGGCGGTCGGCAAGGAACCAGATCGCAGCAGCCGTCGCCGGCCACATCAACGCAGCAAGAATCGGATTGCGTCGCCGACCTGATGCCATTCGGACATTCGACACCGCGACAAAGGTCCACAGGCTCACAACTACAACGACGAGAAAGGCGACTGACCGCTCGACGTCTTGCAGGCGGGCGAGAATATCCCACACTCGTTCGCTCTCTGTCGCAAGAACCGCACCGTCACGCATCTCTTGCCAGAACAGGAACGTGATGAGGGCACCAACCACGCTGATCAACGACAAGCCGGCGAGGCCGGCGGTGATGACGACACCGACAACTCGCGCAGCAGGAATTTGTCGAATGTGGCCACGGTCTCGAAGCGCCGACTGGTTCGGGCCATCTTCAGCGAACATCGAACGGAACCGGCGAGTCGCAGTTGTGGTCTTGTGGGCCAGCGAATACCGGCGTTCGTGCGCCCGGATCACATCGGTTTCGACCGCGGCAGCGGCGCGCCAACCAAGGAAGACAACGACAACTGTCGGCACGATCGCAACAACCGCTACGACCCAAGCGGGAGCCAGAGTGTCGGGGTCTTCTCCGAATGCGCCTCCGGCGCGCAACCCCAACACCATCGCGCCACCGACGCCGGCGAGGATCACGGGGACAAACAGCCATTCACCGAGCTTCACACCGTGACCCCCAATCCGTCGAACGACCGATGAGAGATAGGTGATCGGTGAGTACATCAGCGGGAAGAGCGCAAGAATCGAGACAATCGCAAGGGCGAGTGGGACCGACGATTCCGTACCTTCGATCGGCGAGTTGAGCTCGCGCCCAAGATATCCGACTGCACCGGTGGCAAAAATTATGAAGACCACTGGCACGATCCACGTCCTCACGGCGTAGCCAGGTCGGGGTGGCTCCTGGGTACGGGCTGGGTCCATGACTCGTCGGGCATTCTCGACGACCATAAACGTCCAGAGGACAACGGTGCTCACGCCAACTACTCCAGCAATCAGCGAACCCAGTGTGAGGGCCTCAAGCCGTGGTTGATCGTCGATCACACGGCCTGTCTGCCAGCCGTACAGGGAAAACGAGAGCGCGACGCCCAGCAGCGCGACCACCCGGACAGGCAGCATCGGAAGAAGCGGCCCAGCCTCAACAACGGACTTCCGGTGACCAGGAGTCGACGCGCTCGTGTCCAATGCAACAGCAGCAGGAGGTATGAGGGGTACTGCGACGGTCGCTGGTTGAGAACGCACCGTAACAACAGCAGCCGGCGGCACAGGGGACGCGACAGCGGACGAAACTTGCGGCGGCAGAACGGGAGGCTGTATCGGAGGCGCGGTCGGCGGCGCAGTCGGGGCGGACACGGGCACCATTTCGAAGTAAATCTCTTCACTCGCCGGCGGCCCATCGGTGTCTTGTGTGCGAGCGACCACCGGATCCATGCACGTTCATCGACGGATTTCTGCGCGACCTTGAGGATTTCTTTCCGAAAGTGACGCTGAACCGGAGAGCGGCGACCAGACCGGCCAAACTTCACACGTGCGTCTCCAACTCGCTGGGTTCTTGTGGGGCGATTGTTCGCTCTCGAACACGTTGTTTCAGCGCGACGCGGGTGCGCTGTCCGCGTACGTGATCGACATGGCGACCGGGGAGCACGATCTGCAACTCAGCGAAGGTCAGCGCCGCTACGCCCTGCAAATCGAGGACCACTACAACGGGTTGTGGGCCGAACTGACCGAGCCAGCAGACTTCGTTCCTGGCACGAGGTTCCGGATCAAGCAATGGCTCCAGCGGCTTCAAAGCCAGGGGTTCGATGTTGAGGAAATGGACATCGTTGGTACCTCTCGGAAGCCGGCGCCACCGACATCTCGCTCGATCAGGCACTCGCCTCAGACACCGACAACGTGCTGCTCGATGCTCCTGACAAGATCGTCGCCGTCAACAACGACGACGACGAGTGACAGCGGCCGGCGGCCATCTAAGGTGATCGAAGTATGAGCGAAATTCTGAACATCGTCGGCCGCGAGATCCTCGATTCGCGTGGCAACCCCACGGTCGAGGTTGAAGTCGAGTTGGATTCGGGCTCGGTGGGTCGCGCTGCGGTTCCTTCCGGCGCATCGACCGGCGAGCACGAGGCAGTCGAACTCCGTGACGGCGGCGACCGTTACATGGGCAAGGGAGTTCAGCAGGCCGTTGGCCATGTCAACCGCGAAATTGCCGATGCGCTCATCGGTATGGACGCCGTCGATCAGCGCCTCCTCGACCGTGTCATGCTTGACCTCGACGGCACCGACAACAAGGCCAACTTCGGGGCCAACGCAATCCTCGGTGTGAGCCTCGCGATTGCCAAGGCTGCGGCGATCGAACTCGATGTGCCGCTCTACAAGTACATCGGCGGACCGAACGCCCACGTTCTTCCGGTCCCGATGATGAACGTCATCAACGGCGGCAGCCACGCCGACAACTCGATCGACTTCCAGGAGTTCATGGTGATGCCGGTGGGCGCTCCATCGTTTTCCGAGGCGCTCCGTTGGGGTACCGAGACATACCACGTCCTCAAGCAGGTCCTCTCGGACCGTGGCCTCTCGACAGCCGTCGGCGACGAGGGCGGGTTCGCCCCCAATCTCTCGTCCAACGAAGAGGCGATCACCACGTTGATGGAAGCCATCGAGAAGGCCGGCTTCACACCAGGCGTCGACATCGCAATCGCACTCGACCCGGCCGTGTCGGAGATCTTCAAAGACGGTGCGTACCACCTCACCCACGAGGGCAAGGTCCTCTCCCCCGACGAGATGGCCGGCTACTGGACCGAAATGGTCAACAAGTACCCGATCGTGTCGCTCGAAGACGCAATGGACGAGAACGACTGGGATGGCTGGGCCAAGCTCACCGCATCCGTCGGCCACAAAACTCAGCTTGTTGGCGACGACCTGTTCGTCACCAACTCCGTTCGGCTGCAGCGAGGCATCGACACCGACGTCGCGAACTCGATCCTCATCAAGGTCAACCAGATCGGCTCACTCACAGAGACACTCGACACCGTCCAGCTCGCGACCCGCCACGGTTACACCTCGGTGATGAGTCATCGCTCCGGCGAAACCGAAGACGCCACAATCGCTGACCTCGCGGTGGCCACCAACTGCGGGCAGATCAAGACCGGTGCACCCTGCCGCTCAGACCGGGTCGCGAAGTACAACCAACTCCTGCGCATCGAAGCCGACCTGGGCGAAGCCGCTGCATACCGCGGCATGAGCGCACTGGCTCCTCTGCGCAAGTGACCGGTCACACTGTGCCTGACACAGTGTGACCGCCTACATTCCAACCATGGCACGCGTCGAAGACATTGGTGAGCAAGACAACTGGCGTTGCTGGTTATGCGACGACTCGGTTGATCCGGGTATGTCGGTCAACGATGATCGCGGGCCGAGCGTCGATGCACGGATGACGGACCGGAAGGCGAAGAAGAAGGGCAAGGGGAAGTCGAAAGGCTCGACCGACCTTCACGAACGCCTTGCCCATCGCGGGTGCAACACCGGCAAGGGCAACATCGAGGCGGTCGTTGGATGGAACGATCAGCTCTTCACGATCGACCCGGTCGCCATCATTGCGACCGTCGACCGGCTCGCTGCAAAGGGCGGGCGAGAGATCTTCTGCCGCTGCCCGACCGCTGCCGACGCCGACACAACGGCGGCGTGGCTGATCGACCGCATCAGCCGCCTCGAGCCGGGTCTTACCCTGACCAGCGACATCCAAGAGGGCGGCGGACAGTACCTCGTTGCCCTGCGCGCCTGATCGCAACTTCGAAACAATCGGTGGCCATCCTGCGGCTTGACAAGACCACGCCGGCCGCTGCCGATACTTTCTCAGAATGCGCGGACGAAGAATCACCATGTTCTTGGGCGGTGCTCTGCTCGTGCCCAGTGCGTGTAGTGCCTCGGTGCAGAGCACCACCGACAGTGCTGGAGCAACGGCTGCACCGGCTGTCGAGTCGGGCCTCGCCACTCCTGAAACGCCTGAGACGGCGATCGCCGACGAGGTACCGGCCACAACGTTGCCTGTCGTCACGTTGCCCGAGACCACAGTTGCGCCGACGACGACCGAACCCGAGCCACAGATCTACGACCCGGCGTGCGTCGTCGAAGTCGAGAAACTGGATTCCCTTGGATTGATCGCTAACGCATTCGATGACGAGACCGTGAACGTGGTTGCGCTACGCGCCGAGAACAATTTGTCAACGGCCGACATCGAGGTCGGTCAACTGCTCGATGTCTGCACCGGGAACGGCCTCGACGACATCACTGGCGAGCAACGCACCGACCCCGATGAAGCAGTCGTGGCAGCAGCCGTGCGGCAGAACGTCGAGATCCAGCAGCTCAAGCTCAACAAGCTGTTCGAAGAAATCGGCACACCCCCGCTGCTCGTCGACGGCGTTTCAGGGCCAGTGACGCGCCAGCGACTCTGCGCCGCGCGCTTGGCCATGGGGCTCGAAATCAACACGACCGATATGGCTTCTGGCAGCGCAGAAGAGCGAATGTTGCTGGCCGCCGACGAACTTCCCATGCCGTTCACGTCGGCACTCAACCAGCCAAAGTGGATCCTGATCGACCGAACCTGTCAGTTCATGTTCGTCGGCGAAGCTGCCGAACAGCTGGTCTTCGGCTTCCCGACGTCAACCGGCTCCGAGGGGTTCGAGACACGCGATCAAGATCAGGCAAACGCCTTCCGGTTTGACCCGGCAGTCGACAACGGCGGCTGGCACGACAGCACTGACTTCCCGGTCGCCGCAGACAATCCACTGAACGGCAACATGTACCGCCCGCTCTACTTCGACCTCGGGCAGGCAATCCACGGCGCGAACAACGTGCCGACCTCACCGCAGAGCAAGGGCTGCGCCCGCCTGCGCACCGAGAACCAGGATCAGCTCGTCGACTGGCTCGGCCTTGCATCGGCGACGACACCGATCTGGAGCGAGCGGAGTATCGCGGTCGCCGTGAACGTCCAGGGCGAATACGTCGGCTGATTCCGTCGCTCGCCGACTGTCATGCGTCCAACACATCTGCTGGCAATGGGCTGGCCACACCGAACTGGAACCCTGTGACCCACATCAAGAACTCCGATGCGCTCGTTACCGGGATTGCCGCTCGGGCAACCGGCCACCTGACCAATCCGCCGCGAGGCGACGATCCAGTCATCAACTTCGCCTCACCCGGCGAACTGATCAACACGTTCGACACCACTGTCGGCTTAGCGTTCGCCGACGCGGCACCCGCCGAAAATGACGATGCCGTACTGGCCGCAGTCGACCTCGTGATCAAGCACTCGATGCACACGAGTCATCCCCGCTTCGTCAACCAGAACTTTGCAGGGCCCGACCCGATCTCGGTCGTCGGCGACTGGCTCGGGTCAGTGCTCAACACGACCGGCGCGACCTTCGAGGTTGCCCCAGTATTCACCCTCATGGAAAGTGCCGTGCTGCACAAGCTCGGCCGATTGGCGGGCTACGTCGAGCCTGACTCAGACCCGATCCCATCGCTGCCGCCAGGCATGTTTTGCCCAGGCGGCAGCTTCGGCACGCTATTCGCACTCCAACTCGCCCGACATCGCCACCAGCCAGACGTTGCGCAGCGCGGCAGCAACGGCGATCGGCTCGCCATCTTCGTGTCGGAATCCGGGCACTATGCAGCGACCAAGTCAGCAGCACTCCTCGGCATCGGTAGCGACCATGTCATCAAAGTCGACGCCGACCACGAGGGCTGCATCGACCCCGCTGCGCTCGCGACGGCCATCGACGCTGCCAACGGCAACGGAGCGGTCCCCCTCGCAGTGATCGGCACCGCAGGCACGACCGTGACATCGGCCTTCGACGACCTCGACGCACTTGCCGATGTGTGCGAGCAACACGGCGTGTGGCTGCATGTCGACGGCTGCTACGGCGGCTCAGCACTCTTCTCCACGGCCCACTCACATCGGCTTGCCGGCGTCGAGCGGTCGGACTCGTTTGTGTGGAACCTGCACAAAATGATGGGGATGACACAGCAGTGCACGGCACTACTGATCAAGCGCCCTGAGCAGCTGGCGGCCTGTTTTGCTGGCAAGGCCGACTACCTCTTTCAGCCTGACAAACAGTTCGCCGAATACGACTCAGGCGACCGTACCTTTCAATGTGCACGGCGTATCGACGTCCTCAAGCTGTGGCTCGCGTGGAAGGCCCACGGCGACGTCGGCTTCGCAACGCGCATCGACCATGCAATGGCGATGGCTGACCACACACGCCAGCGCATTGCCGACAGCGACGGCGCCTTTGTTTCGGTGGTGTCTGGTTCGTTCACCAACGTCGTCTTTGCCTGGGTTCCACCCGAACTGCGGCCGCTCGGCCCGATCGACGACCTTGGAAAGAATGTTCGCGACCGGCTGCACGCACTACCACCGAAGATCAAGGCGCAGATGCAGTCGGAAGGCACCGGGATGATCGGATTCCAGCCCATCCACGGGATCAACACGTTCCGCATGATCTGCATGTCGACGACGCTGCAACGCGACGACATCGACGCCCTCTTCGACGCGATCGATCGCTACGGCAACGCTGTCGGACAGGGCAGCTCCGACAAGCGCTCATGACCGCCAAATACCTCACCGGCCACTGACACAGCGCCAGTCGCGATGGTGGGGTGGCGCAGTCGCATACGATGTCTCGGCGACACAGATCTGCTTTGCTCACCCGAGTGCGGCAAACCAGCCGGCCGACGTTGGTCGGTACAGACGGGGAGGAACGAGATGGCTGCACCGCCAGCGCAGCACAATGCCGCCACGTACACCTGTTCTCGTCGAGGCGCTGACACCGCTACCCACCCCCTTCGAATACCACTCGATCAGAGGCAAACATCCCGATGAAGCGTGCCATTGCTCTGACCACCGCAGCAGGATTCCTCTTCGTGGCCTGCAGTAGCAACGAGCCGACCAGCGAACCAGCCGTCGAGGCCTCCGCCACAACCGAAGCAGTCGTGGAAGCCCCCGACCAAGAGCCCACGGAAGATGCGGCCGTTGAACAGCCCCCAGCCAAAACAGAAGCCCCTCCCGGCGAACCTCCCGAGGCAGCCGGCCTGTCGGTCGACACGATCAACGTTGCCTACTTCGAGCAGTGGCCGACGCCGAATCTCTTTGGATTAGATGACGGCTCGTTCGACACCGCAGTCGGCGCCGAGATCAACTGGGTGCCCTTCGGAGGCAGCAGTGACATGTCCGAAGCAATGACAGCCGGCGACATCGACATCTCCTACTCCCAGGTCCTGGCACCATTTGTCGAAACAGTTGCCAACGGTGCAGATATCAAGCTTGTCGGCATCGCAGTTGACTACTCCGAAGCCGACAACTGCGTTGCGCAAGGCCGCCTCGGGGTCACAAGGAGCAATGCCGCCGAGGTACTCGACGGCGCCACGGTGATGGCCCCTTCCGGCTCTGTCACCGCCTTCAAGATGCTGTCGATGATGGACTTCCTCGGCGTCGACATCGAATCGCTGAATATCTTGCCAACGGACAGCGGCACCACGACGCTCGCCGCCTTCGCCTCTGGCGACGTCGACGTAGGTTGCTCGTTCGGCAGTTCGGTCGTCTCGATGATTGAAGACAACGCGGGCGAGTTGATCATGACCGGCGCCGAACAGGTCTCCGAGCTGGGGATCAGGACATACGACATTGTGTCGATTCCCACCTCATTCGGTGAGGTCCACGCCGATGCCGTCGCCGCGTTCCTCAAGGCCACCCAGGACTTCAACAACCTGTGGGCCGCGAACCCTGCAGGCACCAACGGCATCATCGCGAAAGCCTCCGGTCTGGAAGACGTCGACAACTTCCTGGCCGGCCCCACATGGTTCTCGTTCCCGACGCTCGAAGAGCAACTGGGTGACGACTGGCTGGGCAGGACGGTTGCCGCTGACATGTCTGCTCAGATCGAGGCCTTCATCGACCACGGCTGGATCGATCCGACGATCGTCGACTTGAGCGGATCGGTCGACACCAGCTTCCTCAAGGCCGCCCTCGGCTGATCCCTCGGCTGCGATATGGGCCGACCCCACGGAGAGCAAACTTCTCATGACACTCATCGACAGCTGGTATGCGCGGGCACGGGCCAACCGCAAGCGGATCGTGCTCGCCGACGCTGGAGACAACCGCGCCCACGAGGCTGCCAAGCGGCTCAACGCCGATGGTCTCGCCGACGCAATCGTGATCGAGCGAGCGGCTGACCACCTTGATGAGACGATTCGAGCTGCTGCTGCTCCGCTCGGTACGAACGTCGACCTGTCCGACCCGCTGCATGTTGCCGCCCTGATGGTGAAAACCGGCAAGGCCGACGGGTGCGTCGCCGGAGCGAGTCGGCCAACCTCCGATGTGATTCGCGCTGGCCTGGGCATCCTCGGCGTCGCCCGCGGTGCGGGCACTGTCAGTAGCTGTTTCTTCTTCGTCCTGCCCGACGGCACGCCACTCGTCTACGGCGACTGCGGAGTGATCCCCGACCCGGATGCCCAACAGCTGGCTTGGATCGCTGTGTCCAGCGCCCGCACGTTCGGGCAGCTCGCACGGATTGACCCCGCCGTGGCACTGCTGTCGTTCTCCACGAAGGGCAGCTCAGCGCATCCGCGAGTCGACAAAGTCCGCACCGCAACGATGTTGGCTCAGCAGCTCGCACCCGACCTTGCCATCGATGGTGAGCTGCAGTTCGACGCAGCATGGGTGCCAGCTATCGCCGCGAGCAAGGCGCCCGACTCCCCCGTGGCCGGCCATGCGAACACGTTCATCTTTCCCGACCTCGACGCCGGCAACATTGCCTACAAGATCACCGAACGCCTCGGCGGAGCCCAAGCGTTCGGGCCGCTGCTGCAAGGGCTTGGCGGCGTCCTCCATGACCTGTCGCGGGGCTGCAGTATCGACGACATCGTCAACGTCGCCGTCATCTCCAGCCTGCAAGCGTGACGGCACTCGCGCCTAGCCAGACCGTCTGAATAAAGTCAGTCTCACGTTGCTGTTATAGGTTCAAACAGACGATGACTTCTGTTTCCAGGTCCGAACGCACGCCCCTCGACCACGACACTGTGGTCAACGCTGCGGCGAAGCTAGCTGACCTTCACGGCCTCGACGAAGTGACGCTCACGTCGGTAGCCAAACAGCTCGGCGTCCGTCAACCAGCGCTCTACCGCCATGTCGAGAACTACCAGGACCTCGTCCGCTCACTGAGTTTGCGCGGCCGCAAGCTCATCGCCGATTCGATGGCCGCTGCAGCAATCGGTGTCGCAGGTGATGATGCCGTGGCGGCAGTCGGCCATGCCTGGCGACGAGTGGCCTCTGAGTACCCCGGGCTCTACGCTGCCACGGATCGATATCCCTGCACCGGCGACGACGAACTCCAGGCTGCGGTCAACCGCATTGTCGAGGTGATCGCGCTGTCGCTCACAGGTTTCGACCTCGACCCAGAGAATCGCGTCCACGCTGCCCGCACGCTGCGCTCAGCATTTCACGGTTTTTCCCACATCGAACTGTGCGACGGCCACCCCCACAAACTCGAGGCCGACGATTCGTTCGATCACATGCTCGAACTGCTCTGCGCCGGCATTCGCCATCAGCAACGCGTCTCCTGACGTTCTACAGCGCGGCGGCGAGCACCTGAATCGGGTGCGTCAACGTGTGACCGAACCGCTTGGACTGGCTCCGACACGAATAACCGCTGACGCATCGGTGCACCGGATCTCCGACTTCGAGCTTCGGTCGCCAGCCCATATCGAAGAGCGCCGTCGACATCTCTTGGCTCTCGGCTTCGTGTCCAAAGATGCCCGCCATTCCGCAACACGTCGTGGCTTCGGTCTGCACGTCGAAGCCAGCAGATTCGAGCATCGAGCGATACGAGCCCATCCGCTCCGGGGCGAGGCTGACTTCGGTGCAGTGACCGAACAGCTGCACGATCCCCTCGTTGCCGCGCCCAGTGGACGACGGCAGCGCCGCGAGCCGAGGCTCCAGGAAATCTGCCAATGACAGTGTTGCACCGCTCGGGAATGACCCGTCAATGGCGGTGTACTCGTGCGCACCCAGCAGCGAGACGGCTGGTTCGATGATCACCAGCGGCAAGCCGTGACGAGCCAGCCGCTCAATCAGCTCGCGCTGCTGGGCAGCCGCCTTGGCGAACCTGCGGCGCCTGCCCTTCACATGGTCGAACTTGCCCGACGGCAGGAACGGAGCTAGCGCGGGCCGCTCCCCCACAGCGCGCAGCACATGGATCGTTGCGTCGAGCACGTCGGGGTCGATATACGCCGTGAACACATCAGGCAGCACGATCACCGTGGCGTTGCCGACACCATGTGCGCCATCGACGACTGAGACCTCGAGAGCGGCAAGCCGAGCGCTCAACGAGCCCGTCGAAATACGGGGCAGATCGACGATGCCAAGGCACCTCTCGAAGATCGGCATGGCCAGCCGTTGGAGCGGACCGGCCACTCGCGCAATCATCAGCACCCTCGGCAACATCGACTCAAATCGACTCAACAGTCCGTCTCGAACACGCAACCGTCGGCTCCTCTCCGGGTGGCGCTCAAGGAAGCGCGATTTCAATTCTGGGATATCCACCTGGACCGGACATCGCCCCGTGCATGCCCCACACGACAGGCATTGACGCAACGAAACGGCGACATCGTCGGTCAGATCGACATCATCGGGGTGTGCAAGCCAACCCCGCAACAAATCAGCCCGACCCTTCGGCGAGAGTCGCGGATCCAACGTCACCTTGTACGAAGGACACATTACTTCGGCCTCGCCCCAGTGGTGGCAGATGCCATTCCCGTTACAACCGAACGCACTGCTGAACTCCTGGCGGTGGGCCAACGCGACGGACCGGTCGCTGTGAACGCGCAGCGGCACCTCGTCGATCTTCGTGATCGGCGGTGCGCCTTTTAATGGTGCGTAGAGCTTCCCGGGATTCAAAATATTGCGCGGGTCGAACGCCGTCTTGATCTGCCGCATCCGCTGGACTGTGTCGTCATCCAGGTCGAGATACTCGCCGCGGAATCCCCGACCGTGCTCACCCCATAACACCCCACCGAAACTCGCGACAAGCGTATGTACCTGGTCGGAGATCGTTCGCAGCAGCCGCTCGTGCGACTCGTCGTATAGGTCAAGTGCGGGGCGGACGTGAATGCAGCCAACATCAGCGTGACCGAACATCCCGTAGCTCAAGCCATGCGAGTCGAGCAAGCTGCGATAGCCGGCAACGAACTCCTCAAGACGATGTGGCGGTACCGCACAGTCTTCAACAAACGCCACCGAACGCCTGCCGCCGACAGCCTGACCGAGTAGACCAACAGCGTCGGCACGCACCTTCCAGATCGCCGCTATGTCGGCTGCGTCAGTCGTCATCGCGGTGGAGGTGGCGGTCGCACCCGGTGCGGCGGCCAGCAAATCCCGCAACTCGTCGATGCCGTCACTGCCGTCGAACTCCATCAGCAACAGAGAGCCAGACGCGTCGAACGAAGCTCCGAGCAACGCTGCCAACCTGGGAAACGCCGGTGATGCCGTCGCCAACGAGATGGTCCGCTCATCGAGACACTCGATAGCAATCGGTCCGGTCACTTTCAATCGGTTCGAGTCGCGCACTGCGTCCTCGAAACGTGGATAGGCGATCACCGCAAGATGCGGTTCTCGAGGGAGCGTCTCGAGGTGCACGGTGATCTCACCGAGTAATGCCAGCGTGCCCTCCGAGCCGGTAAGAATCTTCGTGAAGTCGATGCCCGGCCCGGCGGTGGCGTCGGCAAGGTTGTAGCCGGAGAACCCGCGCGGCACATCGGGAAACGCATCAGGTTGAAGGCCCAGCGTCGCCTCCCGAACCAGACGATGTAGGTCGCCGAGGCGACCGGTCCGTTGCGCCAGGCGGTCGAGCCCGGCGTCGGTGACCTTGCCAACGCTCCAGGGTGTGCCGTCAGCCAACACCACTTCGAGACCGAGCACGTGCTTGTTTGTCCTGCCGTAGACAAGCGAGCCCTTGCCGGCGGCATCAGTCGACACCATGCCGCCGATCGTCGCTCGTGAGCCCGTCGAGACGTGCGGGGCGAAAAACAGTCCATGCGGCTGGAGAGCGGCATTCAGTTGGCCGAGCACGACTCCTGGCTGGACGACAGCGACCTGTGCAGCGGCATCGATCGAGATAATCCGATTCATGGCGCGCCGGGTGTCGACAACTAAACCGTTGGTCAGCGACTGTCCGTTGGTGCCTGTTCCACCACCGCGCGCGACCAGTTCAAATGGTGTATCCAGCTCGTGGTTCACTCGTGCTATCGCTGTGAGATCGTCGATCGACGTGGGAACGACAATCCCAACGGGCTGCAGTTGATAGACAGAATTGTCTGTGCCGTAGACAATGCGCGCGGCGGCATCGTGCTCAACGCTCCCACGGAATCCAACCGACCTCAGTGCAATCTCGAAAGCTGCGACGTTCATCAACGCCATGTTCTCACAGGGCCCCGGTGAGCACGGCAGCTCGAAAGGTGAATTCAGGCGGGAACGTGTCGTCGCACGGCATCAGCGAATTGAGCCGCGCTGCGCCCCAACCGGTAACGGTTGCGACTGGCGTTCTGTTCGAGGTAGCCCCGAGCCACCAGCGCCCTGACCACCCGGTGCGCAGTGCTCGGGCTCAGGCCACAGAGCCGAGCGATCTCATTCACACCCCGCTCGGGGACCTCAAGGAAGCACTCGATGACGTCAAGGGTTCGCGAGATTGATTGGGTTCCAGAACGCTGCATGGCGTGTGACAACGGCGTGTTCACCATGACGGGAACACCGTGTGCCAGTTCAACATGAGGCCCGTATTGGGCAGCAACGGGAATCACGTGCACAGTCAAGCCGATGACACTCGACTGTCGGGTGTCAGCCAGCCACTCGAGGCTCGGACATCTGTCACAACAGGGTGCGCGCGACCAGGTGGTGCCGTTCGACGCCATCGGGGACTATGCAGTGTTGACCCGGCAAGAGGAACTCAAGTCAAAAGTGCACCGCAAACAGTCAACACAGATGTTGTTGTCTCAGGGCCGAACTCGACGCATGGAAGACGACCAGCTGTTTGGCAAGGATGACGCCGCGCTCGATGGCCAACAGCCGCGTGGTCGTCACCTTTCTCATCAACAACTCTGACTCGATGAAGCGACAACAATTACGTGCCGTCGCCGAGCCGGTGGACACGTTCAAGTGACGTAGACGTCGCCGGAACACTGCCACTGCCACTGCAGCAGTATCGCGCTCTTGAGTAGCTCTTCGACTCGCTGCCCAGATCAGGTCCGGATCGTAGAGGCCATCGAGCTCAGGCGGCGCGCGACCGATCGCGGCACGACGCCACTGGTCGCGACGAGACCCTTATACAACATTCCAGGAACGATGATCGTCCGATTCTTCGCCACGCCATCGAGGCCAGCGGAGGCCACCGACTCGACCGAGGTCCACGCAAAGTTGGGGAACGTGGCTTCGTACTCACTGGTGTTGCTGCGCTCTTGAAACTCGGTCTTTGTCAGGCCTGGGCAGAGCGCACTAACATTCACCCCGGTTCCCCGCATCTCCTCGTGGAGCGCCTCGGTCAAACTGGTCACGTACGCCTTCGTTGCGGCGTAGACCGCCAAACCCGGGGCCGCCTGGAAGCTGGCTACGCTCGACACATTGAGGAGGTAACCACTTTCCCGTTGACGCATTGCGCCGAGTGCGGCGTTACTGATCTTGGTGAGTGCTTTGACGTTCAGGTCGATCTCATCACCGAGGCGATGCGGGTCAAGATCGGCGAACTGTCCACTCGTGCCAAAACCGGCGTTGTTGACCACCAGGTCAATGGTGATCTCAGGATCCTTGACGGCTCTCATCACGGCCTCGACGCCCCTTGCTGTGCCGAGGTCAGCCTCGATGATGCTGAAACCATCGTACCGATCGGCGATCTCCTGCAGGCGGTCGCCGCGGCGCGCCACCAGCACCGTCGGAACACCGGCCTCACCCAACTGCTTCGCCATTTCCGCACCGATCCCAGACGATGCCCCGGTCACGAGGGCGGATGCGAACGGAAAGCGAGTCATTTCAGAACCGTACCCAGTCCAGATCATGCTGCCAGGCCGAATCGTGCAACCGAGTTCAAGCCGACGCAGACAAACCCGTTCCCCAGACCGGTTTCATTGACGCCGATTGGCCATGCGCAAGAAATCGATGGTGGACCGCCGCCGGCCGTGAGATGTTGGAGAAAACAACAAAGTGCGAGTCCTGGAAGCCGATACCAGCAACAGGAACTCGCACTTCGTACAGAGCTATGTCTGAAGGATCAGGCAGTAAAGCCTGTCCCGGTTGCAGTGAGGCGAGCCTCGGCACGTGCCTTGCCAGCAACGGCGTCCGCAATGGCTTTGTCGACCGATTCGGACTTCAGCGTCTGTCGATGACGTTCGAGTGCTTCTTTGGCCCGATCAACGTCGATGTCTTCAGCCATTTCGGCTGTGTCAGACAGGATCGACACCTTGGTCGGGTTGCCACTGACTTCGACGAACCCACGATGGATGGCGAGATCGATGACCTTGCCATCGGTCTGAAAGACCCGCGTATGGTTCTCGACGAGCACGCCGAGGAATGCCGCATGACCCGCCTGGAACGCTATTTCGCCTCCACCCGACGTCCGGGTGATGACCATGTCAGCCTCGCCCGAGTACAGAACCTGCTCGGGTGAGACGACTTCAACTTTCAGCGCCTCGGCCACTACTCGGCTCCTTTTGCGGGTTGCGTCGTCATGATTCGTCTCAGCTTTCGGCCAGCTGCTTGGCCTTGGCCTGCACCTGGTCGATGTTGCCGACGTTAAGGAATGCCTGCTCGGGCAGATCGTCGAGCGCACCGTCGATGATCGCTTCGAAGGACTCGACCGTTTCAGCAACCGGCACGTACTCACCGTCAAGGCCGGTGAAGACCTTGGCAACGAAGAATGGCTGCGACAGGAAGCGCTCGACTTTACGGGCCCGAGACACCGTGAGGCGATCCTCTTCGGAGAGTTCGTCCAAACCGAGGATGGCGATGATGTCCTGCAGCTCCTTGTAGCGCTGGAGCGTTTCCTGGACACGGCGAGCAACGCCGTAGTGGTGATCGCCAACGACTTCGGGGCTGAGGATTGTTGACGTCGAAGCCAACGGATCCACTGCCGGGTAGATACCGAGCGAGGCAACCGTACGGCTGAGCTCGGTGGTGGCATCGAGGTGGGTGAACGTCGTGAACGGCGCCGGGTCGGTGTAATCGTCAGCCGGGACGTACACGGCCTGCAGCGATGTGATCGAGCGGCCCTTCGTCGAGGTGATGCGCTCCTGAAGCTGACCCATCTCGTCAGCGAGGGTGGGCTGGTAGCCCACTGCCGATGGCATACGGCCGAGCAGGGTCGAGACTTCGGAACCCGCTTGCACGAAGCGGAAGATGTTGTCGACGAACAACAGAACGTCCTGACCAGCGACGTCACGGAAGTACTCGGCCATCGTCAACGCCGACAGGGCGACACGAAGGCGGACACCCGGCGGCTCGTCCATCTGGCCGAAGACCAATGCGGCCTTCTCGTACACGCCGGACTCCATCATCTCCAGGCGGAGG
>CAWUXP010000305.1:0-3173 GCA_963926495.1 Candidatus Ilumatobacter herschelensis
GTCGAACCGGTAGCCAGCTCGTTCGGCCCACTCGGCGAATCGTCGCTCGTGGGCAAACCATCCGGTCGAGCCGATCGCTGCCGGGTAGCCGTGCGCGAACCGGTACTCCTGGAAGCAGTCGCCGTTGACGTCGGGCTCTTCACCCCAGCGCGTCGGCCGTGACTTCCGATCGTCCCGATCGACCTCCGGCCGGCTGAGCATCCCGCGGCTCCATGGCCGCTCGAAGCTCACTTGTTTGCCGCCCGTGTACAGGCTTTCCCCACCCCAGGTGTTGTACGCGTTCCAGGTATTCGTCGACAGCATGAGCACAGCGCCCGCCCGGTCGTCCGGGTTGCCGGTGACAACAAAGCCGCAGTACGACACGTCACGGCCAGGCGCAGCGCCTGCCGCAGTGACCGTCACGAGATAGAAGCCCGACCGCCAGATTGGGTCGGCAGCAATCGACAACGAGGCCGGCCAGCCGCATCCGTTGCTGTCGGCATCACTTGGTGGCAGTGTCGACACGCCCGGGTTGCCGAGTGACTTCCACACGACATCGCGTTCGCCGCCCCAGCGTTCGACGACCACGTCGAACGCGGCCGCCTTGGTCGAAACGTGGAGGTCGATCGAGCCGCCAGGCGCGGTGCTCAGCTGCGCGCAGTAGCTCTCGATTTCGTCATAGAAGGTGATGTTGTCGGACATGTCGTGGCGCAATCAATCAGGCTGCGTTGACAGCGTCGTCGACGATGTCATACAGCTGGCTAGCGAGAGCGTTGCCGTCACCGGACGTCGACTCGACAACGAGGTAGGCGCCGTATCCGTCTTCTAGATCGAGCCACGGGACCGTGCCGTACGCGCCGGCATCGCTGATTCGACCACTGGCACGATCGATCCACCAGCCCATTCCGTACCCCGTGCCGGCACCACCGGCTGAGCCGTCGTAAACCGCAGCGATTCGGTCGGCGTGCATCGTGTCGAGCGCTTCCTGCGAGAGCACCTGCTCGTCCCCACAGAGGCCGCCGCGCAGATGCATCAGCAACAGTTGGCCGTAGTCGGGGGCCGTGATGTAGGCGCCGCCTTCGAGGTTCGGATTGTCGGTGTCGATCAACGTCGACGGGTCGGAGTTGAACTCGACCGGGTAGTTGAAGCCCTCACCCATCTGGGTGAAGTGGTTGTTGAACGCCAGCGAGTCGACGCCGCACGGCTGGACGTAGGTCTCGTCGATCAGTTCAGCCCAGGACTTACCCGACACTGCTTCGGCCACGGCGCCCGCGACTTGCCACTGTGCACCGCCGTAGTTGAAAGCGACGTCGGGCCCCGCAATCACGTCGTCGTCTTCCGGCGAGGTGAAGATGCTCTCGGCGCAGTCTTGCAGCGTGCCCGTCGGGAGGAATTGACAGATATACGGCACGTAGCCGAAGTCCGGGAACAACCCGAGGAGACCCGAGCTGTTCGACAGGAGTTGCGCTGGCGTGATCTCCGGGTTGCCCAACCCCCAGTCGACAACGTCGGCAACCGGCGCGTCGATGTCGAGGAGTCCATCGTCCTGGAGGCTCAGTAGCACGCCAGCTACGAGCATCTTGCTCGACGATGCAATGAGCGAGGAACGTTCCGGGCCAAACTCGCCCCAGTACCGCTCGAGGACCACGCCGTCGTCGGCATCGACGATCACGAGGCCCGCACCGTTCAACCCTCGGTCGTCGACAAATGCCTGCACGACCGGTTCGACCGCAGCAAAATCGTACGCGGTCAGTTCGGGTTCCGGCTCCGCGTCGATCGACTCCGGCTCGGTCACGACCGGGTCTGGTTCGGGCTCCGTGGCGAGCGGCGCCGGCTCGGTCACGACCGGGTCGGCGGCCGGCACCGCTGCTTCGGTCACCGGCGGCTCGGCGACTGAGGACACAACCTCATCGTCGCTGCCGGCGCAGGCTGCAACACCCAGCGCAGCAATGATCGAAAGAGACAGGAGTCGACGAGTCTTCACGAACCCGACCGTACAACGCGGTGAACGGTCGGCCGAGGTCGAATCCTGATTGCTGCCAACGACCCGCGCGTCCTCCAACCCGCTCCTCGCGACCCGTCCCCGCCCGTTGGCCCACCCGTTGGCGATTTCGCCGCTGGGCCATCGGACGTGTCAGCATTGTTGCATGGCCGCTTCTCCACAACCACCGACGCAGCACACACTCGACATCCTCGCGACATCAGCAAGCCAGTTCACCGCCGACCCAGCCGACACCGAACGCGCCAACCGTGGGCTGATCGCCACGCACGCGACAGGTTTGATCGAGGAGCACGGCCGTACCGTCTGGGACATCAGCCGACACGACTTCGTCCGCGAGTCGGAGGTCGCTCCGAGTTCGGTCCACGCCAGCCTCTGGCACCAAGCCCGGCTCAATGCGGTACACGGCCTGTTCGAAGTTGCCCCCGGCCTGTGGCAGGCGCGTGGCTACGACCTCTCCAACATCAGCTTTCTTGCTGGCGATCGCGGCTGGGTCATCATCGACCCGCTGACTAGCGAAGCGTGTGCTCGGGCATGCCTCGACCTGGCCAACGCCGAACTCGGCGAGCGCCCCGTCACCGCGGTGATTTATACGCACAGCCACATCGATCACTTCGGTGGCGTGCGCGGCGTGGTTGACGAGGCTGCGGTCGAGGCTGGTGAGGTTCAGATCATCGCCCCTGACCAGTTCATGCGCGAGGCCGTCTTCGAGAACGTCATTGCCGGCCCAGCAATGGGCCGCCGTGCGTCCTACCAGTTCGGCATGACGCTGCCGGCCGGGCCTCTCCAGCACGTCGACTGCGGGCTCGGCAAAGCCACACCGACGGGCACGGTCGGGCTCATTCCACCAACGATTTCGATCATGGAGACCGGCCAGGAACTGGTCGTCGACGGCATCCGGATCATCTTCCAGCTGACGCCCGAAGCCGAAGCGCCCGCCGAAATGAACTTCTTCTTCCCGGACAAAGGCGAAGCAGGTCCCGATGGCAAGCCAATGGGCTGGCTGTGCATGGCCGAGAACTGCTCGCACAACATGCACAACCTCTTGCCCCTTCGCGGTGCGCAGGCGCGTGACTCGCTCGGTTGGTCGAAGTACATCAACGAGGCACTCGAACTGTTCGGCGCCGACACAGCGCTCATGTTCGCCAGCCACCATTGGCCGCGCTGGGGAACCAACGACGTCGCCGAGTTCCTG
>CAWUXP010000306.1:0-11369 GCA_963926495.1 Candidatus Ilumatobacter herschelensis
CCCGAGATCGAGCCCGCCGGGCTCACCCCAAGATCACCGGCCAGACTCGTCGAACCAGTGCTCGTCACACTCGTGACAGCCAACACCGAATACGAATCCGCGCTGCCCAGCACCACCGGGTCAGGATTGATCTCAACGGTCAACTCCTGGGACGCCGAGCCAGCGTTACTTGCCGAGTCGCGCACCACAGCCACCACGGTGTACGGCCCCGAAGTAAGAGGCCCCGTGGTCACAGACCAGCTCAGATCGTTCTGAGCGCTCGTCGTCAGTTCCTGCCCATCGACTTTGACCGTGACCGTCGTACCTTCCGGTGCGTCCGTCGTCCCCGAAATTGTCGGCTGCGCCAGCTTCGTCACAGTGCTCGTGCCACCATCGATAGTCACCGCTGGCGGAGTCGCCGTCGTGAACGTGACCGGATTACTCGACAACGTGACCGTGCCGACAGTCAGGATGCGTCCGAACAACTGGGCGTCCGCTCCGAGCGATACCGCTGCGCCACCGAGAATCGTGCCCTTGAACGAAGCATTCGCCCCAACCGACACCGCGCCAGCAACCTGCCAGAACACGTTCGAAGCCTGCGCACCATTCAACAACACGATTTCGCTGCTCGCAGCCGCGGCAAACGCCGCGTCCATCTGAAAGATGAAGACCGCGTCCGGGTCACCCTCTGCATCCAACGTCACGCTCGTCGCCAGCGTGACTGCCGCAGCCGCGTAGAAGATGCCGTTGTGGAATGAATTGCCGGAGAGATCGCCGGCAACGGCAGTGCCCGGCATGCGAGCATCGAGGTTGGCGTATGCCGCGTCCATGTCGGCCTTGGCCTGAGCTGAAGACGCGTCGTTGAGGTGGGTACTGCCAGCCACCGAGCCTTGGCCCGGGCCGAAGCCCGAGATCGAGCCCGCCGGGCTCACCCCAAGATCACCGGCCAGACTCGTCGAACCAGTGCTCGTCACACTCGTGACAGCCAACACCGAATACGAATCCGCGCTGCCCAAATTCGGGCACTCTTGGCAGGAGACGACCTTGGCGATGCTCGTACTGGTCGCGACGTCCTGATTGTTCAACTGGTCGGCCGTGACGTAGCGGTACTGATAACAGGACCCGTCGACAACGTTGGTGTCGGTGTACGGCGAGGTCGGGTTGCTCGGCCCCTCGTTGGTGAAGGCGGTGAACGACTGGCATACACCGGAGTTCAGTTGGGCGGAGGATCGCTGGAGCTGTCGGTTCGCGATGCCCGAGCCCGAATCTGCCCCCGAGCTGAAGGCGACGACTACGGATACGTCGGGTTGGGTGCCGTCGGGGTACGAAATGCTGCCAGGCGTCGGGGCGTCGGAGTCGTCGACGAACGACAACGTCGTGGTGACACCGTTGCCAGCGCTGTCGCGGCCGGTGACCATTTCTGTGGGCGCGCTGTCGGTTGCGGCCGTCCAAGTGAACGGGTTGGAAACGTACGGCCCTCCAGACGGTATCGACACCGTCGAAGGTTCGTGGGACCAGCCCGTCGCGGTCCCGCCGAGGGGTTCTGTCGTGCTCGAAGCGGGCCCGAAGCCTGAGTCGCTGACAGCGTTGGTGAGGGTGAACGAACCCGAAGCGGCACCGCGGTAGAAGATCGTGTTGCCGCTCTGGTAAATGGTGCCGTACGTGGCTGTCGCGGAGATCGCAGTAACGGGCAGTGTTGAATCGGTCGTGACTGTGAGGCTGTTCGGGCTCTCAGCGCCCCGCCAGAAAGTGCCGAGCAGGGGAGTGACCGAGTAGACCCACGCTCCATCAGGCACGGCGTCCTCGATGCAAAAAAGCGCTTCGATAGTGCCGGCACAGCCCGCTCCTACGCTCTGTAGTGCGCCGGCCGACGCGTCGTAACGCTCGATGCTGTATCCCGACACCGAGTCGCCGCTGGACAGAGTGCTCTCCGCCCAACTGACGGTGACATCACCTCCGACCGAAATCGCCGTCGGGATAGCGCCCTGGTCGACGCTGGCTGCAGTTGACGCGCCGTTTCCTCCAGGGGTGGAACCGGCGCTCCAAAACCCCAACGCCGCACCTGACGTGAGGCTCAGCGCGAGCGTCAGGGCAATCAGACGCCGCAGCCAACGCTGGCTCGCCCACATCGAACGGGCGGGGAGCGCGTTGTAGTTCGGCTGGGTCATGACGTTGCGCTCAAATAGACCGTCACGCTGGCGCCCTGGCAGGCGTTCGCAGCATCAATACTCATGGTGAGCGAAGACGCCAACGTTGTGGCGAGGGTGCCGTCCACGATGCCGTCGTGTGATGGAACAATCCACCCAGCCCCGCCGTTGGTTTGCGGCGTCGCGAATGCGAACGATTCGACCAAACAACCCGAGTGGCTGGCATCGACGGCATACCCGCCATCGCCCTGGCTGGCGTCCAGCTCGAGCGAATCGACGTGCGCATCAAAGCTGTTCGGGTTCGAGATGGTGAGGACCACAGCGCTTTGGCCGCCAGGGTGGAGGTCATTGGCCGGGGTCCCCGGAACGAGTGTGAGCGCCAAAGCTTCTCCCGTCGTTCCATCGCTAGCCCCTGACCCCGACCCCGTCCAGTGCGACCGGGCAACGGCACCAGCGGCCAGAGACAACACGATGAGGACGCCCGTGATGACGGCCGTCAGAGAAAAGCGACGCACGACGTTCGCCCGGGTCACAGCAAGCCCAGGCGTTTCGTACGGTCGAATCCCACGGGCTCGACGTCTTAGTCGCTCGTAAAGGTCAGCGGGATGGTCGACAGCTTGCAGGGATCTTGGTTGATCTCTGTGTTGTTCATCTTGATGTTCAAGCCAGTCCACGAACCTTGGGCGTTTCCTGTGGGGATGTCTGCGCCGACCGTTGCCGAGCCGCCAATGGTGAAGTCAGCAGCGAGGCATCCTGATGCGAAGGTGCCGAACACAGCGGTGACGGTCGCGACGCGCACGGGGCCAGAGTTGGAGTTGTCGAAGGTACCACTGAGGGTGACTTCCGGGCCGCCTGGATACAGACCGGTAACAACGGTGTCAAGGTTGACGGTGATGCCGACGACGTCCCCCGCGCCGACCTCGCCGTTGCCCGAACCCGCCGCGGTCCAGAAGGCAGAGGCGATGCCTCCGCAGAGGAGTAAAATGGCAACCCCGACGCCAGCAACAATTTTGAGCTTCTGATTCCGATTTTGATCCATAGCGCATCCTTCTCTTAGTTTATTACTGGCACGCTACCGCCAACTTACATAAAGTGGCATGACGTACGCATTTGTTCGCGACGTGAAAAATTCACTCGCCGTTCACCACCCCTCATTCGGGTGCGGCACTACGGTCGTCGCCGATGAGCAACCCCGCCCGTATCGGCATCAACGGCTTCGGCCGCATCGGCCGGCTGGCCGTACGCGGCATCTTCGGACGGAGCGACCTGCAGCTCGTTCACATCAACGAGCCTCAGGGTGATGCTGCCACCGCAGCGCACCTGCTGGAGTTCGACACCGTGCACGGGCGCTACGCCGGCCACGTTGCAGCTGACGGCGACTCGATGACCATCGACGGCCAGCCGGTCAGCTACTCGGCACACGACACGCCCGGGGGAGTCCCGTGGGCTGAATACGGCGTCGACATCGTTTTGGAGTGCAGCGGCCAATTCAAAACCACCCAAGCGCTCCAGCCCTATCTCGACGGAGGCGTCAAAAAGGTCATCGTTGCTGCGCCGGTCAAATCTGAAGGTGTTCTGAACATCGTGATGGGATGCAACGACGATCTGTACGACCCGGCAAACCACCACATCATCACCGCAGCGTCGTGCACCACCAACTGTCTTGCGCCTGTGGTCAAAGTGCTGCACGAAAAGATCGGCATCGAACGCGGTGCACTGACCACCATTCACGACGTCACCAACACCCAGGTAATCGTCGATGCACCGCACAAAGATTTGCGTCGGGCCCGTTCGGCACTCAACTCGCTGATCCCCACGTCGACCGGTTCAGCAACAGCCATCACCATGATCTACCCCGAGCTTGCCGGGAAGCTGAACGGCGCTGCGGTGCGCGTTCCATTGCTCAACGCGTCACTGACCGACGCGGTTTTCACCATGTCTCGCGACGTCACGGTCGAAGAAGTGAACGGGCTTTTCCTCGAGGCATCCCAAGGCGAACTCGCCGGCATCCTCGGCTTCGAACATCGGCCACTCGTGTCGGCCGACTACACGAACGACACCCGGTCGGGCATCGTCGACGGCCCCTCGACGATGGTCATCGACGGCTGCATGCTCAAAGTGCTCGTTTGGTACGACAACGAGTACGGCTACGCATTCCGCATGGCCGACCTCGCCACCAAGGTCGCTGCGGCGCTCTGATCGCCCGGCCAACATTGACATGAACCGTCGGAACTACGCACTCGTCACCGGGGCGTACTGGGCCTTCACCATCACCGACGGCGCCCTGCGCATGTTGGTGCTGCTCTACTTCAACGGCCTCGGCTACTCGCCGGTGGCACTGGCCTTCCTTTTCCTCGCATACGAGTTCATGGGCATCGTCACCAACCTGCTCGGCGGCTGGGTGGGCTCACGGACAGGGCTCGGCATCACACTCCGGGCCGGCCTGGCGCTCCAGGTCGTTGCGCTCATCGCGCTGACGTTCCAACAGGTGTCATGGGCCGAGTGGGTCTCGGTCGTGTTCGTGATGGCCGTGCAGGCACTGTCGGGCATTGCGAAAGATCTGACGAAGATGAGTTCGAAGAGTGCCGTGAAGTTCGTTGCCGGATCCGAAGACGGCGCACTGTTCAGGCTTGTCGCCATTCTCACCGGATCAAAGAACGCACTGAAGGGCGTCGGGTTCTTCATTGGTGCCGCGCTGCTCGCATCAATCGGTTTCGATGCAGCACTCTGGGTGCTGGCCAGCCTTGTCGCCGTGGCGCTGGCAGCCGTGATGTTCATGCTCAATGAAGACATTGGGAAGTCGAAGCGCAAAGCGCCGCTGCGTTCGATTCTGACGAAGTCGGCCGGCGTCAACCGTTTGGCCGCAGCGCGAATCTTCCTCTTTGCATCCCGCGACATTTGGTTCGTCGTGGCACTTCCCGTGTTCCTCGAAACCGAACTCGACTGGTCGTTCTACGGGATCGGCGGATTCCTCGCCGCGTGGATAATCGGATATGGCGCTGTGCAATCGATCGCACCCCGCATCCTCCGATCGAGTGCCAGCGATGTGGAGGCTGCTCGAACCTGGTCACTGGCGCTCGGCGTCGTTGCTGGAGCGATTGCCGGGCTCGTTGCTGCCAATGTCGCGGTCACGGCTGCGATCGTGATCGGGCTCGTCGTGTTTGGCATCGTCTTCGCCGTCAACTCGTCGCTGCACTCATACCTGATCCTGGCGTATGCCGACGACGACGCCGTTGCTACCGATGTCGGCTTCTACTACTCGGCCAATGCCGTGGGGCGGCTCGTCGGCACCCTGCTGTCGGGCCTGCTGTACCTGTGGGGCGGGCTGCCGGTTGCGCTCTGGGGTGCCACCGCATTCGTTGCAATCACCTGGCTCTTGACCCTGCGCCTGCCCGACCTCGACAACGCCCCAGCACCGGCAGCCACCGCCACAATTTCCTAGCCCCCGGCGCCCGCTGCAAACAACCGGTATCCCGAGGTAGCCACGTATTGGGACGATCGATACCGGCTGTAAGGCGCCAGGCGTTCAGCTGGCAGGTTCGACGGGGAACAGCGTCGGGATGATCGCCCGGGCAATCAGCGCGCCGACCAACTGTGCAGCGATGAAGCCAGGGGCCGACGACGGAGCGATGCCGGCGAACGTGTCGCTCAAGGTTCGGGCGACGGACACCATCGGGTTGGCGAAACTCGTCGATGATGTGAAGAAATACGCGCCGCCAATCCACACGCCAACTGCTACGGCGACCACATGGGGCTTGCCGAGCCGTGCGGCTCCATGGATCACGAGGAGTAACCCGATCATCGCGATGACTTCCGACAGCAGTTCGGCTGCAGTGTTGCGATCCCTCTGCGACAGGAAGATGGCGCCCCGCCCTGTCTGCTCCGCGAACATCAGATTGGCAAGCACCGCACCGACGCAGCCACCGAGCAGTTGCGCTCCGACATAGCTCGCAGCTGCGGTGTTGTTCATGCGGCCAAGCAGGCGTTCCACAAGCGTGACAGCCGGGTTGAAATGGGCGCCCGACACGGTCGCAAACATGATGATCAAGCCAATGAGAGCACCAGCGGTCGCTGCGGAGTTCTCAAGGAGCTGCAACCCAACATCTGTCGGCGACAACGTCTCAGCCATAATTCCCGACCCGATCACTGCAATCACAAGAAACGCGCACCCGATGCCTTCAGCGAGAAGTCGAGTCGTCAGTGGGGGAGGAGCGGTATTCATCAGCGAGCCGCACCGTACTCGATTGCATCGACACCCATCAATATGACATCTATAATGATCTGTGATGACCGATCAATCAGCGACCTGTTGTGATGGAACGAGCCTGCAGCTCAATGCGACCGACGCATCGGTGCTCGCCAATCGGCTTGGGGCACTAGCCGATCCGGTTCGGCTGCAAATCTTGTCAATGATCTCCACGTCGCCAGCCGGCGAAGTGTGCGCCTGCGACTTCGTCGCCCCAATCGGCAAGTCGCAACCCACGGTGTCGCACCACCTCAAAGTTCTCTCCGAGGCCGGGCTGGTCGACGGCGACAAGCGCGGCCGCTGGATCTGGTACCGACTGGCGCCAGGGGCGGTCAACGCCACAACGGCAGCGCTCCTCGACGCCACCTCCTGATATGTGCGGTCGTTTCGTCTCCTCCAGCACCCCCGACGCGATTGCCTCGTACTTCGGTGCGACACCAAGCATCGAATCGCTCGGCCAGAACTTCAACGTCGCACCAACCCACGACATCTACGGTGTGGTCGCCGACCCAGCAGGCAACAAGAACGTTCAAGCGTTCCACTGGGGCCTGATCCCAAGTTGGGCGAAGGAACGCAAGATCGGCGCAAAGATGATCAACGCCCGGTCCGAGACGATCACCGAGAAGGCATCATTCCGTGGCCTCGTTAAGAACAAGCGGGTCATCATCCCAATGGACGGCTTCTACGAATGGAAGCCCGGCTCGCCGGACGGCCCGTCCAACAGCAAGGGCAAGCCGCTCAAACAGCCGATGTTTATCGAGCGCATCGACGGCAACCCGCTGGCCGTCGCAGGGCTCTGGTCCGCCTGGAAAGACGCAGCAGATCCCGAACAGCGGTGGCTGCACAGCGCCACTGTGATCACCACCGAAGCCAACACCGATATGTCGGTCGTCCACGACCGGATGCCGGTCCTCGTGCCGCGGGACCGATGGGAAGAGTGGCTCGACCCGAGCAACGCCGACATCGAGTCGCTCAGTGACCTCTTCACCGCCCGCAACGACGGCATCCTGCGCCTCTACGACGTGAGTACCGACGTCAACAGCGTCCGGAACAACACACCCGACCTCACGACCCCAATCTCAGGTTGAGAGTTCGGCAGTGATGGCTGCTGCCCACGCATCGAGGTCGGAACGCTCAACGCTCGCAGCAGCGTGAGCGAATGACAGCTCACGCATCTCGTTCGTCGGGATCAGATGGATGTGGGCGTGGGGCACTTCGTAGCCGGCGATGATCATGCCGACCTTCGCGCAGCCGAACGCGCGCTGCTGTGCCTGCGCAATCGTGCGGCTCACGTCGAACATGTGAGCGTTCAGCTCGGGGGACGCGTCGATCCAGTGGTCAATCTCTTCGATCGGCACCACGAGCACGTGGCCAGCCGTAATCGGATTGATCGACATGAACGCCACGCAGCGTTCGTCGCGCCAGACGAACGTGCCGGGAATGTCGCCGTTGATGATCATGGTGAAGACAGTGCTCATACGCCGGCCACAGTACGCGCCACGTACGATGGACTCGTGACCGACCCTCAACCAACATCGGCCATCCCCGACGCCGAGGCAGCCGAAGCCGGCCTCTTCGACAACCTCTGGACGGCGCCGAACCTCTTCACCCTGGCCCGCCTGTTGTGCCTCCCGCTGTTCCTCTGGCTCCTTTTCAGCCAGGACAACCGAGCCGGAGCCGCATGGATGCTCGCCGCACTCGGATCGACTGACTGGATCGACGGCTACATCGCACGCCGCTTCAACCAGGTCAGTGAATTTGGCAAGATGTTCGATCCGACGGTCGACCGGCTTTTCTTCTTCGTCTCCGTCATCGCCATCATCATTGATGGCTCGATTCCGCTCTGGTTCGCCCTGGCGGTGCTCTTCCGCGAGGTGGCCGTCGGGCTGATGATGACCATTGCGACACTGTTCTTCGAGATGGAACGCTTCGACGTCACCTGGTGGGGCAAGACGGCCACGTTCCTCCTCATGGGCGCGGTACCGAGTTTCCTGATCGGCAACGCAGAAGTCTTCGAGTCCGGGTTCTTCAGCGTCATGGCATGGCTGGCAGGTATACCGGGGCTAGCGCTGAGCTATTGGACAGGCATCAGTTACATCCCGCAGGTCCGCAAAGGCATCACCGAAGGTCGCACTCAACCGTGCTGACAGGGTTCCTTCTGCACCCTGATTCTGGCTACTGTGGGACTCGTGAACATTCCCGCTGACCTTCGCTACTCGTCTGACCACGAATGGATCCGCCAAGACGGCAACATCGTCACGATCGGGATCACCGAGTTCGCTCAGGATTCCCTCGGTGACGTGGTCTTTGTTGAGGCGCCCGAGGCTGCCAGCGTCGTCGTTGCTGGCGACTCGTTTACCGAGGTCGAAAGCACCAAGTCGGTGAGCGACATCTACGCACCAGTGTCGGGAACAATTGTTGCAATCAACGACAAGCTTGATGACACCCCCGAGCTCCTCAACAGTGATCCTTACGGTGACGGTTGGCTCTGCTCCATCGAAATGAGCGATCCGTCTCAGCTCGAAGGTTTGATGGACGCCGGCAGCTACCGGGCGCTCACGGAAGGCTAACGCACATGAGTACCTATGTGTTCTGCAACCAGTGCGGCCACCGCAACCCACCTGAGAGTGCCTTCTGCTCGAGCTGTGGTGAACCGTTGGACTCCTTAACCGACCGGACTATCACTCTCACGGCGATAGATCCGCTGCAAGACGCGCCGGGCCCCGACGACGACATTGTTATCCCGGTTGGCGAGCTGCCCCTTGAGATCGGCGTCCTGATCGTTCGTGCCGGTGCACAGGCTGGCGCCCGATTTTCACTCGCAGAGACCACCACAAAGCTCGGTCGTCACCCCGACAGTGAAATCAGCCTCGACGACATCACGGTCTCTCGACGTCATGCTGAGATCGAACGAACTGCCGACGGCTACGTCGCGAGCGACGCTGGTTCTCTGAATGGCACCTACGTCAACCAGGAACGCATCGACAAAATGCTGCTCCGTCATGGCGACGAACTACAGATCGGCAAGTTCCGGCTCGTGTTCTTCGAGCGTCACGATGGCTGAGCAACTGATCCCTAGCGCATCCATGTCTCACCTCTCTATCGGTGAGGTACTCGCGCTCCTTCTCGAAGAGTTCCCCGACGTCACCATCTCGAAAATTCGTTTCCTCGAGAGTCAAGGTCTGATCGACCCTGAGCGCACCCCATCGGGTTACCGCAAGTTCTACGACGACGATGTCGAGCTACTCCGATGCATTTTGCGCGAGCAACGAGAGAACTACCTACCGCTGCGAGTGATCAAGGATCGCCTCGACTCAGGCGAGATCGACCCCACCACGGAGATCCCACGCCCACGCGGTATTAAGAACATGCCCGACGATGCAGCATTCAGTGCCCAGGTCGTCAGCACCGCCACGGGAGCCAACGCACTCTTCGCACGCACCGCCCTTTCCGAAGAAACAGCTCGAGGGCTCAGCGGCGATACCGCACCGCCTGCCGACGCAACCGAGGTTGCCGAATCAGTGGATGTCGAGCCGCAAGCCCCTGAACCAGACCCGAATCCGGCCGCTGCACCGTCGCCCCCGCCGCCCTCCGCGATAATTTCGGCCCCCGGTCTCCTTCCTGGCGTCGTGCTCACCAGAGCCGAGCTGTGCTCGATGGCTGGCCTGGACGCCGCCGAATTCGAGAACCTCGAGTCGTACGGACTGATCACCTCTGTTCGAGGGTCCAGCGCAA
This sequence comes from Candidatus Ilumatobacter herschelensis, assembly GCA_963926495.1. Lineage (GTDB taxonomy): Bacteria > Actinomycetota > Acidimicrobiia > Acidimicrobiales > Ilumatobacteraceae > Ilumatobacter_A > Ilumatobacter_A herschelensis. The sequence goes on from CAWUXP010000306.1 coordinate 10,108, forward strand.
TGTACGACGAACGCGCACTCAACATCGCCCGCATCTCCAAGCAGTTCCTCGACGCTGGCGCCGATGCCCGCCACCTCCGAGGATGGAAGGTTGCTGCGGACCGCGAAGTCGGCCTATTCGAGCAGATGATCCAGCCACTCCTCCGCCAACGCAATCCGCAGGCAACAGGTCAGGCTCGCCAGCATCTCGTCGATCTCGATCAGCTTGGCGGGAAGCTGCGCGACGCATTGATGCAAGCTGCGATGCGCCAGCACTTCGAAGACTGAGTATCGTCAACCCGGTGATACCTCTCGAACTCGTTGGCGTCCGTGTCGAAGTACCGGCGAATACGCCGATGATGTTGCTCCGCGAACAAGGCGGCAACCACCGCCTTTTGCCGATCTACATCGGGACGCCTGAAGCATCTGCAATCCACTACGCACTCGAGGGTGTTCAGCCGCCTCGTCCCCTCACGCACGATCTGTTCCTCGTCACGCTCGGCGAACTCGGGGCATCGGTCACGAAAATCGTTATCACTGCAATGATTGACCGAACGTTTCATGCCGAAGTACACCTGTTGTCTACAACGGGGGAGAAGGTCATCTCGTGCCGTCCATCCGACGCCGTGGCATTGGCAGTTCGATGTGATGCACCCTTGTTTGCCAGCGACGAACTGATGGATGCCGAAGCACAAGACGCTCCGGCCGAGCCTGAAACTGACGCCGCCGAAATCATCGACGACTTCAAAGATTTTCTCGACACCGTCAGCCCTGAAGACTTCGAAGCCTGAACGCTTGCGCGTGAGTGAGGCGTTGCGCTCACTAACGAGTCGAGCACATCCACTGCAGCGCGTCCAGTAAACTCTCAATCAATGGTTGACGGTTGAGTGGTAGCTGCGTAGAGTCATGCATCTCACAGAGCTGTAACTACCCGTTTGTGGTGCCGCCGCGTGAGCCTCGACAACCATCGGCACACCGTGTCGCCTGTCGGGATCAACGAACCGGAGACAGGACCATGGACGACGCACGACTCAACGATCAACAGCTCGCGAAAGCGCTCGGCTATAGCGGCACGCAGACGGCCACCGTCGTCGGCATCTCGTACCGCCAGCTCGATTACTGGGCCCGCACCGACCTGATCCGCCCATCGCTGAGCGATGCCAGCGGCAGCGGTAGTCGGCGCCGCTACTCCTATACCGACCTGCTCGAATTGAAGACGATCAAGAAGCTGCTCGATGCCGGCATCAAGCTCGAACAAGTCCGCAAGGTGTTCGAGTATCTACG
>CAWUXP010000307.1:0-3341 GCA_963926495.1 Candidatus Ilumatobacter herschelensis
CTGCACCCCGGCCCGCACCCGATCCTCGTCACCCCACACGACCACGGCATCGACGAAACGGTGATCACGCTGTTCGATCTCTTCGTCGGTGAAGCCGAGTCGGATCCAGTTGTTGCGATAGTTCGGCAGCGCGGCGTAACGATCGATCTGCTGGTTGCCAGCCGCACGTGCTGCGTCGGCGTCAGTCGTGAACACCACCTTCTGCTCGACACACAGCAGCGCATCAGGCCCAATGGCTTCGCGAGCCATCGCCGTGTGCTCCGGTGTCGTCCAGTACGGGTGGGCCCCGTCGGCCGCCGTTGCCGACAGTTCGAGCATCTTCGAGCCCAGCGCGGCGAGCAAAACGAGTGGCTCGTCTTCGGGTGCGATACCGCGGTACGGCTGCGTTTCCATTGCTGCGAGGTAGTCCCGCATCTTGGTCAGCGGCTTGGAGTAGTCGAGGCCGCGCAGCCCGGCGACCATCGGCCCGTGACTCACCCCCAGGCCGAGCACGAAGCGGCCGCCCGTCTGCTCAGCGAGCGTGTTCGCTGCTTGCTTCATCGGCCCCGGGTGACGGTGAAAAATGTTGGCAATGCCAGTCGCGTACTGCAGCGTCGTGGTCTGCGAGGCAAGCCACGCGATGTGCGCGAACGGGTCGCGGCCGATTGTGTCAGGAAGCCACAAGGTTGAGTAGCCGAGCGATTCGATGCGGCCAGCAGCCTCGGCGGCCTGCCCTGATGACATCCCATCGGTGAAATACCAGACGCCCGTCGTGGACAGTCGGTCGCGGGCGGTGGTACTTGTGGCGGCGGTCATGCAGTGACTCTACGGAACCACAGCCTTCAACTTCGGGCTGTGGGAAACTGGTGCTGTGCAGGTGGCCCTCGTGCTGTTCCCCGGTGTCTCGATCGACGAATGCGAAGCCTTCGCGCTCGCCTTTCGCCAACTCGCCAAGTCAGGCCTGGCTGATTGTCAACTCGTCGGTGTCGGGGCTGCACGGGGCGAAGTCGTCGGCATCGGTGGGCGTCGAAACGTCGAGCAGACCTTCTCCGAAACCACTCGGCCCGACGTCGTATTGGTCCCCGGTGGCATCGGGGTCGAGCGAACCGCACATGACGAGGCGTTGCTTTCATGGCTCCGGAACGTCGAGCCACAGTGCCAGTGGATGGCGGCGAGCTCAACTGGCACTGTGGTGGTCGCTGCCGCCGGGTTGTTGGCCGAGCGGCCAGCGGCCACACATTGGCTGGCCGGCGCCAAGCTGGCCGAGTTCGGGTCCGAGGCATCGGCTGAACGCGTTGTCGAAGTCGGCCACGTCGTGACCTGCCACGGTCGCATCTCGGCAATGGATGTAGCACTGCTGATGATCCTCCGTCTGACGAACCGGTCGATCGCCGAGCAGGTGCGTGTCGATCTGGAACGGGCACACGAACGGGCCGCGGCCACCCGGCCAACCTGGCGGCAACGCACCAGGGTGCTGGTTCGACCACCGGCCCGGGCCCCCGTCCGGCCGCGCAATGAACAACTCGACACATCTGAGTGGATCGAAATGGAACTGACCGCTGAGCGGTGATTTTCGAGCGCCGAACCCTCCCGATAACTTGACTCGCCGTGAGCACAGCGACGATCAGCCTCGGTACAACACGCGATGGGCTTGAGCAGCTCCGGCGGCATTGGGCCGCTGACGCTCCGAAGGCAGCGATCCTGATTGTTCACGGCATTGGCGAACACTCCGGCCGCTACGAACATGTGGGCGAGGCCCTCGCTGCTGCTGGCTACGACACGCTTGGCTTCGACCAGCGAGGTTTCGGCAAGTCTGGCGGCCGACGCGCCTTCGTCAACAACTTCAGCGAGTACGTCGACGACGTCGCCGACCTCCTTGCCAAGCGGCGCGAACTTGGGGTTCCGGTTGCCTTGATGGGCCACTCGCTGGGCGGCCTGATCGCCGCGGCGTACCTGGTGAGCAATCGTCCGCAGCCCGATCTCGCCGTACTGAGCGCTCCAGCGCTCAGTGCCGAGATTCCACGCTGGCAGCGCGTGGCAGTACCAGTGCTCAGCCGCGTGGCCCCGAAGCTCCACGTGAAATCTGACTTCGACGGGTCGGTCCTGTCACGCGATGTCGACGTCCAGCGACGCTACGACAACGACCCGCTCCGGGTCGGCGGCTCGACTGCAGCGCTCGGTCGCCAGATTCTCGACGCAATGAAAGCGACCTCGCCAGTAATCGCAAAGATCACACTGCCCACCTACGTGTTGCACGGCGAAGCCGACACTCTGGTGCCGCCGTCGGCATCAGAGCCAATCGGTAAACTTCCGAACGTCACGCGCACGTTGTGGGCAGGCCTCCGCCACGAGTGCATGAACGAGCCCGAGTGGCCCGAAGTCGTCGCCGGTATCACCGACTGGCTCGATGCTCAGCTTCCGTCCTGATATCTACGCCTGACGGCGAACGAGGGCGAGGCCGAAATCGCCTGCCTCGTCGGTAAAGAACTCGTCATCGGTGAAACCCATCTCGGCGAGATCGGCGAGCAGCTTGTCCTTGCGGAACTTGGTTGAAATCTCGATGCGTAGCTCTTCGCCGGCTTCCAGGTCGAGGTCGAGGTCGAGCGCTTCGATGCGGGCATGCTCGGGCTCACACGCACGGAGCCGCATGTCGATCCGTTCCTCGTGGCCATCCCAGAACGGCACGTAGTCGAAGTTACCGACGTCGATATTGCCGTCAAGTTCGCGGTTGATCACGTTGAGCGCATTGCGAATGAACGCATCGGTGACGCCTTGGCTGTCGTTGTACGCGGCGACGAGGCGGTCAATCGGCTTCACGAGGTCGACGCCGAGCAGCAGCCAGTCACCCGGTTCAAGCACGTCGGAGAGCGCACCGAGGAAGGCGCGCCGCTCCTCCTGGTAAAAGTTGCCGATCGTGCCGCCAAGGAGTACGACCAGCCTCGTCCCGCCGACCGGCAGGCGATGCAGATGCCGATTGAAGTCGCCGACGACGGGGGCCACTTCGAGGTCCGGGTAACGCTCACCAAGCATCTCGGCAGCCTCGACGAGCGTGGCTTCACTCACATCGAGCGGAGCGAACCGTTCAATCGAGCCGTGCGCAACAAACGCATCGAGCAATGTGCGTGTCTTGTCGCTGGTGCCGGACCCAAGTTCGATCACCGTGGTGGCGCCGGCGATCTCGGCGATCATCGTGGCGTTGGCTTCGAGGATCGAGCGTTCGGCCTCGGTCTGGTAGTACTCGGGCAGCCGGGTGATCTGGCTGTATAGGTCGCTGCCGCGGTCGTCATACAGCCAGCGCGGTGGCACCGTTCGCGGATGGCTTCGTAGGGCGCGCAGGAGTTCGGTTTTGGGATCGACTCGAC
>CAWUXP010000308.1:0-3236 GCA_963926495.1 Candidatus Ilumatobacter herschelensis
CGCGAACGATCCATCTGATTGCCGGCGCGAGCCGATGAGCCGAACTCAGAGTACGGCTGCACCTTCGTGTCGGTGTAATAGGTGGTCAGGGCGTCGATCGTCTGACAGCAGGCAAACGAGCCGCCAGCGTTCTCGAAGAACGACTGATCGCGGTTATCCACGGAAGCGAAGGCGGGGAACTGGGAACGGACAAGCGTGAGGTCAAGCGGCACGCCATCACCGTACCGCGCCCAGTTCGCCACAAACTCCCTGCTGCGCTACCTCCCATGACGCCCGGAGAGCATTCCTGACCGCGCCCAAAAGACCGGCAGGATTCGCTACGTTCGCGACCTTGCCGGTGAAATTCGTACGACGTGGAGTGGCACTGCTGATCGGCAGCGTGCTGATCGCTGTATCTGCGCCCACGGCGTCGATCTCTGCCCAACTCGATCTCCCGATTTCAACGGAGCCGATCGCTGCCCAGTTGGTCGCGGCCGGTGGTGTCGTGAGAATCGCCGTTCCCGAGGCGTTCGGCGGCAAGACCGTCATTGGTCAGGTTGCTGTCGACGAAGCTCGCGAACCAGGCTTCATCACCGCGTACGGTTGCGCGAACGGCATCCCGCGCGACATCACCGGCAAAATCACGCGTTCCGACCTCAACTACAACGGGACGATCACCGCGACCTGGTCGAACCGGGTGGTCGTTCAAGCCGACGGAAACGGCGACATTTGCTTCTACGCACTCACACCTGTCGAATTGATCGTCGATGTCAATGGCGTCTCGTTCGACACTGGTATCTCGTCATTCCCGAACCGCCGAACGGACACGCGACTCGCCACCTCGGAGCGAGCAGCGGGCCCGGTCGGTCGTGGAAAGACCCTGCAGCTGAAGGTCGATGCAGCCATCGGTGGCAAGACGGTCATCGGACAACTCGCTGTCGATGGCGTGCGTGACCGTGGCTTCGTCACCGCGTATCCATGCGCAGCAGGGCTCCCACTCAACCCAGTGAATGCAATCGATCGCTCTGATCTCAACTACACCGGCACCGTGGCACCGACCTGGTCGAACCGCCTCATCGTCGAGGCCGATGCCGACGGAGCAATCTGCTTCTTCACCTCAGCCACAGCACACCTGGTCATCGACATCAACGGTGTCACCGACGCAGGAATCACGGCATTCGCCAATCGGCGGACCGACACACGTACCGGAGCGGGCCGCCCGCGCGTCGCTCCGATTGCTGCGGGCGACACACTGCGACTTCGGGTTCCCGGAGCCGAGGGTGGGCGAATCGTCCTCGGCCAACTCGCTGTCGACAATGTGCAAACGCCAGGCTTTGTCACCGCGTATCCGTGCGCCGTCGGCCTCCCCGTCAACGTTGCGGGTGAGATCGACCGCTCCGATCTCAACTACAGCGGTGATGTTGCTCGGACCTGGTCGAACCGCCTCATCGTCGCGGCCGATGAGAACGGCGACATCTGCATGTTCAGCTCCGCTGCAGCCGAGATGATCGTTGACATCAATGGGGTATCAGCAATCGAAGGCATCACCCCGTTCCCGAACCGCCGGACCGACACCCGTTTCGGAGCACAACCGACTCCCAAGCCAGTTCCCGTCGACATTCACGGTGTGCCGCAGTGGCCGCCCTACGTTCCGTTCCCCGCCCTCAACGGCGTTGCTGCGCTCACCGGGTTGCCGGCGTCAGCGAAGGTCGCTGCACGGCCGATCATCGCGATGAAAGTCGACAACTTTCGTCTGGCGCGGCCGCAGTTCGGACTCGATCAGGCAGACGCCGTCATCGAGCTCAACGTCGAAGGGGTGACGCGGTTTATCGCGCTCTTCCATTCAAAAATCCCGGCACAATTCGGGCCAGCCCGCTCGGCACGTACCGCCGATCTCGACCTACTCGCGGCGATGAACCGACCAATCCTCACCTACTCAGGGGCCAACGTCGGTGTTGGCCAATGGCTCACTGCAGCGGCCAACTCCGGCGTCCTGGTCGACTTCACCGCGCAAAGTAGCCCCTGCTACTTCCGAGAGCCGACGCGGCCCGGCCCACACAACCTCCTCCTCGATCCGACGTGTGTACTCGCCAACGCGCCCCAGGCCGGCCCGGCCCGGCCGCTGTGGAGCATCGATGCCACCTGGGCCCCCGGTGCGCTGCCATCGACCGCTGACTCGACGTTCGATGTCGACATGGACGGCGTCGATGTGACATGGACCTGGGATGTCAGCTCAGGTCGATACCTCCGTTTTCAAGACGGTGTGCCTCACCTCGCTGAGCCTGATATCCCCATCACCGCATCAAACGTCGTGATCATCGAGAGCGAACACGTGCCGTCGCCGGTCGATGCTCGATCACCGAACCCGATCAGCATCGGTTCGGGCCAGGCAGTCGTGCACCGCGACGGCCGTGCCGTACCTGGCACGTGTTCACGACCGTCGCCCTTCGACCCGTTCACGTTCTTCGACGCGGCGAGCGGCGACACGATCCCTCTCGATATTGGTGTCACGTTCATCGAGTTGGTCCGCCAGATCTAGGAACCGTCGCGAGGGTCAAGCAGCGTGGTTGATACGAAGACGACGTCGCTGAACCTCGCCCTGCATCCGTCTCCGGTCGGCGACTGCGTGAGGAATCCAACCCGCATCGGAAGCTCCGGGCTGCGCAACGCAAAGAGTCGAGACAACACCCACGACGCGGTTCCGTCGTGGCCGCGACCCACGTAGTGAAAGGCGAGGGCCGTCCCGAAGCGAGAGACGCGCACGCGGACGGTGTTCCCCATGACTGCCGGTTCGTTCGAGTCGTCTGAAACCCCGCGCGTCACAACGGTGACGACCATCGGCTGGCCCTTCGGATCGCGCTCGAAGCACAGCTTCGCCCAATCGTCGGCAGTCTGATGGACGAACAGCACACCGGCATCGAAGGTGGCTGCAAAGTCAACGTTGATCGTCGCCTCAAGCTGAAAGTCCCCGCTGACTGGACACATCAAGGCGGGCGCATTCGCAACACGTGCTGGCCCGGCAGGATCGTTGAACCAGTCAGTCTTCGGCGCTGCGTGCATCGTGAGCATGTCGCGTTCGACGGTTGCGTCGCCGACATCGTCAAGCCAATCGAGTGGGGGAAGATCGGACAGCTGCATCAGATGAACCGTGCCGGGGTGCGGCGAGTGCGGTCGACCGTCAGCTGGAGGACATCGGGCCGCGAGTAGTGACCCGCCGGGTCGAAATTTTGCCGTTCGGCTCGAAGGAGGGCGAGGTC